>JAPOIJ010000060.1 GCA_029979005.1 Planctomycetota bacterium | reverse complement strand
CCGCGGGTGCACCCCGTCCGTTCGGAACTTCGGGGGTCCCTTTTGTGGGGATTTTGCCCGTCCCTCCCCAGCCGATCATCACGATTCTCCCGGTGGGTACTACCTTAAATGTTCCCGCCGTCGTTTCTGATGACCGCCGATTCGTTCGCTTACAATTGGTTCCGTTCTTTACCCAAGTGACCGACGTCGACACCTTTACATTCGACGGAAGCACAACAACAGAACAGTCGAGCACCTCGGTTCTCGACAATCTGCTCGAAGCGGGTGATGGCGGTTCAAGAAGCCAAAAGGATGAAACTCAAAGGACTACCACACAAGGTATCACCGTTCAGTTGCCGGTCCTCGCCCAAACATCAGTCAACACAGTTGTCAGCGTTCCTGACGGCGGTACTGTTCTGATGGGTGGAATTAAGCGAATGAACGAAAGCCGCACCGAAAGAGGTGTTCCATTCTTGAGTAATGTTCCTTATGTGAACCGTTTGTTTAAGAACGTCGGTATTGGACATGAGACACAAAACCTCATGATGATGGTCACACCGCGGATTATCATTCAGGAAGAAATCGAAGAAGACCAAGTCGGTAAAATCGAAACCGATTAATCCTCAAACGGGAATCACGCTTTCCCAAAGTTATTAAACAAAAAGGCCACCGTTTGACGGTGGCCTTTTTTTATTACCTAAACATCGTAAAAGTCAAACGACACCGTGGTCGCCGTGTCCGCTATACTCACCCAACCTGCTTCGCCTGAAACGCTTGCTGTTCCGGGCTTTGTGGTTTATTCTGGAGCGACTGAAAAATAACAACAAACAATAAGGACTGTTACGTTGGAAGATTGGAAAATTGGAGTATTCACCAGTGTAGACGCCGGATTAGGCGTCGACCTAAACGTTGCCCACGAACTTGGGATCCCAACCATCCAGATCCATGCGCCTCATCAAGGGAATCGCACGCAGGAGACTGCCGACGAAATCCTCTCCCGCCTTGCGAAATTTGACATTTCTGTCACTGCCGTATTCGGTGGCTTCGAAGGAGAAAGCTATGCGGATATCCCAACCGTTGTGAATACCGTTGGATTAATGCCGCCTGAGACACGCGAGTCTAGACTGGCAGAGATGAAAGAAATATCAGACTTTGCAAAGATGATTGGCTGCAGTGTTATAGCGCTTCACCTAGGTTTCGTTCCTCATGACAAGCTCGACCCTGGCTATGCGGAGATTCTTTCGGTAACCCAGGAGCTATGTGACTATGCGAAAAACAATGGTCAAGCACTCCACTTGGAAACCGGCCAGGAGACCGCACCTGCGTTGTTAGAGTTCATTGGAGACACCCAACGGGACAATCTTTTTGTGAATTTCGATCCTGCCAACATGATCCTATATGGAGCAGGCGATCCGATTGAAGCCGTTAGCCTACTAGGTAATAAGATTCGAAGTGTTCATTGCAAAGATGCCAAATGGGCGGCAAATCCCGGTGAGGAGTGGGGCGAAGAAACAATGCTCGGCGACGGCGAAGTTGGCATGGACCGGTACTTACAGGCGCTTAAAGCCATCGGCTATCGAGGCCCGCTTACCATCGAACGTGAAATCCCTCAGGAGCCTGCCCGACAAAAGGAAGAAATTGGTCACGCAGTCCAACTTCTTGATCGCCTGAAAAAAGAGATCCTATAATTCGCCCGTGAATTTTCATTCTGAATCATGCAGCTTCTATGATCCGAATTTTACTAGGCTTGATTGCGGCGGGCTTGCTTGTATGCGGAGTGAGCTTTTATTTTCTTCAGATTGAAGTAAACGAACTAGTTGTTGGACTTTGCATTCGAGTCGGGGCACTTTTAGCGGTAATGTGTTTGGCGTTCCCGCAGTTGATGGTTTTAAAAAACAAATTACCAGCCATCCTGGTGATTGGTTCGATGACCTGCTTGATTATTATCGCAGCCCGCCCCAACCTCGGACGAGTTGTTCTCACGCTGGCGACTGTTTCGGTCACCGTTGGCGGTATTTTAAAGTGGCTATCTAAAATCAATAAGCCGCCCCCTAAACGCCCACCCCGCTCCGGTTAGTGATCTAAATTTTCTTGGTCGGCCACCTGATAAGCGATCAACATCGTGTCGAACCCCAACCCAAACAATTCCCCACAACCAAACGAAACGCATGAATCTCCTGATTGGAGAGAACGACTTGAGCTGTTGCTTGGATTCCTACGTTTCCACTCTAAACCTATTGCGGGGTTCATCTTACTGTGCGCCGTTAGCGCCTTAATTTACAGACTAGGCATTCAAACACGAAACAACCAACTCTCCGAGAAGGTCGAAAAAAGCCATAGCTACCCCTATTCCCACACGCACAACTTAGAGGCCTCACCCGAATCCTCTGATCAAGTGCTTCAAGACACCGGAGATACCGTTCCGGAAGGCGGGAATTCCAACCCGCGAGTATCAGAGGCTGATTTTGAATTCGCGAACCAGTCGATAAACCAACTAATCGAGCGTTCGATAAAAATACATCAAACCTGGGGGCGAGAAGCTCCGGGAATTGGAGTCGCTCTCTGCAAGGAACGTGCTCGAATATCACAACACCTACTAAGCCGTTCACTCACAGAATCTCAACAGATTTTCGCGATCACCTCGTATATCGATGCCAGCAGTCTTGTCGATTCTTTAAATGTCTCAAGCAAAATGAATCTTCCAGGCACTCGAGATTCACTTGTTAAAATTGAACAACAATATTGCGATCATGATAACCTCGACATTGAGGCCAAAGCCAATTTGGCCGTCGCCTTAGCCCCGCTGTACGACTTCATGGTTACCGCTGATCCCGAAAGAGCAATTCAATTTGAATCCGAATGTCGTCGGCGGTTAACGAAAATTGCCCAAAACAGTTCCGCCCTCACAAGACTCGCCAATCTCGCAATTGCAGCTCACAATAAACTTGAAATCGATTCGCCTTCAGTGAAAACGTTTGCAGAACTTGCCGAATTACTGTTCGAACTTCCAGGGAGACAGTCTCGAAGAATCGCACTGCAGTATCGTGAGCACTTATTATACGACCGTTTTGATACCCGAACGATCGCCCTACTCGGAAGCGAAAATGATCCGGTTGCTCGTCAACAGGTGAAGGACTTTTTTCAAACCCTGACCGAGAATCCGGACAGCACACCGCAAACCTACCGGAAAGCAGTTGACATTATCAAGAGTTTCCAGCGGCTCGGTAGAACCGAGGACTCGATCCAGTTAACGGAATGGCTGGAAAGAATCACCGATCAAATCCCAGTAGAACAAAATCAAAAAAACATAAAAAAAGCGATCAAGGAAGCCCTTAACGATCCTTCCCGATTACCATAAAAAAAATCTCAACCGACCAGAATCGCACCCGCCAGCCTGCCTCACAAGGGCCCGTGACGATATAATTAGTTCCTGGCGAATGAACTTGTTAACACCCCAAAATCATTAACAGCTCTTACTCGGCGATCGATAGATTTAGAGAAATCGGAAGAGAACCTTTGAGCAACGGTCTGGAAGCACCCCATGGCTAAAAAGTCAAACCAGAAACAACTTCAACTGTCTCCTGACGTTAATCCCGCCGACGACCTCGAAAAGGTAATCAGTCACCTCGACACTCTCTATGAACAGGGGCTCGATTGCGTTCATCCTGAAACGAATGAGATCGTCACAGATAGCCAATATGACGATCTCAGGCGACAGCTCCAGGAACTCCGCCCTGACTCTCCTTTATTCGCCACAGCGACTGCCTCCGAGTTTGTGTCGACTAACTTAAAGGTTGTCCACGACCCACCTATGACGTCGATCGAAAAGGCTAGCCACGAAGATCTCGAGACCCAGGAAACCCAACTCTTTAAATGGATTTCAAAAACGGTTCAGGCCGCTGAGATCCCTGAATACGATCAAAATATCAAAACGATAAAAGGAAAGTCTTACAAGGATGAACCAATCTCTTTTCCGGACTCGTTCTTTTATCAAACATACAAACTTGACGGCGTAGCCATCGCGATATATTACGAAAATGGCAAATTAATCAGTGCTGGATTGCGGCCTAGAGACGGAATTAACGGAGAAGACGTCACTGAACAGGTCCAATATGTGCACGGGATTCCAGCGGAGCTACCTGAGAAAATCACATGCTCCATTCGTGGTGAGTTGATTTGCAAATTATCGGATTTCAAAAAAGTTCAAAAAGCTCTCACGCTTGCCGGTGATAAACTTAGGGCCAACCCGAGAAACCACACCGCAGGTGGAATTCGGCAATTCAAAAATCCCGAAAAAACCAAACGTATGAGATTGAGTTTTGTTGCGTACAGCATCGAAGGGTTGGCCCCCCTTCCCTATCAAACTGAAATCGGTCGTTTTGAGTACTGCCAAAAAGTGCTCGGGATACCTTACATTCACGCAGAGCTTTTTCGATTCGAAAACCTGCAAACGCTTGAAAACAATATCTCCGAACTTGATTTTGAGGTCGATGGCGTCATTGTTGGCGTCAACAATCTCGCGCAACAGGAGCAACTCGGAAGACACGGTGACCCACTCACTGGAAACCCCAAAGGAAAAATCGCTTGGAAATTCAGGGAAGAAGAGGCGACTCCCATCATTAATTCCATTGAATGGCAGACAGGTCGAACCGGAAAATTAACGAGTGTTGCGGTTTTTGACGCCGTCCGATTGGCCGGGACAAACGTTTCCCGTGCGACCCTTCATAATGCTGGTTTTATGGAACGAAACCAAATAACCATTGGCTCCAAGATTGCAGTCAGGAAAGCGGGGAAAATCATCCCCAAGGTGATCAGAGTAATCGATGGTCAAGGAAAACCCAATTTCCCGAAAGCGTGTCCCTCTTGCGAGCAACCAACCCAACTTCAAGCCGGTGGAACGGAGGAGATGCTGGAGCTCATCTGCACTAACCAGGACTGCCCGGCGCAAAACATTAGTTCACTCTGTTATTTCCTTGCAACCTTTGGAGTTCTCGGTCTTGGTGAAAGTCGAGTCACTCAGTTATTCGAGAGTGGCTTGGTAACCAAACCAGCTGATTTTTATCAATTGGATATCGACACCACCATGACGTCTGGCTTGACGCGCCGACAGGCGACGCTGGCCGTCGCTGCCATTCAGATGATTCCAGCACCAGATAAATTGACCAACGAGGTACTCGAAGAAGCGATTCTTTCAGCCTTTCAATCAAAAAAAGAAGTCCCCCTGTGGCAACTTTTTGCCTCATTTGGAATCGAGTCCGCCAGCAAATCTGCTGGTAAAGCCCTAGCCGCCCATTTCGGGTCTTTCCAAAAAATACGCACGGCTTCGATTGAACAACTCGAACTTGTAGACGACATCGGTTCCATTACGGCGAATGCAATCCGCGAATTCTTCGAGACTCATAAAGCGGAAATTGACGCGCTTCTTGAGTTTGTTGAGCCAACCGCTTCGGTATCCGAAGGCAAGCTTTCAGGGCTAACGTTCTGCTTTAGCGGCGGTTTCCCGGAAGGTAAGAAGCACTGGGAAAAAGAAGTGGAATCGCGTGGGGGAAAATGCGTCAGCAGCGTTTCAAAAAAGACCAATTACCTTATCGCCGGTCCGGGGTCAGGTTCCAAAAGTGAAAAAGCAAACCGCCTAGAAATACCCATCCTTACAACCCAGCAGTTGAGTGAAATGTTTTGATACAACTACATTCACCCAAACTGCTAAAATCCAATGTTCGACACTCTAACTAGCTAAGCGATTAAAAATCGATGTCGAAATCGAGGTCTTCGAGCTCATTAAGAAGCTCCTGATCTGCCAACCATTGTGGGTCATTTTTCATCGCGTCAAGACTTCCGTCCCTCAAGATTTCAACCCCAACCCAGGCTGTGCACAGAAATAAGCTGAATGACAATACAGAACAGATCAGCCCTTTCGATCTCTTTCTTTTTCGAAACAGCCTGATTCCAACAATCAAACTTACGACAAATGCAATGAATGCGATTCCAAAACCAATCCACAAAACAGGATCGTCACCTAAATCCATCGTTCGACTCCTTCCAATTGAATCCGCCAATTATGACGGGATACTCCCATGTCTTAAGCTATTTATCGGCAAGTGAAACAAGGTTAACGCCGCCTTTCTTGGGAAACATGAACCACCACTGCGTCTACATGTTAAACAATGACGCTGGCCTGCCGTAACAATCGGTACACGTCTAACAACTTGACAAATCGACGGCGAAAGGGGATCAAAACTCCTCCGCTCCAATCAAGGCAATACCCTGCTAACGCAGTCAGGCAATCCCCAGCATAACGATGATTTTTTGAACCTGTCGTCTGTGAATCGCTTGGTGCAAAGCCGCAAATGCAAGCCATTTTTTCGCATTCATACTTCCGAAGCACGGATGAGAAAAACGAGACCCTCCGGATAATGCGCCCTCACGTTTCATCACCGTCTGAATGTCCTCACAGAAGCAACTAACTTGATGTTCAAAACGGTCAATAACATCAAACCCGACACTTGTACTTGGTGCGTAAAGCGAAAGATCAATCTCACCTCTCGGTTCAACCCCGTCACTTAACGCAACAATTGCCTTTCGACAGTCCTCAATCACAAGGCAAAGATGCTCGATCACCATCAGAACGGACCAGTTTCGATTAGCTTCAGAGACACCAATTACTCGGGGAATTTTGATCACTTGAAAAACATCGTAAGACTCATCGGCTTCCAGAAGCCGGTCCAGCTTTCTAGTTTCCCAACGAAAGAAACGAAGAAGATTCCGTTCGCTTAAAAAGATGGAAGAGGTATTAAGGATTCCGCTAAGCGCAGCTCGCTCGGTCCGAGGCAAAACAAGATTCAAAGGTGAAGAATCATGATTATCGTTTCGAAATGACATTACTCAGATTCCAATCGATTGACATGGCAAGTTTCACAGCCTATCCCCTTTAATTTGAATCGAAAAGCCCACACTTTCTCGAGAAAAGACAATCTTGATTCTTACAAGCCGTCTCTAGCAGGCCAACACTGAGGTCGACGAATATTGCAAGTTAAGCAATAATCGTCGAAGGAACCAGAGAGTCATTCACTGTGAATGGTAACATCTCAGGCCCGCTGAGACGCTTCACAAACAACTAACACCTGCGACCGAGTTAAGAAAATGAATCAGGATTCAAACTGGGCAAATTTCCGGATGCCCACCTGGGAAGATGACATTTCACTCAACCATGATTCGACAACGCCTTTTAATAATTTCCCGTCGCCATCGGAAATGCCGTTGGAAGAGTTCAATGCCAAGGACGTGCTTACCCCGGAACTACTAGGCGATACACCGCTCGAAGATTTTATCAAACGAGACACGTTCCCGATTCCCGACGCAAGTGACCGGGAAGGTTATAACCCAAACTTCAATGCACGCTTTTTTATGACCGGACTTGCTGATTTTTTGAAAATCAAACAGGTCGCCCAGCAATACGAATTGGACTTAAATTCTTATTTGGATTTTGGCTGTGCCTCTGGGAGAGTACTTCGACATTTTTGCGCCCAATCCGAGATTCCAAACCTGTGGGGATCGGATATTAATGGTCGACACATTCGATGGCTCAATGACAACATGCCGCCACGTTTAAAGCTTGTGCACAACAATTGCATTCCACAGTTGCCGATCGCCGACCACTCATTTGACTTGGTCAGCGCATTTTCTGTTTTTACCCACATCGATACATTCGAAACAGCATGGTTAGCGGAGCTGTACCGAGTGCTAAAACCGGGTGGACTCTGCTATCTCACCGTCCATAATGAAGACACTTGGAAACTGCTCCAAGACGCGGACGATAACAATGGCTTGCTGAAACGATTCCGGGATGTCGATCCGGATTTTGACGAATTACTGAAACACGATATACCCCAGGAGCGGAAGTGTTTTAGGTACACCGATGTAGGCCCCTACCGAGCGCTCGTCGTCCACAGTAACGCTTACCTGCAAAAAACCTGGGGACGTTTCTTCGATATCCTAGAAATTCGCGGCAAACACCATGGTTACATGCAAAGCGTGTTAATCGGCAGAAAGAAATCGTAATTCCGTCCAGGCCTGCCGTCGCTTTGAATTCATGCGTTCCGAATTTTCGGGGATGCAATCATCACGTGGTCAAGATCGAGCTGCGCGTAGTTGGAGCAAATCCGAGTTTAGTCTCCAGCGATTTTCCGCATGCTATAAGATGTGTTATTATGTGTTCGTCATAATTTCAATGAATTGTGTTCGATTAGAATTTCGACTGCTCTGATTTAAGCCAAGCCTCGAAAGCCAAGCCCCGAAAAATTAAATTCCCTTCGAATTGAGGAACAACATGCGTGCCCTGCCCCAGCTGATAACCACCGTAATTGCAATCGCATGTTTTCTAATAACGATTCCTGCCACGGCGCAACATGCTTTGGTTACCCAGGGAAACGGAAAACTGGCAATTGTAAATAAACAGGGTGATGTGGACTGGGAAATGAAATGGGGCGGTATCCACGATATCCATGTGCTTGAATCCGGCAATATCCTTACCCGAAAAGGAAGGAATCAGGTCGTCGAGATCGACCCCAAAACTAAACAGGTCGTCTGGAGCTACGATTCCAGTAATCAAAATGGCAATGCTGGAAAGAAAGTAGAGGTTCATGCATTCCAACCACTGGATGATGGAAACATCATGATCGCCGAATCGGGTGTCGCTCGAATCATTGAAGTGGATCGAGACGGCAAACTCTTAAAGGAAGTAAAACTAACCGTTGACAATCCGCATCCGCATATGGACACCCGACTTGCAAGAAAACTTGCAAACGGCAACTATCTCGTTTGTCATGAAGGCGATGGTAAATTAAGAGAATACGACGGAACTGGTAAAGTAGTCTGGGAATACGAAGTCCCAATGTTCGGGAAAGAAGCAAAAAATGGACACGGCTCAGATTCGTTTGGCAACAAACTGTTTGGCGCAGTCAGGCTAACCAATGGAAATACACTGATCGCGACCGGTAACGGCCACTCGGTTATCGAAGTAACTCCCGACAAGAAAGTTGCGTGGCATCTAAAACAAAACGACCTTCCCGGCATCACGCTCGCCTGGGTAACTACACTCGAGGTATTACCTAACGGAAACTATGTAATCGGAAATTGTCACGCTGGACCTGGCCAACCCCTGTTGGTAGAAATCGAACCAAAAAACAAACGAGTCGTATGGCAATTCGACCAGTTTGATAGATTCGGCAACTCGGTGTCGAATTCACAGATTCTTGATGTTAAAAATAGCATTCGGTAGCTTTAAATCGGAACCGGGGAGCGTGAAGGCGTCTTTCGCGTTCGCGGTCTCACAGCGTTCCACTCGATCAGTTTCCTTTGATTTGATCTAACAGTTGCTGCGCTGAAACTGCCTGTAACTGCTGGCGATACGACTCAATGAAACGGCCGTAGGATAATTTCATTTCATCGGCAATATTTTCGCCTTCGGCGACCCTAACCATTGCTGCTCTCAGATCCCGTTTCCAGTCGGATTTCCCAATCGGAACAGCAAACTGCATTCGCATTGTTTCATCAAAAACAACCGCTGAGGGAACTACATTCATCTGCAATAACTTGCTCGCTCTCATGGCGGAATCGAAGTAAAGTTTGACGTTCTCAACGCCCGTAAAGGACGCAAGTTCATCAACGACCACGAGTGAACCCGCTTCTTTAAGATCGGCATCAGAATAGACAACGACAAATTGAAACCGGTCATCGACCATCTCACCAGCAAGCGAATCAAACTCACCTACTGCCGAATAGGACGACAAGCCCGCCAGCCAAAGAGTCGCTGTGACTTTCCCACGAAATTGGTTGCTGGAAACCGGAACACTTGGATCATCGACAAGTTGAAAATCGGGCACGACCTGACCAATCAATCCCGACGGGATTGATTCCGGCAACGCCACAAACTTTTCCAGCGGAGTTGCATCTCCACGGTCTTCGATCGCAAATTTAGCAGCGGAAATTGATTCGTCGAATTTTGCCTCGTGGAATTTGGCCACTAGCTCCACTTCTTTTATTTCGGGGGAAGTAACCACTTCACCGACCAGCAATTTAAGCGGCAATGAAATTTGATGAATGATCAGTGTTTCACGGTCCACCCAGATGTCCGCCGTCATATCCCCCGATAACGATCTAACTACGTAACAACTTCTACCATCCATATCTTCATTGTCATAACGGGAAGACTGCTCTGACCCTTGAATCCATGGATTGGATAACTCAGGAGCCAGCAATGAAAGCGGAGGAGGAATAAGCCGCGGCGTCTCATCAATTTTTGTTTCATCCAATGGCAGATCGGAATAGCCACCCAGAAAATACTTCGCAATTGAATCCGAAAAAAGCTCAGTGAAAGGAACCTCATTTTGATAGGCCATTAAAAGATGCTGGTTATCTAGATTCTCACTTTCAATATCGAATATATAACAACTCAGAATTCCACCGTTGGCTGCAACTTTTCCGTTAAACAACGCTCCAGCATACTTCCCGCCCCGCTCCCAGACAGTCGACCATCGCTGCGGTTCTTGAGTCTGTCGACCCTCAAGTTGATAATTTAAATACAAGACAGCCTTATCCTGGTAGGATTCCGCCTGTGCATAACGTTGGATTACTTTGGCGAGTATTTCCTCCGATGACAGATCATCATCGATTAGATCGATGGCCTCGCCTGTTAATTGCCCGCCTGGCTGAAGCTCACCGGGAGAGCCAACACTCGAAGGCTCTTCCGCGGGGTTGCACCCCAAACTTACCATCAATACGACGGATGCCATGACAAAGCGAAATTTTGAAGAAATGAATCCGTTCATGAGCGTCTCTTAGTTTAGCATCGCACTTCACATCACCCATTAATTTAACCTCTTTGCAAAATACGGGTAAAGATTGATTCCCATAGAGCGAACCGCGTGCTCAAGTATTGAAACAAGTTGGCTTACCAGGTTCGAACTTGGCCAAAACACCTACAAATATCAAAGTCGGCTAACAAATAGCGTTCTTTTGAGGAACATCGTTCTCGGTCGTTGACCCCAAACGAAGGATAGATATGATTGCCGATTAAAGCCATTAGATAAATTTCTGGCGCAACACTTCACTATTTTGAGTATTCCCTTGACAACTGAATCGCATCCGAACGGCAACATCGCCACTGAGTTACTAAGACCTTTAGCAGAGAAACCAAATTTCTCAGTACCCCAGCTTGATATTTCAATCGAGCCAAACATCGACCTATCCAGTGCGTTGAAAAAAACTCTTGATGCTCCCGAATTCTATCCAGCACTTTCAGAGTCAGTTTTTGAGGGTGATACAGTTGCGATCGCATTGCAATCCGACATCCCTCACGCCAACTATTTGACTGAGTCGATTGTCGATTACTTGATCACCAATGGCATTGAGTTAAACGATATCACGCTTGTCGTCACTGGAAGGACGGCTGAAAACTTGGGCATCCCCACGGCTCAATATGAAATGGCTGAAAAAGATAAAGCAGAAGGAAAACGCCCACACATTTTCTCATTTGACTTTGGATTTCAATCGTTAAATACCGAGGTCCATGACCCGGAAAACCAAACGGGCCATTCTTATCTTGCTGCCAACGAGGAGGGAGAGCCAGTTTACGTCAACCGAACCTTGGTTGACGCCGACGTTGTCATTCCTATCGGTTTCCCAAGTCCCGGCGAAGTTAACCAACAGGCCGATTGCATCTACCCAGACTTCAGTACGACAGCGACACTGCACCGATTCGCCCAGGGTAAAGGCTCATTTATTTCTCGTTGGACTGAAATCGAATTGGCCAATGAATCGCTTGGAGCCTTTTTTGCAATTCAGGTTGTCTGCGGCCCGGGGGACACCATCCGTGAGGTTCGCAGCGGCGCTAAGAAAGACGCCCTAGAATCTGCGAGATCGGCCACCAATCAACTGTGGTCACTGGAATGGCTCAACCCATCCGGCCTTTGCGTAGCGACGATTGAAGCCAAACCGATGGATCAGTCTTGGGACGACTTTGCGCAAGCATTGATTGCCGCCAGCGAAGTCACCCAACCTGACTCGCCTATCATTATCTGGTCTGAAATTTCAACTCCCCCCGATCGCAACACGCGTAAAGCTTGCATGTCACAGTTCGAAGACAATATCAGTTCCAAACTTACCAAAACCCTTCAACGAGTCGCTGGCATCATCAAAGATCGACCCGTTTTTCTTAAATCCGCATTGTCAGAGCAGACGGTTGAAGAGCTAGGACTCGGTCACCTTACGTCCGTTAATGAAATCCACAGGATGGCTGAATCTATCGAAGATTGCCTCGTCATCCGCGACGCACACAAAACTCAAATTAAAACAGGTGACGCCCCTTCGACCGAAGGAAGCTAAAAAACAAAATATGACCGAACAACTTGAACGCGACTACGAAGCGCTTACGCAGAACGCCGGATTTTCGAGACTGGAAAATCACGGTTTAATTCGTCTCATCGGTGAAGACCGACTATCATTTTTTCACAACTTCTGCACCAACGAAATCAAGAAGTTAGAACCCAACCACGTCTGCGAAGCCTTTATTCTTAATACAAAAGGTAAGATTCTTAATTTCGTCCATGTAATAAACTTACCAGACGAACTTCTCCTCTTTGGGCATGGAAGAAACGTCCAGACAACAATTGACCACCTGGATAAATATCTAATTCGGGAAGAAGTAACCCTTGAAGATGCCACAGCAGACTGGGCAGGATTATTTGTAAAAGGAAACGCAGCGGAGGATTATTTGACACAACTCACAAGTAATCTCCCATCGAAAAACAAAGTTCAAAAAGTGCAACTCAACAATCACGAGATTTTTCTAGCTAATCTTGAAATTGCCGGGTTTGGCTATCTCATTCTGTCCAAAAAACCTGAATTGCCTGAAATCGAAACCATCCTCAAGAACGAGGGGATCGCGGAATGCGGCCACAACGCACTGCAGGTCTGCCGAATCGAAAATGCGACACCTTGGTACGAAGTGGATATCTCAGAAGACAATCTGCCCCAAGAACTGCAACGTGATTCCCAAGCAATTAACTTCAACAAGGGATGCTATTTGGGACAAGAGACGGTCGCAAGAATCGATGCAAGAGGCCGTGTTAATCGGCTCTTAGTGACCATTCAGTTCCCTTCGCTTTCGCAATCGGAGAAACTTCCGACCGCTGGCGATGAATTGACCGTCGATGGCCAACCCGCTGGTAAGATTAGCTCGGTTACTTTTTCGCTTCGCGATCAATGCCATCTGGGAATGGCATTCGTTAAGCGTGCCTTCAAAGACCCAGAAACACAACTCGATCACGGAATCGTTGTTAAATAAGCGGCCATTTGGTTCTTAACTATTGGCCAATTTGCTTTTATCTAATCAACTTTTGGCAATACACGCTTGTTAATCAAGGATATGCAATTTCACCTTCACCCATTTCTCGGGGGAACCTTTTAACAACCAAGACTCGCTCCAATACTAGTCAATCAAAATCGTGCCGGTTGAATAAGTGACGGCTTCTCCACTGATCAAGACTCTTTCACCGACTAACTCGCACGTCAATTCCCCACCACGCTGCGATAACTGCCGAGCCTTCATCTTCTTCTTTTTTAGGCGGTCAGACCAAAATGGAGCTAAAACGGTATGAGCGGATCCAGTGACCGCATCTTCGTTAATACCGAGGGCGGGTGCAAAAAAACGGGATACGAAATCGCAATCGTCTCCGGTCGAAGTCGCAATAAGTGCGCGATATTTCAGTTCGCCTAATCGGCCACTGTCCACTTGTAGGCGAGAGACGGAATCCGCATCAGAGTACACCACCAAAAGATCCTCATTTGCGGACCAAAACTCAACGGGCGGCTCGCTTACACACCCTATTAACGATCTGTCTTCGCCTTGCCTAGCAAAACCAGCTCTGGGAAAATCAAGCTCGTAAAATAATCCCCGTTGCGTGACGATTAGATTTCCACGACTTCGCGACTTAAACCGGATCACGTTCTCTGAAACCCCTTCTTCAGCAATTAACGCATGAGCACTGGCGAGGGTAGCATGACCGCATAGATCAACCTCACAGAGTGGTGTAAACCAGCAAATTTCATACTCACCCTGACCTCCCCAAACAAACGCTGTTTCAGAGAGATTGTTTTCCGCTGCAATCGCCTGCATCAGCGCGTCTGGAATCGGTTTCTCAATCACACAGACTGCCGCTGGATTTCCTGCAAAGAGCTTGTTGGTAAACGCATCAACTTGATACCGCTTGATCTTCATTAAGAAAACACTCCGTAGCCTAGCAATCCAAAACTGGTTTCGGCGAATCCAACCATCAGCGCAAAAAAAAACACCCTCGGCAACTTTGGGTTCCAGGGGGGCTTAGAACACCTCAGTAAGTCCGAGAGCGATTGGACGAAGTTCGATCTCCGCATCCATGCTTTGATCGGCTTCAGCTTTGATCGAGCCACAAGCTTCTAACGCAACATCCATGTCAGCGTATCAACTTGCTGATCGCAGAATTGACAAGTCAATCCCAGTGCAATCCGCCTTCACAAAACAACTCTTATTTCTGTTCAAGTACTTGAGTGTTTGACACTCAACCCTTGATGGATTGGCAAGTTATTGAAACCATCGATTTGGGTCAAGAGAAGTTTTTAGCTTCTGATGTCAAACTTTAAGAAAAATATTATCAGAATCCTAAAAGGAATTAATTACTCGAAAAAAACGCACCAAACGCTGAATACTGACTGGCGCTTTCCCATCCTTTTTTTTTCAACCACCAAAATTGCTATCAAAATCGGCAGTGAATATTGCTGAAAGCTCTCCCCATTTCTACCGATTCCGGTTGCGAAATTTGATCAATTCAAAAAAACGCACAATCGGTGAAACTGGTTTAACCCGAACAAATCCGTTCAATCTCTGCCCAATCGTGTCGAAATCAAACCGCATCCCTAAAAACCAACAAAACGTGAAATAACCTTTCACAATCGACACCATCAAATCACGAAATCCCGTAAAAACGCGGTTCAAAAATATTCGAAATGACTCAGCTTCTACCAACCGCTCCTGCCAAGCCAAAGTCGAAACGGATTTTGGAATTAGATGCCATTCGAGCACTCTCGTGCCTGAATTTGCTCTTATTCCATTTCACGTGGGTCTATGAAGAAAAGTACGGATTTAGCTCACCGATCGGCTACAAGTTTCCATATGGAAAGTACGGAGTTCAGCTATTTTTCATGCTCAGCGGTTTGGTTAATGCCATGACCCTGCTCAGCAAGCGAGATGCAGCAAATTTCATCACCGCGAGGTGGATTAGAATCTTTCCGTCCTATTGGATTGTGATTCTTTTAAATGTCGTGCTCTTCGCATATATCCCAATGTTCAACACGGCTCCAACGCTGGACTGGACCGTAGCAAATCTCACGACAATGCCCAACTTACTAGGTTACGAGAATATGGAACCGGTAACCTGGACTCTCCAAGTTGAAATGCTGTTTTATGTATTTCTTATGTTTCTGTTAATTTCAGGGTTCCTCGATAAACCTGTTCGTACGATGCTGGTTGCCGTTTCCGTTTGTTTGATTCTGGGAACCACCTTCACCAAATTCAAGGATTGGTATCCACAGTCTGATTGGAATTCAACTTTTTATGTAATTGAAGAGCTTCTATTTATTCGAACGTTACCGTTGTTCGCGATGGGAATTCTTCTCAATGAATTGAGATCGAAACGGGGAACACCCTGGATTCTCTGGGGCGGCATCGTGTTGAGCGGTATTGTTTTCCACGCAATTGACCTTCGAGAACATAATCCATTGGCCACCATCCTGATGTTTGGCCTGTTAACTGCCAGTGCGTTCGGTCGCGTACCGTTGCTAAGGTTTCAACCGCTCGTGTACATCAGCTTCATTTCCTACTCGCTCTATCTCGTTCACAACAATCTTGGCACTTTAATCATGAGGCAGCTGGAGCTTGCAGGGTGCTATCCCGTATTCGCTTTCTTACTTACCACTGGAGCCGTCATTGCGATTGCCGCAGCTTTCACCCACTGGCTGGAACAGCCACTGACAAAAATCCTGCGAACGAAGTGGATTTCAATGAGAAAGAGATTCGAAAATCGATCAAAAACTCCAACCGCCGCTCCTGCGAAACAATCAACCTCCAGCTAGTAACTAACATGCGTTTGCAGCTCTATAAAAACATCTCCGATTTGGAACAGGATCGCGTCCAATGGGACACCCTGGCCGGCAGTTTTCCTTTTTTTCAATTTGACTGGATGACTAACTGGTTTCAGACCCTCGGAAAAGATCTGGAACTTGCAGTACTCGTCGGCATAAATAATGACAACCAGTGGGTTGGGATTGCCCCGTGGTGTATTGATCGCACGCAACCGCTACTCAACAAACTTAGGTTCCTCGGGTCGGGTGACGCTTGCAGTGACTATCTTAGCCTGATCTCCCGAGAGGAGATTCATCAGGAATTCAACCGCATTGCCATCGACTGGTTAATTGAGAACATTGGGTGTGCCGACACGCTAGGACGAATTGACGTCATTGAACTCGAAGGCATCTCGCCTAACGACCCCAACGCTGAATATCTTTGCGAGGTTTTAACCGCGAACGGAATGAAACACCACACCACCGAACTCGAGGGAGGCTGGGAAGTTGAACTCCCTTCAACATGGGAGGAACTGAACGCAAAATTCAGTAAAAAAATGCGGCGAAAGACAAAGGCAGCTGCTAAACGATTGGCAAGTGTAGATACAGAGGTCCTTTCATCCGTTGATTCGCGGTACTCGACTGAACAACTCTGGAAAATGTTCGTCGAACTGCACCAGCAACGACGAGAAATGCTGGGACAGCCCGGATGTTTTGCGAACACCGATTTTGAACTTTTTCTGAAACGTGCCTTTCTACCGATGGAAAAAAATAATCGGGCTGAGCTACTTATTATCAATTTTGAAAAGAAACCTCTCGTTGCCGCGATTGGCTTTAAAAGCGAAAGCACCTATTACCTTTACCAATCTGGAATGGACTCTACGCGAATGCGTCTCGAACCTGGCTATCAAATTTGCTCCACTGCAATTCAACGTGCCATAGCACTCGGCTTAAAACAGTTTGACTTCCTACGCGGTGACGAACCCTACAAGGCAAGATGGAACACAACCCGCATCCCGATCACCAGAACACGATTTATTCCAAAAAATTCCGTCGCAAATCTGAAACACAGTGTCTGGCTGACCGGACGCACACTCAAACATTTGGTAACATCCAATAGGTCTTAAAATAATCGTTACCTCGCTCCAGCCACTATTGTTGAGAGCTAAACCACCGAGTTACCATTGAGCCAATTTGCCAGAAATTCAATGCGTGTTGCTCTGCTACTTGTATTCGCGATTTGGTGGGGCGGATTCACTTTTTATGCTTCGATCGTTGTGCCCGTGGGAAGTGAAACCCTCGGCTCATCCAGAACCCAGGGATTTATTACCCAGGAGGTCACTCATTGGCTCAACATTGCTGCAGCGCTGACGATTTTCTTACTGGCAATGGACCTCTGGCTTAATCGCGGCAGTCGAAAAACACGGAATCTCCTCCTTGAAGTTGCACTTGCGATCGGTTTATCGCTCTGTCTGGTAACGCTTGCATTCCTCCATCCGCAATTGGACGAATTAATTAGCGTATCGGGTGAAACGATCTCAGACGAAGCGAAATTCTACCGAATTCACCGTATCTACTTATGGGTCAGTACGGTTCAATGGGTGATTGGGGCGGTTTGGATGGCCAGTTTTCTGATGGGGTTTCGACCGCAAAACGAGATTCTTAAAGGGAACCGCCTCAACGATGAGTAATTTTTAGGGTATCATAAGTTCATTGGTGGTCGAGTTAACTTTAAAGGTGGATCAATGCAAAACACTCATAAGAATATTATCTTAAAACTTTCTTTACTTGCCATGCTAACGCTCCTTCCAATGAGCGTTACCGAAGGACAAGAGGACGTGGTCGCCAAAACTGCTGATGGCGTTCTTCCCAAGGCGACAGAAACCGACCAAGAAACAAAAACCAAGGTTGATGAAGCACAGGAAACAGTCGAAAAACCAGTTCCCAAATACGATTTCACTATCGAATACAGCATCCCTTACACCAACGTCAAATCACAGGATTCAACCGGGACGTGCTGGAGTTTTGCGACAGCCTCATTTATCGAATCCGAGTTGATTCGACAGGAAAAAGGACAACACGATCTATCCGAAATGTTTATTGTCAAAAACATTTACAAAGACAAAGCTCAAAATTATGTATTAAGACAGGGAAAAGCGAACTTCTCCCAGGGTGCTCTGGCTCATGATTTCATTAACTCTGCCCACCGGTTTGGATTAGTACCGGAAGAGAATTACTCCGGCAGAGAAGACAATTCGAAACGTCATGACCACTCTGAAATGGAAGCGGTAATGAAAGGTTTTCTCGGAGCTGTTGCTGAACAGAAGAAACTTTCTCCCAAGTGGAAAATTGCCGCCGACAAAATTCTGGATACTTATTTGGGCGAATCGCCAGCTCGGTTTACTTATCGGGATCGTAGTTATTCGCCCAAGGAATTTTCTGAAAGCCTTGGATTTAACGGAAAAGACTACCAAAGCCTTACTTCATTCACCCACCACCCATTCGGTGAGTCATTCGTCCTTGAAATCCCCGACAACTATTCCAATGGTTCATTCCACAACGTGCCAATTGACGAACTCATCGAGACGATTGATTTTGCGATCGAGAACGGCTTTAGCGTCGCGTGGGATGGGGATGTAAGCGAAAAAGGTTTTTCTGCGGCACGCGGTATCGCAGTTTTACCGACCAACGAGGGACGTCGTGACCTATTTACACGCCCCGGTGAAGAAAAAGTCGTCACGCAGGAAATGCGACAAGACGCGTTCACTTCGCTGGCAACAACTGACGATCACCTGATGCATCTCGTTGGCATCTCTCGAGATACCGAGGGAAACAAATACTATGTGGTCAAAAATTCGTGGGGAGAGATTGGAAAGCACAAAGGTTTCATTCATCTCTCTGAGGCTTTTGTCAGGCTAAAAACGGTAGCAGTCATTGTTCATAAAGACGCGGTTGCCGCAATGAAGGCTGCCAAGGAAGCATCTGAAGGAGATAAAACAGAGGTATCTGCAGCTAACCCAGGAAGTTAACCTTGAATGCCGGTTACGTTAAGCTCGGCTCAAAAAACTCACATATTCCTACAAAAACAGACAGTTCAAAAATAGAACTGTCTGTTTTTTTATAGGCGTTCAAAAACTGGCACGAATAAGTTCTGACCGAAAAGATCAATCTGTGCCACCCACCGTTGTACCAAACCAATGATTGCGGATAATGCAGTTTCCCCAAAGAACCAACGCATGCCACTCCTTGATACGGTGGTCAAACTGGGGAGCCCTCCTACTATTATGAGTCGTTTAAAACTGCCGAAAGTATTCTATGAAAACCTCGCACCTACTTTTAGCCTTGGCAACTTCCCTTTGTGTTTTCTCTGCAAACCAAGCTCAGGAAAATGCGGCCAATATAATTCCCAGCTACGGACCGGTTGCAAACCAGATTATCGAATCAGCAAAAAAAGAAAATGACTCATTCATCAAACTGCAGGAGCTATGTGATGACATTGGGCATCGTTTGAGCGGGAGTCCTTCATTAGATCAGGCAATTGCATGGGCTCAGAAATCTATGAAAGATGACGGGCAGGAAAATGTTCGCGCGGAAGCAGTCACCATTCGAAAATGGGTTCGAGGCGATGAAAGTTGCGAATTGATCGAACCCCGCCCCATGAAAATAAATATGCTCGGACTTGGCTGGTCCATCGGAACTCCAGCTGAGGGCATTACCGCCGAGGTAATTTCAGTAAAAAGTAAATCTGAATTAGATGCGCTTCCTGACGAAGCAATCAAAGGGAAGATCGTTCTGTTTGATTATCCAATGGCGAGGTATTCCGAAACGGACGGCGCTGGCTACGGGGACGCCGTCCAATACCGAAGCAATGGTGCTTCATGGGCAGCCCAACGAGGTGGAGTTGCGGCGCTAGTTCGTTCAGTCACCGCCTATTCTCTGGACAGCCCACACACAGGAGCGATGAGATACGATGCTGAAGTTAAGAAGATCCCTGCCGCGGCGATTTCAGTAGAATCCGCCATGATGATTAGCCGGCTACAAAAACGCGGTAAAAAGTGTGTCGTCAAACTAGTCATGAATGCGAAAGATATGGGGGAAGCGCCATCCGCCAATGTCATCGCGGAAATTGTCGGCTCAGAAAAACCCGAAGAAGTTGTTCTGATTGGTGGCCACATCGATTCATGGGATGTTGGGCAAGGTGCTCAAGACGACGGGGCTGGCTGTGTCGCAGCAATGGAAGCCCTCAATATTCTTAGAAAATTAAATCTGAAACCCAAACGCACCATCCGTGTCGTTCTCTGGACCAATGAGGAAAACGGCCTTGCCGGCGCGAGAAGCTATGCTGCCCGCCACCAAAACGATGACCATGTGGCTGGAATAGAATCAGATTCAGGTGGATTTAAACCGCAGGGGCTTACGATCGATGCTCAGGACGAAGAAAAGTCTCAGATCGCCCTAGATCAACTCACTGAAATCCTTGCTCTACTCAAACCGATTGGAGCGACGCGTGCAAAACCAGGCTACTCCGGGGCCGACGTCGGACAGCTTAAACCACTTGGCGCAATGTGCATGGGACTGACCGTCGATGGAAGACTCTACTTTAACACCCACCACACCAATGCGGATACTGTCGATAAAGTAAATCCAAAAGAGCTAACCGAATGTGCCATCACATTGGCCGTTGCTGCTTACGTGATCGCAGACATGCCTAGTCGGCTTGGAGAGAACTAGGGATTCTGTCTTTAGTCTCGACTAAACAAAAGTTGCATCGCTGGAAAGTGCTATGGCCGACGTAGCAATTTCCGAATCTTCCAGTGCGTCGATTGCTAAGGACGGCATGATTTGACGCGGCATCGAATTTGCAGCTTTCATATAAGTCTTGTCGTAATAGGCTAGAACAATTTCGATGGCACGGGCGACATTGCCTCCTTCGAGTGAAGCCAATGCTTCATCTGCATTTTGCGGCCCCAATCGCTTTCGAATGTTGTTGATCGAGTCAGCAAGCTCCGCCAACGGAAGATCGCCGTAATCCTCCATCAAATTCTTGACCCGCCGAGCCGGGCTTGAGTCCATAAAAACGGCGGGTGAGTGTCGCATCCGGTGATAGAATCCATGAGGAACAACAACAGTCCCGATTCGATTCCCTTCATCTTCCACCCAAATCGGCTGATCTGCATCAAGTTTTTTAAGTTGTCCAAATAAGTTATTCTCGAACTGCTCGGTGGTCGGCTGCGTTCGCTGCCCAATTCCCCCAAACGCGGAACCGCGATGGTTTGCCAACCCTTCCAAGTCAACCACTTGCTCACCCGCTTTAGCCAGAGCGCTGAGGATCCGAGTCTTGCCCGCTCCTGTCAAACCAGAAACGACGTTGAGTCGATAGGAAGCATCGAGAACCGCATGGGCATACTTTCGATAGCTTTTGTATCCACCTTCGAGCACCGTCGGATTTAATCCAGCTGTTCGGAGCAGCCATCCCATCGACTGACTCCGCATTCCTCCGCGCCAACAATGAACCAGAACATCCGACTGGCTTAACGCCGCCTGTTTTGCTTGGATGACCAACTCCGACATCTTTCCGCCCGCAATTTTCAAACCGCGTAAAACTGCCGACTCTTGTCCCGAGTTCTTATAAATGGTTCCAACTTCAGCTCTCTCGTCGTCGCTGAAAAGCGGCAGATTAATGGCTCCTGGAATATGCCCCTGAATAAACTCGCCCGGAGACCGAACGTCGAACACCACCGCGTCATCCGCAAGAGACAAAAACTCTTCCGGAATAGCCGTATGGTAAAAGCTATGGGAATTTGAAGAACTCAATCGAAATCCACGTGTTTACTTGGTTGGTTGAATGGTCGAAGTTCGGTTGACCGCAACTGGAAATGGAAGGCAACAAAAAAAGCCAGACCGTAAAGTCTGGCTTTTTTCTTACTGTTTGTAAATGTCCGGCTCTACCATTTCCAGGGCGCCCGACTTAGGCCGTTAGTTGGACGCTGCGTTCCACCACCATGAGCCACTCTGTGTCGCAGTCGCAGCTTCGATGCCATCCATATTCGGAAGAACTTCGGTGTTTGAAGCGATGCCCCATGAATCAAGCTGAATACCACCGGAAGCCGAAACTAACCAACTCTGAGCAATTCTTACAAAGCTGCATTGAGCAGGAACAACCTTCGGGATTGTGTACGACGGCACAACTGCAGCGTTGGTTAGCCCAAGTATCGCTGGCGTCTTGAGCCCAACCTTTTGGTTTAGTTGCTCACGGCTGATGATCGCCGCGACGACTGACAAGTCCATCACGTTTCGCAGTTCTCGGAAAACAGGCTCTGCGGATGACAATTCGTCAAATCGCTCTGTCATCATCTCAGCCCACTTTACCGCAAATCGATTTGGCTTACTCGCACCGTTTCGCTTACCTTGACTATCAAACTTGGAATCTTCAGTCAGCGTTCTTACGCCTTTACCTCGAATTTGCCAGATACTTCCATCTGCGTTCTTTGCAATTGGCTCGTAGTTGCACTCCATCCAGAATCGCGGAGCCGCAGTCATGTTTCGAACTTTAGCTTTCTGAGCCATTTCCATAAAACTTGGGAAATTGCTAATTGGAGCAGCTTCTAAACCCATTCCGAGACGCTTCATCTTGTAATCAGCCGCAACCAAGACTTGAGAAAAACGACTGTCAGCCGGAACGCCGGTCAATCGAATCATCTGGTCACCCATGGCTTTTTCAACCAAAGGCTGCATCTCTGGACGGAACGGCGTGTTGGATTGCTTCAACTGCCCGTAGAATTTTTGCAACTGCTGAATACCACCTTCAGTTGGGTCAATTGAAACCGAAACACCCTGCCCTGTTCGAGCATTCTCAACCGATCTCATCGCAACCAGGAAATCTTCGAGGTGGATCACAGGATTTCCTGATTTTTCACCGACGACAACGCCATCCTCATTTAGCCGGATACCTTCACCTGGCCCAGCAATGATGATGTCGCTCTTGTCTTCCAATGCGATCACGTATTCCACACGCTGCAAACCAGCCATGTACTTGATTTCACTGCCCAGAGGCTTGCCTTCGTCTTTGGCCTGAGTGATTGCGTTCTCTAAACCGCGGAGAGACACCATACGAAGTGGAGTTGCCTCAGCGATTTTTGAGTCGGTAGCTTTCAACCCCTCTTCAATTCGGGCGAGAGCAGTTCTGTCGAGCTTGGCCTTTTCACCGGTAAAAACCCCTCGGGTATCTATTTTGATACCACCAACAACTCCACCGAAGAAAGTGCCGTTGTTGAATCCGTTGTTTCCATTGTTTCCGTTGTTTCCATTGTTTCCATTGTTACCACCGTTGTTCGCATTCTGCGCATTTACGGCTGCTGGGATGACCAACAACGCAGCAAGCGCGAATAAGGTGATTTTGGCGAAACGTGCCGACATGATTAAGCTCCTGAGAAAAAAGGCCTTGCCCCTTGGTATTTCGGTTATATCGTACTTGTAGCTCAGCATTCTTACCTCGCACCCGAGAACTTCTAATAAAGACTGGCGGATGTTGGTCGAATCGCAGTAAGATAACAGTTGTGAGACTCAGACTGCTTTTAAGACTAACTTGGGCAGTCTCCGATGGCAAGAAAAACCGGTCTTTCCGCTTGATAATACTACGGAAAACAAAAATCTACCCTAACAATCATATCCCAAAATATCGGTTTGCACTCCGCAAATCCCCCAGAACCATGGTTTAAACTCAATTTCTGAATATGGCTGGCCCAAAGAAACCTAAAACTGGATCAAATATCGCCTATCTCGTTATCCGGGATGGAAAGAAATGGTCGGACGTTTTCCGATTAATGCCCGGTAGAACCGTCACAATCGGACGTTCACCGACAAACCAAATTGTCATCAAAGAAGATCAGGCAAGTCGGCAGCATGCGGAAATATTTAGTTCCGACGGAAAGTGGACAGTTCGAGATCTCAACAGCCGAAACGGAACTGCGGTTGGTAAGGAACGGGTCACCGGCGACCACGTACTCAAGCCTCAGGAAATCATCTGGATCGCCAGCACCCAAATGGCTTTTGTTACTGACCTTTCATCGGCCTACAACCGTAAGGTCTTTTCACGCGTCGAAATCGGTTCCGAAACAGTTACCGGTCTTGAAATTCATGACTCAGATGAACAAGCCACGATGGCAGAGTTGGAACTTTCTGAACCAACTCAAATTACTCATCGAAGGCAAAAGACGCGTTACCTCCAAGCAGAAGATCCAGATTCCATTGAAGAAGATCCTGCCAATGAAAACGCCAGATCCAAGGCTTCAAGAAACGCCACTCGCTTGTGTCGCCTCGCATTTGATCTTGCCAACGAAACGACACCTCGCGCTATTGCGAGGATGGCGCTAGACTGCCTACATGAGGAGACCAAACTTGATGCGGGTGCGGTCTTGCTGGTTCCGAAGTCAAGACGCACAACGGTTGACCCTAACAAACTTGAAATTCTTGCTTGGCGAAGTGACACGCGTCCTGAGTACCAGCGAGTATCCCAGTTTCTTGCGGAAACCTGCCTTCGCGGCAGCGAGGCAATTCTGGCCCGTGACATCCAGGACGACAGTACACTTGGACTAAGAGACAGCGCGGGCACCATCCACGCTACCAGTGTGATCGCCGCGCCAATTCGCATGAACAACCGAACAATCGGTCTGATCCACTTGTATTCGACTAATATGCAGGAAGGACTGCGACCAAATGATCTCGAATTCACGCTGGCCGTTGCTGAAACGGTCGGTATGGCCCTGCGAACTCGCTACCGTGAACAAAAACTAGTCGAGGACCTCTCCAAAACACGAAATCAAATTGACCAACTACGAAATCAACTCGGTGTCGAAAGCGAAATCGTCGGTGGCAGCAATGCTATGTTCCGAGTACATGAGCAAGTTGGGAAAGCTGCACCGAGTAAAGCGACCGTTCTTGTCCGCGGCGAGAGTGGCGTTGGCAAAGAACTCGTTGCCCGGGCGGTTCACTTCTCCAGCGACCGGCGCAACAACCCATTCATTTGCCTTAACTGTGCCGCCTTATCTGAATCGTTGCTGGAGAGCGAGCTCTTCGGACATGAGAAAGGGGCATTCACCGGCGCGACGGACCGTAAAGCCGGAAAATTTGAAGCCGCCGACAAAGGTACTTTAATGCTGGATGAGATTGGCGAAATGAGCCCGAGCATTCAGGCGAAGTTTTTGAGAGTCCTCGAGGGTCACCCTTTTGAACGCGTCGGTGGCAGTAAATCGATCAAAGTGAATGTTCGAGTCATTGCCGCAACCAATCGCGACCTGGAAGAAGAAGTCCGACGAGGCAAATTTAGAAAGGATCTCTTTTTCAGACTTCACGTCGTGCAAATCGACGTTCCACCACTTCGCCGACGGCCCGAAGACATCATCGAATTATCAGATTACTTTCTCCAGAAGTACAACCTGGAAACCGGACGCAAAATCAGCGGATTCTCTCCGCAAGCTCTGCATCAACTCAAACGGTACCGCTGGCCCGGAAATGTGCGGGAACTGAAGAACGTGATTGAGCGGGCTGTGGTGCTCGCGCGAGGTGAGATCATTCAGCTTGACGAGCTACTGCTCACCAATCTCTCAACGGCCAGTGAATCAAAATTTGACGTCGGTACCATTGTTCAGGAATACCAACCCGAATCGCTGGAAATGATTGAGCAACGTCACATCGCCGCCACTCTCCAAGCCACTCACTGGAACAAAAGTAAAGCGGCGGCAATCCTTGGCATCGAACGATCGACTCTGGATCGAAAGATCAAAAAATTTGGGATCAGGAAAGAATCGCCGTAAATCTTGGAAACT
>JAPOIJ010000041.1 GCA_029979005.1 Planctomycetota bacterium | reverse complement strand
AGGAATTGGTGTCAATATTGAGAAAACTGGTCTATTTAAGTCGGATGAAAGACTGGACCTCGTCCACCGGGTGACTGCCCATTTGAACAACGTCCAAGTCGAAACGTTCGAAGGTCTTGCGGTCAACTTTGTTAAAAAGTGCAACGCGAAAGTGATGATCCGTGGTGTACGGCCGCTGACTGATATCGCTGCGGAATTTACAATGATGATGGCCAACCGCGCACTTAATGATGATTTGGAGACTGTCTTTCTGATGGCTGATGGTGAATACGCTCACGTCTCCAGTTCGCTGATCAAACAGATCACGCCTTTGGCAACCGACGAACAGCTTGCAAGATTCGTACCGGCCGAAATCATCCCTGACCTGCGGAAGAAACTAACGCCATAATTGACTTTGCATAACTGTAATAAAAACTCGCCGAAATCCAGGCGGGCGAGATTTGCAATTTAATTGGCTACCCGTTCCTAACCAATTGAATTCGCTCAACGGGTACACTCGGCCCATGTTTTGGGAGTTTCATAAACTCGAACCCGCTCAAGTGTTGCCTCGCCAAAGTGGCCGTCAAGCCACTCAAAAACCGCTGCAGCAATGTTCTCAACCGTGGGATTAACGTCCGCAAAATAAGCAACGTCATGGTTCAGATGTTTGTGATCGAGCCGGTCAATTACCAGCTCTTTTACCGCCGCTTCGAACTCGCCTAACGACACAATGGCTCCGGTCTGATTTTCAACCTGATTAGACAACGTGATATCGAGAACATAATTATGTCCATGCCCCGCTGGGTTATTACACTTGCCAAATAACTGCCGATTTTTTTCATCCGAAAGTTGGCTACAGTGCAACCGATGTGCCGCAGAAAACTCAAATTGCTGGGTCAACTGTACCGTCACATCTTCGTCTGCCATTGCGTTCATATCTTGCTCTACGTGAATTGAAAACTCTAAGTACGGATTTGTCGCCAATGAAATAGAAACCAGGCTCGATGGATGATCCCAACGCTTTAGAAACTCTCGACAAACCCCACGTATCATTAGCTCACCGGTTGGAAAACGCTGAGGGTTACCAATCAATAGATCTGTTGCAATCGATCTCAACAGTCCGTCGATTTTTGAGACGTCGCAAAGATAGCCCGATTCCGCATTCGGTGCTCCCTCGATTACGCAGCCTATCACGAGCGAAGGAACCACGGCGTTGGTTGACGGCCAACCAGCCCATGAATTCTTTGATTCCACCGCACCGATACTATCCGGTGAAACCAGTGAAAATCGAATTTCTCGAGAGAGACGCACCATGCAACTTTTATTGCTTTCGTGAATAAGAAAAAACTAAGGTTGATCCGTAATGGTAAATGCCTCACCGCTTGGGTAGTTTTCGGGTTCTGAAACACACCCCCAAACCGTTTCCGCAATCCTCCGAGGTTCAACACATTGCTCAGACGGAAAATCTGGAAACAGTCGTCTAAGCATCGGAGTTTCCACCGCTCCAGGCCGAATAGAGCAAACCCTTAACCCTAAATCAGCACCTTCGCTGGCAAGCGATTGTGTCATCAAATCCATCCACGCTTTGCAAGCTCCGTAAAACCCCAACCCGTCGAACGGGTCAACCGCTGAAAGTGATGAAATATTAACGATTACTCCCGCTCGCTGGTCTCGCATTTTTTTCCAAATCACCTGCGTAAGATAAAACAAGCTTCTGATATTCGTGTTGATAGTCGCCTCAAAAGTCTCCGGTGAAATTTCATGGAACGGCGACAGGGGTGATGCAGCAGCATTATTTACCAACAGATCAACTCGCCCAAATCGACTTACCGTCTCTGCCGCCACCTCGCGAGCCCGCTCCGTATTTTCCAGATCAGCCACCATCGCATAACACTCGCGGTCGCCCAAAATTGCGTCAATCGAACGCTTAGCCTCCAACAGATTCGATTCACGTCTCCCGCAAATCGCTATCTCGTAGCCTTTTTCGGCGAAAAGTATGGCCGTCGCCAAGCCAATTCCGCTACTCCCGCCCGTCACCAGGCATACTGGATTTTGATTTGCTTCGAGATTCATAAGCCAGCTGTCCAATTATTGGAACTTCAAATTCAGATCGACGGTCGATTGTGTTACCTTACAGACCATTGAACAAGTTGCCAATTCCCGCGAACCAAGATAAATTCCGGGTTTTGATTCGGTCGATGAGTAGAATAGTCCAAAAAGTTTTGAGGCAATTCTATAAAAACTGATTCTCCCAGTGTGAATCGATCCCTGCCTAGTAACCCATTTTTTTTAACGGTTTGTCGTTATGCCTAGCTACCGCCGCCTCGGGGAAATCCCCCCCAAACGCCACATGCAATTTGAAAATCAGGGCGAAAGCTATTTGAATGAGGGCCTGTTCTATGAACATGTTGTCACGACTCAGGGATTCGATCGCGTCTATAGCATCCTTTACCATCGCCGACCTCCAACACGCGTCGTCTCAACGGAGACCGTCGGTAAAATCGAAGTGAAGCCTTGCTCAGATCAAGAACTGAGACATCACCACATAAAATCCGGAAACCTCGTCAGAGGTGGTGATCCGGTAACCGATCGCGTCCCCATGATGTTCAATGAAGATCTTACCGCTTACCGTGTCCGACCCGACCGACAACAGGCAGAGATTTACCGAAATGCGGCTGCCGATGAAATCATCTTTATTCATCATGGCCAAGGGTATATCGAAACCACGTACGGGCGACTCCCTTACCGCCGCGGGGATTACTGCGTCATTCCAAGGACCTGCAATTACCGCATTGTCAGCGATTCTATTTCGGTAGAAGACCATCTGATCATCGAAAGCAACGGACCCGTTCGGATTCCGCAGCAATACCTCAACCAAGACGGGCAGATGCTCCTTGGTTCGCCCTACAGCGAGCGAGATTTTCACAGCCCAATTGAGCTTGATACACAGGACGAAGAAGTCGAAACATCGATCCTCATTAAAAATGGCAGTCAACTAACGCGCGTCGTCATGGCCAATAACCCATTCGACGTCGTCGGCTGGGACGGCTTTCTCTATCCCTACACTTTTAATGCCTGGGATTTTGAACCACTGACTGGCACCCTCCACCTGCCCCCTCCTTACCAACAGACATTCGAGATGAGAGGGTTTGTGATTTGCACATTCGCACCAAGGCATCTCGACCATCATCCCAAAGCAGTTAAAGTCCCATACGTCCACAGCAACGTCGAAGCTGATGAAGTCCTGTACTACGTCGACGGCGAATTTGGTTCACGTAAGGGAGTCGACATAGGCAGCATGACACTCCATCCCGGCGGGATTCCTCACGGTCCACACCCAGGAACCATCATGAAGAGCATGGGGATGGATTTCACAAACGAAATGGCCGTCATGTACGACACTGACCGTCCTCTTTTCCTCACACAACAAGCGATGGAAATGGATGATCCAAGCTATCCCATGAGCTGGCTCTAAACCAAGCAATTTCCCGATGCACTCAAAAACACTGAACCGTTCCGTAAATCTGAAATTATGTTAATTGACCCCGAAGCCGAGTCAGCATCATTTGTTTACTCAACGATGATTCGCGCAATTACGCCACGACCGATTGCCTGGGTATCTACCATCTCGCCAGCGGGAGTGACCAACCTCGCTCCCTTCAGTTATTTCAACGGAATCTGCAGCTCACCCGCAGCTCTGATGTTCTCACCAGTCAACCGACCAGACGGTTCGCCCAAAGATACGCTGATCAACATCCGCGCCAATGGAGAATTTGTCGTCAATGTCGTGCCGTTCTCAATTGCCCAGCCAATGGTTGAAACGGCTGGCGACTTTCAATATGAAACGAGTGAGTTTAACGAAGTTGGACTCAACCCCGTCTCCAGCCAAAAAGTCCAGCCTCCCGGTGTTCTGGAATCTCCGATTCAGTTTGAATGCAAAGTCATCCAGATCGTCCCGGTCGGAGAGGGCCCCCTCGCAGCGAACGTTATCATTGGCAAAATTGTCTTAATGAATATCGCGGATAACATCCTAGACCACGATCAAAAAATTGATCCCTCTAAATTGGATACCATTGGGCGCATGGGGGGACGAGGTTATTCCAGAACGACCGAACGGTTTGAATTAAAACCGGCCGGATCGCCGAAGAAATAGCATTTGTTCGTTCGCCCCTTGAAATTATTGCCCGCCAGCTGCCCGTTTTCCAACCGATTTCATATACGCTAACAAATCGAGGATTTCGTCGCGCGTCAAAGTATCGAGCAACCCCGTCGGCATCATCGAGGTTTTCGAAGGCTTCATCACTTCAATTTGATCGACCTGGACATTGGTAAATCTTCCAGGGTCAATCATATTCTCCTGAACCATGTATCGATTTCCGTTTAGATTCGCGACCCTCCCGGTAACCATTGTTCCGTCGTCGAGCTGGAAAATCGTTGCCTCATATTGATCCGAAATTTCTTTACTCGGATCAACGATGGTCTCAATTAAATCGCGAGTGCTAAAGCGATGCCCGGCGGGAGTCAAGTCAGGACCAACAATCCCGCCCTGCCCTTCCATTCGATGACATTTATAACACGTTGCAAGCGCGAACATTTTCTTTCCATTTTCAAGATCTCGATTCGCAAACATGGTTTTTTCGTCATCCATAAAATCATCCATAAAATCATCCATTGCCCATTTCTTGACGACGGGCCTTGCCTTTAGGTCAGCGTACGGATCGCTAACTTCCGGCTTCAATGCCAACACCTTCGCCAAATCTTTTTTCTCCTGATTCGACAACTTTTCGACCGCGTATTTCTTGATGTTGTTAATGTATCCACCAAACGAATTACCACCTTTGGTTTTTGCAGATTCTACAAACCAGCGAAAATACTTTTCTCTAAGAGCATTGTCCCATCCGGTTTGTGCGTCGCTCAAAATCATCGCGTAGGCGATTTGCGGTTCCTGAGCACTGGGCGTCAACAATTTATCGACGATTTTGGCGGTCACTTCTTCTGCTTTGACGGCGACTAACAGCTTGGCCAATTCGCGATCCAATTGTTCATCCTCAGCCGGAAAATGCTGAGCTAAACTTCGAATAGACGCTTGCGTTGACTCAGTCGGCGCACCCAATCGGCAAAGCGTCAACCCATAAACGCGAATCAAATGAAGCCTCTGCTCTCTCGAAAGTTGATTCCAATCTAGCTTCGCAAGTTGCTCAATTACCTTTGCCTGATTCTGTTCATCACCACATCGCGCGACGGCTGTCATTAACTCCAGCACACGTTGTGGTTGAGTTGCTGCAAAAGGATCCTGCCACTTATCAAAATCCTGCAACTCCAGCGCTGTTCGCGCCGCATAGCGAATCATTCGATCGGGATCCGCCAGTTTTTCCCAAACCAACGGCCAGTCGACAACGGCACCTGGAATATGAAATGACTCCAGCTTTCGCCTTACTGCGACCGCATCGTCAAGATCGGGGTAAACGGCAGGCGCAACCGACTTGTCACCCACATAGGTAACGCGGTAGAGCGCTGATTGAGAACGACGGCCACCAACCAAAAAGTACATGGCACCATCCACAGGGTTAATGACTAGATCCGTCACAGGCAAAGCCGGTGCGGAACAAAACTTTTCTTTGGTCGCACGATAACTTGAGCCGTTGGCAGACATTCGAACGGCATAAATCATGCCGTAACTCCAGTCAGAAATGAACAACGCATTTTGATAATCGGCTGGAAACTTCGCGCCAGTTCCAAACACGATGCCCGTTGGACTACCAGGACCAATATTTAACACAGGAGGAACACTGTCGGGATAATACTCCGGCCACTTCCCCGACCCATGCCTCCAGCCAAACTCACCTCCGCTCACCACGTGGCAAACTCTTGTCGGTCTGTACCAGGGAAGCCCAACATCCCACTCCATGTCTGCATCATAGGTAAACAACTCACCGTTGGGATCAAAGGCAATGTCGTATTCGTTACGAAACCCCATCGCCACCAATTCAAACGACTTACCATCAGGATCCGTTTTGCAAATCCACCCGCCTGGCGCAAGTCGCCCTGCAGCGTGACCTCGGGCATCAGGCAGGCGGTTGAGCACCTGATCTTCTTTCCATAATTTGGGGACACGTGTCGTTTCAGGGTTGGGAATTTTTGTGGCATTGCCAGCACAAATATAAAGTGATTTCTTATCCGGACTAAGGATCACCGCATGAGGACCATGTTCCGACTTCCCAACAAACTCGCGCAGTAATTCAACACTGTCATATTGGTCGTCCTGATTGGTATCCCGGACGCGATATAAACCAGCAGGTTTTGCTTCCGTCTTCTTACCTGGTTTTTCGCCCTTTTTTACTTTTGGAGGACTAATTCCGTAAGAGACTACGTACAAACTGTCAAAAGCACACAACAAGCCCTGTGCGAAACCGATACTCAAATCAATTTGTTCCACCTTAGACGAATCCCCGGCACCGGGAGTAATCCGATAAAGTTTTCCGTACTGGTCGGACGCGATTAATCGCCCTTGTGGATCCGAAGTCATCGAAACCCACGAACCTTGTTCACCGGGCACGCTATACAACAGCTCGGCCCGAAAACCAGCTGGCAATTTCAAGTCCTCTGCGCGGGTAGTCTGAGCCTGAGCAGTCTCTAAGCTGAAAGCAACCAATAAAAAGACCAGCAGCATGCCAACGAAAACGTTGTTTTGGCCTCTCGCAAACACAAATTTGACCGGTGCAAATTGAATAATCATAGATATTAACCTGTGTGGCATTGATAAAGTCCTCCCGAACGTGTGGAATACAGTTTGAAACAGAAAGGAAACAATGTCCAGTTCACAACAGAAAACACTTGAAGATTTTATCTCCCTCCAGCATCGAAATGCACTTTCTCATGCAATTCGTGCAGCCGTTGAACTCGGCGTTATCAACGCGCTTCGCAATGGTCAGCGAACCGCTGCGCAACTCGCTGATGAACTGGGAGCACACCCAGAAGCACTCACCCGGTTGTTAGATGCTGTTGCAGAAACCGAACTCGTAGAAAAATACGGTGATGATTATGCACTCTCTTCGATTGCAAGGTTAATCCCCGATCGTTTTTACGACTTTGGCGACGAATACTGGAAACACCTCGTTCTCCATACCAAAACCGGCGCTCCGCTTCCTGTGTGCGATGAGGTCCCGGTAGAGGACATTGATTACATCGCCAACAAAACCAGTGAAGAGTGGACTCTTACGCCAACTGCCATGATTGCGACTCAGGCACTCGATATCGGGAAATCCAGAAAAGATTTGCGAATTCTCGAAATTGGGTGCGGCTCTGCGATCTTCTCAGCAACCCTAACCCACTCAGATCCGGGAGCAAAAATCACGCTTCTCGACCGTCCGATTGGAATTCAAAGAGCCCGTAAAACAATTGAAAGTGTCGGGGCTGAACACGATGTTACTTACGTCGAAGCCGAAAATATACTCGATCTTGACTCCATTCAAGAAATTCAAAATGATTCCTTTGACTTGGTATTAATCGCCGGCCAAATTCATCGAATGACTTTAGGTTCCTGCCAAAGACTTTTCAGCCAGGTTCACAAACTTGTAAAACCTGACAGAGAATTCGCCATCGTCGACGTCTTTCCTGGGCAGGAGAGTGGCGACAAAAATCTGGCCATTTTCAATCTCGAACTAGGATTACGCTCTTCACAGGGACGTCTGCACGACCCACTGGCGCTTGAAAGTGAGCTGCGTTCCAGTGGATTTGAGCAAGTCCAATTCGCTCATTTACCCGCAACACCTTATTACTGGGGCCTGATTCTGGCCCAGCGTGCATAAGGTAGCGTCTTGCGTTACTGGAGAGAAAAACGAGGCTGCTCTGCCTCGGTTTCAAATTCAACCAGTTCGTCGAGCAACAACTGAGTATCGATTTGAGCTTTTTCCATCCAGATCATTCTGGTTGATTTCGGCATACTGTTTGAATCGAATCGATCCGCGGTGAAAAAGTCTAAGATCCCGGCAGCCAACTCGCGATTGAGATCTGGATTGGCGGAATAAGGTGTTTGGTCTCGAACAACATCGACCGAAAAGGAAGCGGCAATCACCCGTTGACGCATTACGATTTCAGACTCCAATGCATCGTCCTGTTCGCGATTGAAATCGAGTACACGATTACGGTCAAAACCAAAAACTGAAGCTTTTTCCCCATTGGGAAGCTGTCCTAAAAACATATCTGTCCAGCGTTCAACTCGACGCCGCAGTCGATTCAATCGATCAAATACCGCTTCATTTTCAGGACGGGCATGAAGCAAAATTCGAATCGCCCGGTTTTTAGCTTCGATGTGGGCTACATGAACAGAATGAGCCACTCCATGCATTTCATCTTGTTGATGGTACCAGTCGTGTGTAATTACCGTCGCCGACCACACTCGTGTCAGCAATTCCGAAAGTAATATTTCTTGCACAACAATCTCAAATGCCGGCCAGGGGTCATGCTCAGAATCACGACTGGCGAAATCCTGCTCAAACATCTTTAAGGCCGCAACCCATCGCTGAAGCCGTACCTTGGAAGCCGTCCAATAATTGGTCGCGGCAAGTGAAGGCTGATGATTTTCGCCGTAAATAAAATTACCAGCATGAAGTGAGATCCAACTTCCAAGTTCTGCGAGTTGACTGGCGTGCATTGTTTGTTTCTTCGAAAATTTACCGGAATAATGAAAAAGGCATCTACCGCTCCAATTGCAAACTTGGTGCCGAAGCCTGAACCTGGCCTAAATCATCAAAAAACCTCGGTTTTTTCGAAATTCCAGCAATTTACGGTTGATGCATTTTTGCATCGTGTCGCTAGGATGCAACTTGTTGTTTCATTTGTGCATCCCCAAGAATCAGTTTTTGGTACAACAAGAAACTGATACAACAAACGACGTTTTCCCCGCGAGCCAACAAGGATTAAACGAACTTGTGCTGGATCGCGTGAACCTTCAACCTGATCCCTAAACGCACTCTCCGAAAAAAATCACTGCCATGTCGAATTCCCCCATTTCTGATTTTCTTGAACAGAATTTCCTGCATTTTAATGCCAGAGAAACGGTCGCCGCCGCGCGAGGCTACAAAGAACATCTCGCCGCTGGTGGAAAAATGCTGGTCAGCCTGGCGGGGGCAATGAGTACGGCAGAACTCGGCATTTCTCTGGCCGAGATGATCCGTATGGACAAAGTTCACGCCATCTCCTGCACCGGCGCTAATCTAGAAGAAGATGTCTTCAATTTGGTCGCCCACGATGAATATCGAGTAGTCCCTAACTATCGAGACCTTTCGCCAAGCGATGAAACAGCGCTGCTCGAGGAAGGGTTTAACCGGGTCACGGACACATGTATTCCGGAAACCGTGATGCGGCATCTTGAAGGAAATTTCATGTCCATTTGCGCTGAGAATGCCAACAAAGGAGCAAGCCTGTTTCCCTTCGAGGTTTTTTACAAACTGTTTGAAACCGGTGTACTCGAATCTCACTTTCAGATCGATCCGGCTAACTCCTGGCTTTTGGCAGCTTATGAAAAACAGATTCCGGTTTACTCGCCGGGCTTCGAGGATTCAACACTTGGGAATATCTTCGCTGCGAGGTGCATTGAAAAGAAAATCAAATCACACCATGCACTACGATCGGGTACCGAGCAAATGGAGCATCTCGTGAACTGGTATTTAGAAACGGATGCTCAGGCTCCAATTGGATTTTTCCAAATCGCGGGCGGAATCGCCGGAGACTTTGCAATCTGTGCCGTTCCAACGATCATTCAAGACTTGAAAAAAGATATTCGACTTTGGCAGTACTTCGCTCAAATCTCAGACTCAACCACTTCCTATGGTTCTTACTCCGGCGCCGTGCCCAATGAAAAAATCACCTGGTGTAAATTAGCAGCGGACACACCGCGGTTCATGATTAACTCCGATGCCTCAATCGTCGCGCCGTTAATCTTCGCGTATGTTTTGGAAAAATAGCAATCGCCTGGTGAACTGAGATGGCAAGCCACGCGACAACTACAGCAATTCATCGAGCGTCGACCAATCAATGTCATTTCTGGTATTGATTCGCCTTACTAATTCGGGAGCATTCGGTTGGCTCTCGAGCAATCGAAACGCCACATTAGCAAGCGGGACGTCCTCGCCTTCGAAACAGAGCACGAAATTACCTTGAGTCCCGTTGACTGCACAGTTCTTTAATTTGAATTTATTTTCCAGGATTCTTGGCAGCATCGACTCACCGGACAACGCCGGCATGCCAACCATCAACCGGCAAGTGCCGCCGCAATCGTCAACCTCAGGCCTTGCCTCACGGATGCGATCTTTCGCCCACTTCACTAACTGTTCAGGGCCAATATTTTCTTTTTGAACCACATCATCCAATGATACTTTTTTATAAGCATTGGTTAAAACGCGTTGTGCTGACGATCTGATTTGCTGCGGCAATTGGCTCCTCATGAGCGACGCATCATTAAATACGCTAACGTAATCGCCCCAGTCTCGAATCAGTGATTGGTAAACTTGCAGTTCGGTTTTCAATATTTGTTGATCGAGATCCCGATTGATATTATCGCTGAAAATTTGATTCATGTTAAATTCATCAGTGGTCTCCACCTCTTCAATTTCTTCGAAGGATTCAAAATCAACCTGTATTTTTTCAAGTTTAGTTTTGAACTTGTAAATCATTTCCCGAGTTGAATCCAATTCACGAGCAACGGTCCGGTAATAGGACGTCGCGAAACGCTGATAAAATTCAGTACATCTCGCATCGCAGTAGGCACTAACAGCTCGATCGAATCTCACCTCAAACTCTTGACTCGACCGTGCTCGCTCGTCAGAAAATGGACGCAATTCGTTCAGTTTGACTCCTAAATCAGAACGATGACTGCGAATAGACTGCTCAAGCTTTACCTGAACTCCATCGAGTCTCGCAAGGAGACAGTCAATCGATTGTTGCGCTTTAAAAATATTCAGTTCCTGGCTACTGACCATTTTAAAAATCTCAGCCTGCAAAACACCGGCATCTTTCGCGGCCATTTGTTGGGTAAGCTCTTTCATCTGATGACAAACTTCCAGCTCAACACTTTCGGCGTTGGCCGCGCCGGAGGCACCAAAAACACCATCGAGAAACTCTTGTATCGTTTCTCGCGAATCAACCGAGGTCGCTAAAACTATTTCTTTTGCATCAGATACGATCGTTCCAATCTTGCCTTCGAATACATTTTCTGCGACACCAGAAATCCGCTGAATTAACTGGGATTCTCCCAATCCAGCCACTGCCATTTGACGGTCAATAAATTCATTCGCGTTGAATTGCCTACCGCGTTCACCTCCCAACCATCGCGAGACCAACCCACTGGCGACCCGACTAACGGCGTCCTGTCCAGTTTTTAAATTCCCGGGACCTGTGGAACTCATTCCAAACGTCCGAAGGGAAAAGTGATCAAAATCCGACTCAATATCGCGACATTTATCCAAAAACTCAGCACAACGGGAAGTGCTTGACAAATAAATGTACTCCGCGACTTGATCAAGATTGTGATCAAATTCACTTGACCTCAAATCGTGCCCCAAATCGTTGAAGTAAGTAAAATCAAAAGGCGGCTCATTTTCAAAATCAGGCAACCCGATCGTTGGATCTCCGGTGTAGCCACGCTCTACAAAATGCCGCATCTCCGTCAAAAATGAAATCGAATTCGCTGTCGAGAGAGTTGGATCGCGTTTTTGTTTGCACGTCGAATGCAACAATATTCCACAAAGTGTATTGGAATCGATGTTATTCTCGTTCATCAGCAGCTTGAGTGTGTAGGCAAGATCGAGGGCCATTCCACTGCCAACACCGCCACTGATTGAGGTCACCAGAAATACCCGGGGGGATAATTCACCGGGATCAATATTTAATTTGTCCGCCGACTTTGCAAGATTTTCAACCGCCATGATCTTGCGAAGACTCTCTTGAATGCGATTGCAAATCATGTCGAAGTGATCTGCAAACGCAAGTCTTCCAAGGGGGCGCAATCCTTCAGTTTGCAGTGACCGTGGCACATTATAAATCCAGCGTCGCCCCAACCAGGAAAGCAGAGAATGCGTGCGGTCACGATATACTTCAGGCTTTCGCAGAGGAACATCAATCACCTCACTCACGCCTAACGCACCGTTAACACCAATTGCACACAATTCATTTAATGCCTGACGGTCAGTGTCGATGGCGAGTATTTCAGTCGAAGGTAATTCTGCGAGGTCTCCATGCCGGCACCCAATTTGCTTTTTTAATTTATGGGCGATTCGATTCGCAGTCTCACCGATCGTAACCACCAGCGTCGGTCGCAACTTCGCCTGTTGAGGGTTACAGTCGGGTGGACCTAGGGACTTCAGTGCAGTTCCCTTGTAAGGCAAGCCCATCCCAGACAGCGTTGGCGTGACCTGTTGACTATTGTTAGAACCTGGCAAGGTCATCGTGTTCGAATCCACATCGAGATGGATATCTGATCGACGCACCGATTTTTTAACAGTTCGCTTCTTATTGACCAGCTCGTTAATGAAATCGCCGCAAGTGGAATACCGCAACGTTGGGTCTTTTGAGAGTGCTTTGGCCACAATCGGCTGATCACCTTTCGGTAACAGTCTCAAGTTTGGCTTTCCGTGAAGATGCTGCGCAGCGAGCTGTGCGGGTGTGTTCCCCGGAAACGGACGGGTGCCGGTTAGCATTTCTTGGTAGACAATTGCCAAAGAGTACTGATCACTATGCATCCCCGGACAGCCATCAAACAGCTCCGGCGCCGCATACGCAGGTGTCATCCCGGACATCAGTGAGTGCGAGCCGGCATCAATGTCCTTGATCAATCCAAAATCAGCAACTTTAACATGGTCCCCAACTAACAATAAGTTTTCCGGCTTAATGTCGAGATGCTGGAGCTTGTGCTCTTCACGCATATAATCGAGAGCCTCTGCGACTCCACGGAGATAACGCAACACCAAAGCTCGAGGAATTCCCAACTGCCCCTTTGCGGTATACTCGTTGAATGCTTCTGCCAGACTCTGGTCAGCTAATTCGGAGACGACCACTAACTGGCCTTCGTAAACCTCAATTCTTTCGAGCGAGAGCAGAAACGGATGTCGCAATGCCTTGACTCGATCGAGTGACTTCAGTTCCGATTGTGCCCGTTTCTCGTCGTGAAATCCGTAGATAATCTTCAGTGCCTTGGAAAGACCGCCCGGCGCAATGGCCGACCAGACCTCACCGAACCCGCCGGTACCAATCCGATTCTGAAGCGTGTAGCCGAGAATGTCGCGCTGAGATTCTAGTCGTTCAGATTTCAATGGATTCCTCTACCGAAAATTCGCCGTTTTTAACAGAGTTCAATTACTCAGCTGCAGCATTAAGCGTGCGAAGTGCCTCGGAAAGGTAGCTTTTGGATAGAATCGGAGGTGAAAACCGGCAAAGATTCACCCGAAAAATCACTCCTCCCTCCAAAGAACTGGAACATTTGCTACGACTGACGGGCCAACCGACCGGCAAATGGGGAAGACCGTTTTGAGAGGTGACTGGGAAATGGGCGGTCTTGGGGGATCGAATCATCGGAAAACTATGATTCTCGACCGCCTCGCTCCCACTTGATTGCTGCCACTTGATTGCTGCCAAAGGGATCAAGATTCGGATTCGATGCTAAAAATGCTCGCTCAGCTCAATTCTTATTTAGAACTTCCGTAAAGTAACTTTTGACAACTCGGTCAAAATATTCAGGACGAATTTCAACGGGCAACTCATTGTAAGCACAGAAATTTCTAATCTGCGTCAAAAGATCTCTCGGATGGCATCGCCTCAGTCGCCGCGAGGCCGAGGTGAAGTGCGTCTCGATCAAGTAATCAACCACTTCAGCGTCATACTCAAACCCCAATTTATCGCAGTAAATCTCGAATAAAACGTGGAATTCTTTGGTAGAAGGATCGCTAATTTCAATCTTGTACGGAATCCGACGAAGGAATGCTTCGTCGACCAAGTCACTCGGTTCAAGATTCGTTGAAAAAATTATCAACTGCTCAAACGGCACCATAATTTTCTTGCCCGTTGCCAACTTGAGAAAATCAACTCGACTCTCCAGTGGGACAATCCAGCGATTTAATAATTCTTGCGGTTCAATTCGCTGGCGGCCAAAATCATCAATCAAAAGACAACCGCAATTACTTTTCATCTGCAGCGAAGCTTCACTGACATTGCTGTTCCGGTTGTAACGAATTTCCAGTGAATCCATCGTTAATTCACCGCCGACAACGACTGTTGGCCGGCGTATCTTCACCCAGCGTTTGTCGTAAGCAGCCTCGTGAATCAGTGAATTAGAATCATCTTGAGCAGGTTTGTGATAGGCGGCATCGAAAAATTTGATGATGTGACCATCTTCATAAATTGCATGCGGAACCCAGATTTCATTACCAAAACACCGGGTAATTCGATGAGCCAGCGTCGATTTCCCGTTCCCGGGTTCTCCATACAAAAACAATCCGGCACCGGAATTAATCGCAGGTCCTAGATTCTCGAAGAGCGACTCGTTAATCGAGATATCGCCGAAGGCGTTTCGAAGTTGCTTGCGTTTTGGTGACTCGGCCCGGATCGTCTGGGCCTCCGCGCTAAGGACATAGTCCATTAAAGGAACTGGAGCCGGTCCTACATAAGAACAGTGCTGACTTGCAAGCGCCGCCCGCTCGCGACCGCTTTCAGTCAAAGTGTAACTGTAATCATTGAGTGGTGCCGACCCGTTATGAACAATGATCTGCCGCGATCGAAGTTGTGCAAACAACTTTTGTAACACGCTAAATGGTAAACACAGATCATTAGAAAGTTGACGTCCGCTACTCATTCCTACCACAGCGAGTCGTTTGAGTAACAAGTTCTCAATCAGAGAATTTGGCAAACTTGTTTCTGGAAGCGAATTGGGTTCTGAGGGGCGAAATGACTCGTCGGCCAAAATGGTCGCGAGCAATCCAGAGCCGAGGCTTGGCGGGGTTTGAGTAAACATGGCGATGTCTCAGATTGCAAAGAAATCATGAATCAATTGATCTTCCATTAAAGAAGTATATCGTCGCCTCACCAACAATTCTCGCAATGAAATCAAAAGGAACGACCTGAATGGATTTAAGCGGTTCCGACTCGCTTGAAAGGGATGCAAAATCTGAATTAACTGACACCACCGCTACAAGCCCTATATCCACCGCAGTTTTTAAGGCCTTCCCGAACCGATCCATTGCCAACTGGGGAAAGCTTTGAAAATCATTTGTCGACCTTGGTGATTTTGTCTTTTTTGTTTCAGCCAACTGTTTATTAAAAAGCTACAAATCCTTACTGGGAAGGATAATCCTTCGAAATTCCTCGGGCGGAACCACCCGAAAACGTGACTTTGTTTGTTTCACGCCTTGGAGCAAATTACCTCACCTGGTTCCGGAAGTCCGACTAAACCATTTACGATTCAAGCCCACTCATGATCGACTTGAATGCAATCAGCTCAAACATCCCTCAAAGTGAGGGAAAAGCACCCAAAAACTGTCGTTGGTTTTTGACTGGTCAACTCGACCCCTCGCAACCCAATCGTCAGTTTCCAATTCATTCGACTCCTTTTTCCATTGGCCGGAAATCCGACTCTTCGCTGCACCTGCCTGACGGTTGCATTTCGAAAAACCATGCTGAAATCATCGTGTCGGATGATGGACGATTAACGCTGCGCGAACTTGGCAGCACCAATGGAACGTTTGTCAACGGCGAACAAATCACAGGTGAAAGAGAAATTCAGGAAAATGACCTAATTCATTTTGCCGCTCTCGTATTTCGCGTCGGGGTTAACCAAGAGAGTGTTGGTTCCTATAACACCGTTCATGAGGACGTTTGTGACCAGGCGCTTGCGATGATTCAGTTCGAAAAACTAATCAGTGACGGCGGACTTTATCCACACTTTCAACCCATCGTGCAACTCGAAGATCAGGCATTCGTCGGTTATGAAGTTCTCGGACGCAGTCGGCTGTTTGGTCTTCAAACGCCACAGGAAATGTTCCAAGCGGCATCCCAGTTAAATATGGAATCTCAACTGAGTGAAGCTTTCAGACTCCGTGGAGTTGAAATCGGCACCGCTTTCGGTCCGGATTCAAACCTCTTTGTCAATACGCACCCTAAAGAACTTGGCAACTCGGAACTTTACGACTCACTGCGAGAAGTCCGCAAGGCAGCACCTGAGCAGAAAATCACGCTCGAAATCCATGAAGCCGCGGTGACCAACATGACCCTAATGGGAGAGCTTTGCTCAGTCCTGAAAGACCTGAACATCATGTTGGCCTTTGACGATTTCGGGGTTGGAAAAGCGCGTTTGGTGGAACTCGGAGAAGTGCGACCCGATTTCCTTAAATTTGACATGAAACTTACGAACAACATCGAACATGCCTCAATCAAGCGTCAAGAGTTGGTCGCTTTGTTTGCCACGCTCGTCAACAATCTAGGAATTCAGACGCTTGCTGAAGGAGTTGAAACCCGAGAGTGTCATGACATCTTGGTTCAAATGGGTTTTCAACTCGGCCAAGGATACTACTACGGCAGACCGGCGCCGATCTCGAAGTACGACCTCGAAATCGAGAAACATGCGGATGAATCACTGCGTGATTATCAGGATACTGAATCAAGCGTGATTATCACAAACGAGGACTAATTCCGCGCCGATTCCGGGGTCATCTGGTGCGGACTGACTTTGAACGGAACGCCCATTTTCCGGAATTATCTTCGGTTTTTGGGGCTTCCGATCCCTCTCAATTCGGGAAATTTCAGAGCAAACCGCCCAAAGCCCCGATTTTATTAAATTTGTACCTTACTCAACTCGACAATAGTTGATATACTCCGCGACTCCAAATTGTTCGGAAATTCAGGGACCTCGAGGCTACCCATGGCAGGCAAAAGTAAGAAAAAACTGGAAATCTTCCATCTCGTTTGCGAAGAGACAGGTGATTACAACTACACCATTCGTAAGAAAGGTGGCGGCGAGAAGCTTAAACTCAAAAAGTTTTCGCCACGACTTCGCAAGCACACCGTCCACGTCGAAAAGAAAAAGTAGTCTTCCCAGCCCTCGGCTGGCTGTCGGAACATGCAATGACCACGCTCTTATAGCGTGGTCGTTTTTTGCGCGCCTGTAGTCATATGCAATCCAGCATCAAACTAAAAAACTGGAGAGCTGCCCCGTTCGCTTCCCGCGGATTTCCCATCGCTTGCTTGCCGCTATAAACGGTTTTCTTTACGATAAGCTCGACTGATCAAGCGAGAAAAGGAATGCACATGGCAATGCAATGGTCGATTCGCACACACGACACGGAAATAATCCAGGCGATTGAACGATCCACCAACGTCTCCCCTGTCGTTGCTCAAATTCTGGCGCTACGAGGGCTGACCAATAACGACCAGATCACCTCTTTTTTAGATTTAAAAATGACAGGCTTGCGACCGCCGCAAGAGCTTCCGGGAGTCAGCCAGGCGGTCGAAGTTATTTATCGTGCGATCACCAATCAAAAGAAAATTTTCATCTACGGCGATTACGACGCAGATGGAATGACTTCGACGGCGATACTATTTCGCTGCCTTCAGTTGCTCGACGCCGATGTGTCCTACTTTGTTCCCAATCGACTCAATGATGGATACGGGCTGAGCATTGAGAACCTCGGCAAGTTAAAAAGTCGCGGAGCTGAATTGATTATTTCGGTCGATTGTGGAATCTCCAGCGTCGACGAAGTGCAATTTGCCCGTGACGAAGGCATGGAAATTGTCGTTACCGACCACCATCATCCTGGGCCTTCGCTTCCACCAGCCAACGCTGTTGTTCACCCTGCCATTCCGGGAACTGATTACCCCTTTACCGGACTTTGCGGTGCTGGTGTTGCCTTCAAGCTCGCGTGGGCGCTTTGTCAACATCATTGCGGCTCTGCCAAACTGCCCGAAAGATATCGCAATTTTTTGTTTGGTGCGATCTCATTGGCCGCCATTGGAACAGTCTGCGACGTTGTTCCTCTGCTCGATGAAAATCGAATCATTGTTCATCATGGACTTAATTGCATGAGACAATACTCCAGCGAAGGCCTGAAACACCTGATGCGTTTAGCAAAATGTGATAACAAGCCCAAGCTTGGCTCTGAGGACATTGGATTTTCCATCGGTCCCCGTCTAAATGCTGCGGGTCGATTGGGGCAGGCGCAATTAGGTGTCGAACTACTGACTTGCGATTCAGAGGAACGCGGGGAAGCATTGGCAAACTACATCGATGAACTCAATAAAAATCGCGATACGTTAGAGCGTAAAATCATTCGCGGAGCCAATAAAATGATCAAGGAAAACCATGATCCTGAACAAGAACCGGCACTGGTTTTAACCGAGCCAGACTGGCACCTTGGCGTTATTGGAATCGCTGCAGGAAGAATTGCCTCTACCTACCATCGCCCAACGATCGTGATCTCTACCGACCCGCTAAACAATCGTCCGGGAATTGGCTCCTGTCGGACCTCCTGTGGAGTTGACCTTTACAAAGCGCTTCAGGGGTGCCAACAACATTTGATTAAGTTTGGCGGTCACAAAGCGGCCGCTGGAATCAGTATCGATCCAAAGAACATCGATGCATTTCGAGAAGATTTTTGCGAACAGGTGATTGATCAGGTCAGCGTAAATGAACTGATCCCAGATCTGGAAATCGACGCCGAGGCCTTTATTGGACATCTCACCATCGGCATGATGAATGAACTTGAAAAACTCGCTCCCTTTGGGCAAGACAACCCTCGCCCCGTATTGTGTGCCTCTCAGGTTCAACTGGCGGCTCCCGCAAAAACAATGGGAGCCGACGGCCGACACCTTTCCCTTCAATTAAAACAACACAATTCAACCATCCGAGGCGTCGCTTTTGGGAAAGGAGAGTGGGCGGCCGAGTTAAGCGATACCGAGGCGTTTTTCGACTTTGCCTTTCGCCCCGTGATTAATGAATTCCGAGGCCGCCGCAATGTCGAAGTCCAACTGATCGATTTTCGTCCAAGCCAGTCTCCGGTTGCAACCACATGAACCGCGCACTTCTGCCCCCCGGCTGGCCCACAAAAAGCGACTGGACTGAAGTGCTTGATACAGCACTTGCCAGTCCAGATTTTTTTGAATTGTTTCAATTCATCAAAAAAGAGCGGCTGTCACAAACCATTTATCCAACCGAAGAAAATGTTTTTAATGCGTTTCGTCTAACGCCTTACGCCCGGACAAAAGTCGTTATTCTTGGACAAGATCCTTATCACGGTCCAAATCAGGCACATGGGTTGAGTTTTTCAGTCGAAGAGGGAAATGCGCTGCCCCCTTCACTCAGGAACATCTTCAAAGAACTATCTGCGGATTTAGACATTCCGATGCCAGTTACCGGCAATCTAACGCCCTGGGCTCAACAAGGTGTTTTTCTGTTAAACACGGTGCTAACTGTTCGCAAGAGCGAAGCAAACTCCCACCGTAAAAAAGGCTGGGAACTCTTTACCGACGAGGTAATTCAGAAATTGAATGTACGTTCGGATCCGCTTGTTTTTGTTCTCTGGGGAAAACCCGCGGAAAAAAAATCAAAGCTCATTAACCAAGAAAAACATCTTGTTCTCTCTGCGCCACACCCTTCTCCACTTTCCGCTTATCGAGGATTTTTTGGCAGTCAGCCATTTTCCAAGATCAATCTTGAGTTGACTCAACGCGGAATCAAGACCATCGACTGGCGAATCTAATCCCGATTCAATGTTAACCAGCGCAACTCAAAGCCTCTCAAAAAAGAAATACTTGAGCGAGCAACTCGCCCCCATGACAGCTTGCTATCCAACCAAAAGGCAAACCTGCAAAGCAAATCGATTAATCTTACTAGTGGCGTGTAATGACGGCCCCATCTTCGTCTCGCTCAATTGGGTGCTCATCAAGCCATGCCTCTGTACATTCGAGGTCGCACATAAAGTTATCTTCCCAACTTCCAGCAATGCGAGCCATCAGAGCTTCATATCGAATGGACTCACCACACTGTGCGCAATTGATCGAAATAGGCCAACAGAACAGACCAGCGATAACGGTGACGACAAAAACAACTATCAGCACTTTATTTTTCAATTCGTCTCCCTCGATTTATTCGTGGCACACTTGCGTCTGAAGGCAAATCAGTTGGACGTCATATTAACCCTATCGATAATAAAAAACATGAAAATATTACGATTCCACCAAGAATCTTTACGTTTGTTTTTAATTTTTTACTCGACACAGCAAAACTCGCCTTTCCTGATGGTCGGGAGCAAACGCCTGAATTAACCATCGGAAATTAAATTAATAAGCGTCCGCTGGCGCGATCTTAAACCGTAGATTTTTAACATTGGTTCATTCTAAATAAATCGCTACGATCCACTTCGACAAGAGATTCACGGATTGGAATTCCAGTTCGACAAAAAAGCCGGAACGGACCCGCGTTAAAAAAGCTGAACAAAGGCCGAACTAACAAATCGTTCAATCCCGGAAATGGCTTTTGTGATTTGTCAATTGTCAACTTTATTTCATTATTTTTGTTTAAGATTTCACTTCTGTTTTTTTCAATTCCATATCGAAAAAACAAAATCAAAAGCAGATTTTATTCGGCTGCGACTTTACAATGGCATACTCAGGCACTCGAAGTAAATTCACTTCGTCTTGCTTGCTTATTTGCGACCCTATGAAAGTTTACTGTGCTATCCGTTCGTCCAAAAATCACCGACTTAAATTTCCACTTGTTTGCTAGGAATATTCATCCAGAGCTGTTCGAAGTCTGTGCCTCGCGACACATTGAACGAGAAAACTACTCACTCAAACTTAAGATCACCACCGATGGCCATGCAATCAGTTTCCACCACGGCTCCATTATTTTGACGGAAGTCAGTGCCGGAGCCCATCACTCGTTACCCAGCGGAAACATCCTTATCTCACATCCCATTGAAGGCACCACAATCGACCAAGCCGTTTACGATGGGCAAATTGGTTTTTCATCTAAGGTTCAACTCGAGTGCGTACCCGCAAAAATGTTTGTCTCAATCCAGCAACAACTGGACCAAAGAGTGGAGTGCGAAGGCTTGGTGCAGCGATTTGAATCCAATGGCAGACTTGCCTTTGGAGCCATTAGTTACATCAACGTTCAGGCATTCAGGAAGCACGTCAAGGTTCGCACGTTCCATACGTTTCCGGAAACTTGCTCGATTATCAAATCGGACACACAATTCAAATTGACACAAAACCAGTCGCTGGCTAACTCTTAACCTACAGGTCTGCTGGGACGTGTGGGGCGCTTTGGCGGATCATAAGTACAGCAATCTTTGGGGCAAACGTCCCAGTTTGGCGGCATATTTCCAATCGCACGCTTCTCTGAACCAGTCATTCTTTCCTGGATCAGTTCTCGAATCATTTTGATGAAACTTGGATGAACGCCCACGGACTTTGCGCGAGCCATTTCAATGCCCAGTTCATCGCACACCTCTTTTGCTTCCGTATCAAGATCAAACAAGACCTCCATGTGATCGGATACAAAACCTACCGGCATGATTACCACTTCGCTAACATCGTCTGTCTCTTTGATTGTTCGCAAATGGTCGCAAACATCTGGGTCGAGCCATGGTTGCATTGGCGGGCCAGAACGACTTTGATAAACGAGGTCCCAGGGGTAATCGCCAATAGCTTCCATGATGAGACGGCAAGCCTCCGTTAATTGGGTCGAATACTTACATCCCTCAGCCATCGACAGCGGGATACTGTGCGCCGTGAAAATAAATCGAATTGACTCTCGACGCGATTCGGTAATTTGTTTAATTGCATCGCGCACCCGCTCCACCGATGCTTCGATGTAGAGAGGATGATTGAAGGCCATCCGAAGCTTGTTAACCGATGGGGCACCTTCGCCAATATCAGCTTGGGCCTCAGCAATGTTCTCCCGGTACTGCCGGCAACCAGAGTAGCAGCTAAAAATTGACGTAAAGAATGCGAGCGAATTTTGCACTCCGTCAGCCTTCATTTTTTCAAGTGCCTCCGGAATCATCGGATGCCAATTTCGATTCCCCCAGTAAACCGGAAGGTCGATACCATTCTCTTTTAGCTCCTGTTCGATGGCGGCAATCAACTCCCGATTTTGTGCATTGATCGGACTAACTCCGTCAAAGTGCCGATAGTGCTCAGCAACCTCCAGCATCCTCTCCCGCGGAACATTTTTCCCGCGCAATACATTCTCTAGAAATGGCATGACCTCGTCCTGCCCCTCAGGTCCGCCAAAAGAAACAAGAAACAATGCATCGTAGGTAGGTTCGGCTGTCATAAGAATATCAATAAAAAGTTGAAAGAATTAAAATAAACTATGCTTGAGTTTCAGGGATTAAGTCGGGCGAGCCGGTTAAAGCTGTCGTTACAAAATCAGGAATTAGAATCGCAAACGGCGGCGCGTCATCCGGGAAACGGCAAAACGCCGCTCGAAATATTCCTTCGACGATCACATCCCCCTGCTGATTACAAATATCAAAACAGTACGTCACTTGTTTACCATCCAGCTCAGTCAACTTTAATTTGACGAGGACTTGCTCTCCAAAGCTGACCGGGGCAAAAATACTGATGCTAACATGAAGCCGGGGGAATCCCATCGTGCCTCGTTCATCGTACAATACCACCCGAAGCCCACGGCTTCGAAGAAACGCGTACTCCGTTTCCTCCATCATCCTTACATAAGAAGAAAAATGCGCGAATCCCGTCGAATCAGTGTCAACCAATCGAACTTCGCGGATCAACTCAAATTCGGCGATTAATGGGGATGAAGCAGACACGGCATCTCGAAACGGGACTCGAACTTCCAGACTATACCAACATATCATTTTGAATAATCGTAAGCACTATGGAACCGTCAGAAGAACATTGGCACAACCGGGCAGCATGGGACCGATTAGCAAAAAAGCAAGATCGACTCGCAAAACCTGCCCGTGATATCGATTTTGAGAACCCACTGCAGTCGGTCGATGGGCCGGGATGGCTGGGAGGTGACATTCGGGGGCAACGCGTCCTATGCCTCGCTGCCGGAGGGGGGCGGCAAGGGCCCATTTATGCAGCCGCAGGGGCCTTCGTGACGGTCGTGGACATCAGCCCTGCCATGCTGGAACTCGATCGACGCGTCGCTGAGCAACGACAGTTGAACCTCCAAACCATCGAAGCCTCCATGGATAATTTGTCAGCCATCAAAAATGACTCGTTTGAAATTGTCATTCACCCAGTTAGCACCTGCTATGTGCAAAATGTTGCTCCCGTTTATCAAGAAATTGCTCGTGTCCTCTGCCCTGACGGCATCTACATTAGCCAGCACAAACAACCGACCAGCCTCCAGGCGTCGCTGAACGCCGACCAGGGGGAGTATCGCATTGAGCATCCTTACTACGCCTCGACTCCCCTGCCCCCGAGTCCTCACCCCAATCTAATCCGCGAAGATGGCACGCTAGAATACGTCCATCGCTGGGAACAATTGTTAGGCGAAATGTGCCGGGCGGGCTTGGTCATTGAAGATATTACCGAGCCGATGCACGCCAAACCAAATTCAGAGACCAATAGTTTTGCTCATCGCTGTCAATTCATTGCACCTTATATTCGAATTAAAGCACGGCGCATGGGAAAACCAAAAACTCACCTGTTTGTTTAACTTTGGATGAATTTAATTTCTGAACCTCGAGAAGTATCGAATAAGCGATCAGGTAATTGCAAAAAAAACGCTCCAGCGAAATTGGTCGCTGGAGCGTTTGCTGTACTATCAAATCTGATTGACCGTAGTTGACTAAAAATCACTGCCACGGTCGCCACCGCGACTTCCGCCACGATCGCCACCTGGTCCGCCACGATCACCGCCACGGATTCCACCGCGATCACCACCCGGTCCGCCACGATCACCGCCGGGGCCACCGCGTGTACTTCGCTCAAACTTAAATGCTTCACCCATCATCTCACGATACTGAGCCCGTTGATCGGCCGTCAGTTCACCTAAAAGCTCATCCTGCATTTCGGCTCGGAGTTTCGCAATTTTTTCGTTCATTTCTCGTTGGAGTTCCTCTGCTTTTGAGCGAAGCCTCTCCTTTTGATCTTCTGTAATTCCCAGTTTTTCGGCCAGACTTCCGCCAATCAAAGATCTTGCCCCCCCCTGAGCAGAGGCTTGGTTGGCAATCTGCTCCAACCGCTCAATTTGATGTGGCAAGAGGATATCGTCTAGCTCTTTTTTCATCTCTTCTGTTCGGCGATCCCGAATCTCTCGTATCTTCTCCATCCGCTCCTCACCCGAAAGCCCATCGAGTTCAGCCATAATTGACTCACGATCCCCGCCACGCCCTTGCGAGAGCCCTTCAATGAGCTCAATTTGCTCGTCCGAAAGCTCCAAGTCCTTCTGAACTGCTTCGTTTCGCAACAGGCGAGACGAACTGTCTTCTCCCCCACCTCGTCCGCCGCGTCCGCCACGACCACCGCCAGGCTGGGCCATCACGTCTGTTGACCCAAGTAAAAACGCGAGCGCCATCACAGTACATGGCAGACATAATTTGTATGAAATTCTCATAAATTCCTCCGACAAAGTTTTTAATTTGGCGTGAACCCGCCAATTGATTTACTCAAAAATTTGACTCACCAAAAATAGCTTGGAATCACATCCCACCGCTGGAAAGCCGCCTGAATCTCGAAATAGGATACACGCAAGACCACTCAGTTCGCGACAGAATTTTTTAAATGTTTTTTTGAATCTCTGGCTGTTGCTGTGAAAGACAATGAAACGAGCCCAAACCAACCGCAATATTCTTAGAGGCCAATCCCACAACTTCCCTTTCCGGAAACCAAGGACTTAAAATTTGTAAGGCTTGTTCGTCTTCTTCCACCCCAAATTGGGGAACAATGACGAGTTCGTTGGTAATCAAAAAATTGCAATAACTCGCCGGTATCACCCGGCCGCAGAATGTGAAAGAACTCGGCAACGGCAACGATATCACTTGGTAATGCCCTAATCCATGGAATTCTAGTTGTTCCTTCAAGTCTTTCTGATTCCGCTCAAGACCCTCGCGCCGAACCTCAGCGGTCCCGCAATCTGCCGCCACCACAATTGTGGTTGGATTCACAAATCGAGCAATTTGATCGATATGTCCATCGGTATCATCGCCTTCGATTGCATTTCCAGTGAGCCATAGGCAAACCTTCACTCCAAGATACTTCCTCAAGATAGATTCAACTTGACCGGTATCCATTCCCGGGTTGCGATTGGGATTCAGAGCACATGATCGGGTACTGAGCAGCACACCATGATCATTCACCTCGATCGCGCCACCTTCGAAGCAAAATGGAGGAGACACGTAGTCAATCCCGAGATACCCGGCCACTCGTTTCGCAACCTGTTGATCGAGGTCGTACGGAGGATATTTGCCTCCCCAGGCGTTGTATTGCCAATCGACCGCAACCAGTCCGCCTCGAGAATCAATTGCAAACGTAGGCGCGTAATCGCGTGCCCACGCATCGTTGGTAGGAATGTCGACGCAGGTAACATTATTCCAGCTACGCATCGTCTCCACCGCCAGATCACATTCTGCGAAATCGACCAGGACCATGACCTGTTCAGTTGTTGCGATTGTGCGCACCAAATCCAAAAATTCACGCTGAGCTGGTTCCAGATTTTCAGGCCATGTCTCTTGATTATGGGGCCAACTCAGCCAAACTGCAGACTGTCGCTCCCACTCAGCAGGCATAGTCAATGGAAGAGGTTGCGTCATTTAAACCACCACGACAATTTGAAAGAGAAATCCAAAAATAGTTCAGTTGAGCCAGCGCTTAGAAAGATCACCATACGCGTCAATTCGACGATCTCGAAAAAATGGCCAATGCGTTCGAGCTGTTTCCACCAATGACAAATCGCAAGAGACGATCATGGTCTCCGGTTGCTCGACGGAAGCGGTTTGGAGAACGACACCGTACGGATCGGCCACAAAGGAAGATCCCCAAAATTCAATATTCTCTTCGATGCCGACTCGATTCGGCGCAACCACAAACACACCGTTGGCAATTGCATGAGATCGCATCATCGTTTGCCACGCATTCAGCTGGCTTTGACCATACTCTGCTTTTTCACCCGCCTGCCATCCGATTGCCGTGGGGTAAACAAGAATTTCAGCACCTTGAAGTGCGGTCAAGCGAGCGGCTTCGGGAAACCACTGATCCCAGCAAATACAAATGCCAACTTTTCCAACCGACGTCTCAAAACACTGAAAACCAAGGTCACCGGGAGTGAAATAGAACTTCTCATAGAAATAAGGATCGTCGGGGATATGCATCTTTCGATAGGTGCCCAAAAGAGAGCCATCGGACTCAATGATCACCGCTGAGTTATGAAACAAACCGGCAGCCCGCCTCTCGAACACCGGCGCAACAATTACGACCTGTAGCTCTTTTGCTAGTTTCGACAACTGATCTGTGATCGCTCCGGGGATCGACTGAGCTAAATCAAAATGCTCATGATTTTCAGACTGGCAAAAATAAGTCGAAGCAAACAACTCCTGAAGGCAAATGAGCTTCGCTCCCGCCCCCGCTGCGTCCACAATCTGGCCAACGGTTGCCCTGAGATTCGCTTCCCCGTCGGAACGACATGTGGCCTGAATTACTGCAATATCGAGAGTGGAATTCATGTTTTTATCTCGGGGAATAGAAACCATAAATGCGGAACGTCCAAATTTTCTTTGCTCTGATCGCTTCCCTAACCTGATTTTAATGTTGATCTTCAGGAAAGAAGACGCGATATTCCGACTTCCTATCTGGACGTTAATCTCCTCAATGGTAGTCTTAAGGCATGTTAAAGAAACCACCCTTCGGATTGTTCATCACCGGCACGGATACTGAAGTAGGAAAAACCTACGTTGCGACCCATATCGTCAAGGATTTAGTGGCGGCTGGGCATCGCGTTGGCGTTTATAAACCCGCTGCCAGCGAATGTGTTTCTGACGGACGACAACTCGTCTCCGAAGACGCCGTTGCCTTATGGGAAGCCGCAGGGCACCCACTGACACTGGAAGCCGTTTGCCCTCAACGATTCCAGGCGCCTCTCGCTCCGCATCTGGCCGCCCGACACGAAGGACGCGAGCTCGATACCGAGTTGATGAGATCCGGGATTTCAGCGTGGGCCGATGAGTGCGATATCGTGATTGTCGAAGGCGCAGGTGGACTTATGTCACCGATCAGTGACGATGAGTATTTCGCCGATGTCGCCTACGATCTCGGATACCCAACCATCGTCGTCGCACCCAATTCAATCGGTGTGATTAACCAGTCACTCTCTGCTTTAATTACCGCCGCCTGCTTTCGTGATGGAATTCCAATCGCGGGGGTCATTCTGAATGACGCAAGGATGTTTGATGGTGACGTCAGCATGGAAACGAATCGGGAACAAATCTCAAGCCGCTCAGTCTCCCCTGTCCTTACCAGACTTCGGTATGAAGGAGATGAGTTTGATGAACAAGTCGATTGGATGATGGTTGCCCAGCAAACACTCAATGCAACAGAAGCCTAACGCTTTTTGCCTCTGAATTATTCCACTTTGATTTATCTCAAAAATAAATCTATGATCTGATAGGCAGTACGATACCGGCTACGGCAGGACGCCCGAATGCGGTAATCCCATAGATTCAACTGCTTCTAATTACTAATTGCCCAAGCACCCCGCTGTTGAGGGTGAGAAAGTAAATCCTCGATGTCTTCACCTACCGACGTGGAATTTTCAAAAATCATTCGATGCCCCGTTACCAAATCACCACTCGAAACTGCTGATCCCGATTTAATTGCCTCTCTCAATCAACAAATTCTCGAAAAAAAACTTGTCAATCGAATCGGACAAACTATCGCGACACCGCTCGAAGGCGGATACATTAATGAAAGCCAAACCTTGCTCCTTCCAATTCGGGGAGGCATCGTCATTTTAATCGAAGACCAAGCCATCGATTTGAACGAAGCCGGCAAAGAAGACGCCTGAACTCTTAACTTTCCAATTGCGGAACCATTAAAATGACGAGCGAAGAAAAAACGATTTTCAAAAAGATAATCGACGGCGAGATTCCGGCCGACATTGTCTACCAAGACGATTTATGTCTCGCGTTTCACGATGCGTCTCCGCAAGCACCGGTTCACGTCCTGTTAATACCCAAACAGGAAATTGTGAATGTTGATTCGCTCGACGAAGCCCACCAGGAGCTCGCGGGGCACCTGTTGCTTACCGTACCCAAAGTGGCACGATTACTGGGGATTGAAGGTTCTGGCTATCGAGTAGTTGCGAACTGCGGACAAGACGGAGGACAATCCGTCGACCATCTCCACTTGCACATTCTCGCCCGACGACCGCTTTCGTGGCCACCCGGCTAGAGAGCCTGAAGCCGCGAGAAACTGATATTGCGCGAGGGTCGGCGGGTACTCAGGACGACAACGCCGACTGATTAACGCACTCTCTGATTCGCGGGGACAGCTTTGCGATACGAAACGGTTCTTGAGGACGGCGCATAAACTGCTGCCGACTGCCGAATGGTTTGAGGATATCCCGCTACGGTTACCGCGTTGCCTGTGCGGCAACTGGGGCAGTCACATCCACCTGTCATCATCGCAACCGTTGGCTCAGCCGCCTCGGGTACTACCTCTTCGTCCATGTATTGGTGGGTCATTCCGCCTTCGCAATCACATCCGACATCTGAACCGCAATCATCACAATAACGAACGCCATAGAGTCCACGAAGTAAAGCACCCGGTTGCCAGCAGCCGCTCCAATAGATTCTGCGACTTTCGACACAGCCTTGGTCACAGCAAGGGTCGTGCGCATCAGGTGGAGTGCTTCGCCATTCACCATAATAAGTTTCAGCACAACCGCTGCCACAGGCCCAGCGCCCGCGAAGCTGCCGAACACCATCGAGGGGACGATACACAGGCTCTACACAATCAACACCCCCGTTGTGCCCCATTGAGATATCCACGCCACACCCAATCGGACCGCAGCAACCAATTGACATCGCCGAAATGGTTAAACCTGTTAAGATCAAGCAAAATCGAATCATTCGTTCATCCCCCAATGAAATTAACATGCAAAGTGCATGCTTCGGATTTATCGACCGTTATTTGTTTGCCAATCAAAAAAAACCATACAATTGGTAAACTTTCACCATTTTCCTTCCGCAACATTCAATTCGCCCTAGCTATTTTTTCAAAGTAACTCCAATGGAAGTTCTTCTAAAAGTAATTTTTGCCAGCGTGCTTGCATGCACTTTAATTGGCTGCAGTGATGCTAATCGTTCAAAAATCATAGGGACTTGGGGGATCCAACAAGCCGATACCGTGATGGAGCGAATCAATGAAGATGACCCCGCGGCAACACTGGATCCGAATGATTTTTCAGTCAATCCCGGCCCTCCAAAAATGTTGATTCGTTTCAGCTGGAATGGGCAGTTAGAAACGTCAACAAAAATGGGTGAGATTGATCAGGGTAAAATTGGAACGTGGAAATTCATTTCCTACGATGAATCATCCGATAAGATGACGGTTTTGTGTGACATCCAAAGCCAACAATCAGAACACGAAATCAATTTCATCAACGCAACGACCATTAAATTAGTGCCGCCCAATATGGCTGGCACCCGCACAAAAATCACATTTACAAAACAGCCATAAAGCGATTGCTTATTTCGTGGTGAAAGGGAGTTTACCATGTTGATTGATAGATCTTCACAGACACGTATTTTATTTGGCATCCTACTGGCCGGCTTTATCGTTGGAACACTAGGCTGCTCTGAACCAACATCGGTAACTTCAAGCCCAACGCCCACCACCGCCCCTGACGCTCAAGTCGCCTCCGCAACTCCAGCGGCGGTGCCTGCGGTTGAAGCCCAACCTACCTCGAATGACTTACCGGGGATTTGGCTGGGCAATGCCATTCTCGATGAAGCAAAACTAACCAAGAAAATTTCATCATTGCCATCTGAACAGCAAGAATTAATCCTTGCTAAAGCCTCTAGTTTCCTCTCGACCATCATGGCCGTTGAATACAAACCAGACGGCACACTCGAAAACGATTTAGAAATGGTTTCGATCGATGGCCAAGTAATGCGAGATGGTTCTCAAGGCAACTGGCGAATTCTCGAATCACGAGACGATGGATTGGTTATTGAGACCTCGGAAGCACTGCCCGACGGTACAATTGCAAAGTCAAAATCCTTTCTTAAGTTTTTTGCCGATGGGAAACGCTTTGTCACTGGAGTCACCCTTGGCCCGGATCTTCAAGACTGTGACGCGATGATCGTGTTTGAAAAGCAGCAATTAACGGGGTTAAATGTTGCAGAGCAGGCTTCGGAAACCGAAAGGCGATAGTCTCCAAGGACTTACCGCCAAAGTCCACTCGGGTTCAAGCCTTGCAGCAACTGGCCTACAATGCGGTTTTTACCTGCTCAAGAAAACCGCATGTCTCAACCAACCTTGCCACCCGCCATGTTACTACGAAGCTTCCTAACGGTTGCTTCTGGTTACGTGATGACCGTGCTGTCGCTTTTCTCAACATTTTTAATACTTGGTTATTTGCTGTTTCCTAGTTTTGTAAATTTCTTGAACTTAACGATCGAAGAACAAGAGAAGATCATGGCATCTGAGCCATGGTCGGTCATTCCCATTCCAATGTTCTGTTTAGCGGTAGCTTTCAATTGTTTATTATCTGCCATGATTGGATGGCTAGTTGTACGAACCGCACCATTCGCTTTTTTTCCACACGCGGCTTTTGTAGCTGTTTTGATGTTTGTGATGCATTTACAAACCATCATTCAGGACGCTCCCGCGAAAAAGACAATGACGTTTGTTTACTTACTTTGCTTTCCGGCAAGCCTGCTGATTGGTGCTAAGATTTCTGCCAATCGGTTGATCGAAACACATCCGGAACTTTAAACTCAATACGCTGTCGAAATTTGATAACTGTTTCAAAAACCAGAATCGTACTTCGACCCTACAACTGATCTCATGAATTTTCGCATCCTTTCAAAATTGCTTGGCGTGCTCACAATTCTGATCGGCACTTTTATGTTGTTCAGTTTGATTTGGGCAGATCCCAACATTGGTTCCCATACCGATGCGGCTGTACAAGCAAACCAGCTTGAGAGCAATGGCATCTGGGCTCTTGTTTACAGTGCGGTTATTTGCTGGATTCTAGGTGGAGCAATGGTGCAATTCGGCCGTTCGGCCGGAAATGCAAAAATTTACCGCAAGGAAGCAATGGCGATCGTCGGCCTGAGCTGGGTTTTAGCCAGCGTGCTGGGTGCTCTGCCTTACATATTTAGCGGCACCAATCGTGGCCCGTCGATTCGAGTTTTTCATGAACCCGACACCGTTGTCGTTGCCTCGTCTCGCTGGAGAGTCTGGGAGACCTGGCAAGAAACAGACCAATGGAAGGACAACGGAAACCAAGATTCCGATCGTTTGAAGGACACCGAAAATTTAATCGTCCTTGAAACACTTGCCAACACAACCGCCCGCGGCCTATCAACTCGGGATTTCATCAAAGCTACGGGACTCTCCACTGCACCCGCAGTATTCTCACGGTTGAAGCAAAAATCACCATGGAATGAATGGTTAATTGGTCCCGGCGAAGAATCAGCCGCCCCTGCCGATCGAGCGACCCATTATCGCTTGAAGTGGGTCAAGATGGGACTGGTAGATTCGCTGTTCGAATCCCAGTCGGGTTTTAGCACCACTGGCGCCACGGTGATTTGCGATCTAGAGGATCCTCATCTCGTCCCCCACTGTATTTTGTTCTGGAGAGCCAGCACACATTTTCTTGGCGGTTTAGGAATCATCGTCCTGTTCGTGGTCTTGCTGGGACAAGGATCCGCAGGTAAAGCATTGATGAGAACCGAAATGCCGGGTCCGACTTATGAAAGCTCACGGGCGCGAATGCAGCACACGGCATGGCGTTTTGCGGGCATGTACGTCATGCTCAATATCATCCTCGCGTTCATTCTATTTGTTCTTGGAATGTCGCCCTTTGATTCGATATGCCATGCCTTTGCTACCATGGCCACCGGAGGTTTTAGCACGTACAACGACAGTCTTGGCCATTTCTTTCATCAAGGGCTTAATGGACGAGCGATTGAGTATGTGGTCATCCTATTCATGACTTTGGCGGGAGCAAATTTCTTATTGCTTTTCCCGATCGTCCGTTTAAAAACAAAACAACTATTTCTGGATCTCGAGTTCCGAACCTACCTTGGCATCATCGCCTTTGCGACGATCTCAATTGTCATCTTTGGAATGCGGTCGGGTAACGTTGATTTTCAGCCGTTTGAAACCGCTTTTCGAAACAGCCTCTTTCAAGTGGTTTCGATT
>JAPOIJ010000088.1 GCA_029979005.1 Planctomycetota bacterium | reverse complement strand
CCGTTAAAACATTGTTGGATGACATGAATGGGAAGGCATGAGCCGGTTTGTTGTCCCCTACAGATTCGGAATCGGCTGCCTGGTTGGGGATCAATGCGGGTATTCGGATGACCTCGTAACCCCGCTCTGCCAATTGGTTTGCAATTGCATCCAGCGAATCTGCGAGTTTTCGACTGTCTTTAATCGCAGCCGCGGTCTGTCCAACGACCTCCGGACAGTCGATTGAATTTCCATCCATGTCGATTAAAGCGTTTATCGATGCGTTTCCGAAGAAACCTCGCTCGCAATTTCGCTCGAATCGAGTAATGCGATTAGGCGATTGAGTGAGGGTTTGTTCTGCAATCCCAGCGCCCAAGCGACTGTCGGCAACGGCAATTCGATTATTGGAAAGCGGGGTGATGATCAAGTCGATGTGGCCAATGTCCTGAGTTTTATCACCAATCGTGACAATCTTTCGTCCGAAGAGCTGAGAGAATCGTTTTTCTATTTCTTCGATCGAGGTTTCAAACACTTTGGAGTTGACGTAAAGCGTATCGAATCCGATGAACGCTTCTGACTCACCGCAAACAATATTGCCTCCTTCAAAAAGGAGGTCTGATTGAACAACTTCCACACCGAGGATGGTCGATAATTGTGTCGCCATCAATTCGTCGTCTTTGCGTGTAAAGAGACCGGGTGTGATTAATTTAGTGTTTTCGTTGTCGTTGATGACAACAAAAGGATCTTGCGGCCAGATGGTAATGTCGCTTTCCTTCGGGATTTCGACAAAAGTTACTCGACCATTGTTGGAAGATTCCTTAAATGCGGCACGGTCGTTGACTAAAAGCATGACGTGAACGTCATCGTCGAGTCCGTTAACAATGTTGTTAACTAGCTCAGTATTTCTAAGAGAGGATTTTCTTGCGCTGGTGGCACTGCAGACAACCAATTTAATCTTAGTTCCAACGTCAGAGAGCATGGTTGGTCCGGGCTCACTAACGAAAATCGGTTTGGCGAAGTACGTGATCAGACTTAACAGGGTAAACAAGATGCCAATCGTTGTTGTTTTCATCGAATCAAAGCCTCGCCAAACCGTATTTTCACAGAAAAAGAATCATACAAAAGGAAGTGTTGTTATTAGTCGGATAACTTGATTCCGTTGGCACGAAGGTCAGCCTTTAGGCGTTCAATGGATGCGCGAATCATTCGTGCACTGGATCGGTTTTCACTGATTTGCTTAGCCATCTTGCCGGCTCGCCCCTCAGTTTCGGTAAGTCGTTTTCCAAGTCGGCCAGCTCGAGCTTCGTTGGCATCGACTCTCGCGTTTAAATCGCTTAAGGATGCGTCGACGAGAAGAAATTCTTTGTCATCTTCATCTTGAAGCAATTCAAGGATTTTCACTCTTTCTCTTAGATTGTCTCCTTTAGCAGGGGCGTCACCCGGTGTTGCAGAGGCGGAGCCTGACAATACCGATTGGGAAAGTAGCACAGCAGTTGCCAAGACACAGATGGTTACAGCGTTAAGTAACATTCGTTTTGCATTCATTGGATTCTCACAATTTAGAGTGTTGAGTTTTGAAGCGGATTTCTCCGCTTTGTGACCTTGTTTACTTTGGATGTAAGGAGAGTTTGCAAACTGCGTGCCGAACTTAAATTTACGTAAAAACTTCGAAAAAATCGGTGTTTTTGTTTCGTAATGAGAAATCTGACTCAAAATGAGACGAATTTTGGCTCGGCTAAATTCCCCGTTTCCTAGAGATCTGGATTTGGAAAAAGGCAGCGCGGGAACGTGATTTAGCGTGGTGAATCGCTGATTGAAGACTCGGTCGTCGGTTGAATCAGCGGGGAAGCTTAAGCAGAGAAAAGCGAAAGCGCAGCTTCTACGACGTCGTCTTCTGCAATCAGGACGACAGTGTCGTTGGCGGTTAATCGATCTTTAGCGCCGGGAACGCGAACGTAGTCAAGGTGTATAATTGCGACAATTAAGCATCGTTCAGGTATCCCAATTTCAGCCAGGATTGCCTCGGTTGCCGGTGAGCCTTCCATGACTTCGACTTCGATTACGTTAATCAAGCCGCCCTCCATTTTCACTCTGGAGATCACAACTCCCTGATGGAGGTAGGATAAGATTTGCTTTGCCATCACGTCGCGGGAACTGATTGCGACATCGATACCCAGTCGTTGAGTGACGCTGGCATATTCCGGTCGACCTATGGTGCACATGACCTGTTTCGCGCCCAATTCGTTGGATTTAACTGCCATTATCAGGTTATCTTCATCGTCGCCGGTGCAGGCGACGAAAATGTCTGAATTGCCCACCCGTTGTTCTTCGAGGTTCTCAGGATCGGTTGCAACGGCGTTAATGACGGAGGTTGACTTGAGCATGTTAGCCAGTGCGACGCAGCGCCGTTCGTCCTGCTCAATAATCGTGACTTTGAAGCTCTCCCTTTCCAGTGTTCGCGCAAGATGAAATCCGGTTTCACCGCCTCCAGCAATGACGATTCGCCGGGTGGGATTCGAGCCGGTTTTAAATAAAGCCCGTACTGATTTCATATCTTCCGGCCTACAAAAGACGGTCACCTTGTCGCCGATACACAGTTGATCATCTGCGGAAGCGATCCACATCCGTTTTTCTCTTTGGATCGTGCCGACCCGAACATTAGAAGAGATTCCAATATCCCGCAGAGTATTTCGGGTTAATTTTCCTTCCTGACCAACCACGAACTCCTGGACTTCCAGTCCTCCTCTGGCAAATTGTTCAACAACGACTGAGCCAGGTTCGCGAATCCCTCTCGCGAGCGCCATCGCTGTAAGATGCTCAAGAGAGAGCATCCGGTCGATTCCAAAGTGGCTGAGGTAGTCAAAGCTACTAAGGTCTCGAAATACGGGAGCGTAGACTCGGGCAACCGCTCGGCGGACACCTAGCTTTTTCGCCATGCTGGCGGCGATGATATTGACTTCATCTTTTCCGGTCATTGCCAAACAGATGTCAGCGTTGTTGACTTCAGCTTGAAACAACGTGGTTGAGTCAGATGCCGAACCAATGATCGCACGGACGTCTAATTCCTCGTTGATTTTTGCAACTCTGTCGGGATCGCTATCAACCACCGTTACGCTATGCTCCATCCGGCAAAGCAAATCAGCAATTGAAAAACCGACGCGTCCTGCTCCGAGGATCGCAATATTCACGAGGCCACCTGATCAATAGATTTAAAATACTGACAACACAAACGACCAATTATTTGAGTAGTTCCCAAGCCTCAATGAAAGGGGGTAACATCGACATCGAGACAGACGTGTCAGGCGTGAGAAAAAGAGGTTAGACCGACACTTCGCACGTCAAAGGGTTGGGAAGTGCCAGATCACTGAAATTCGCGGCCGATGTTGAGAAAGGCCGAGTTATTCTTCTTCGTTTTCAGCCTTCATGCTGAAGGCAAGGAAATGATAGCCGGTGTCGTCGCTGACCACGAAACCACCCGTTGGGCGGAAATAGCCTTTCATCTCTTCGAAGTCGGGAAGTGGATTCTCGGCAAAGCGTGATTGGATCCCTGACAGAACTGGATTATCTTCAATTTGTGATGAAAGAAACGACTGAGTTTGCTCAGAACCGGCGAGTTCAAACAGCATTCGGAACGCGTGTTCGGGGTTTTGATACGTCATTGCACAGGGCATGTCGCTGCGAAGGAGTCGCGTCATCTTGCGTTGAACTTCCATGAATTTATCATCTTCGGACATCGGCATTTCCTCCCCGTCTGCCGTGTCGATCGCGTGCTCGATAAAGTCCATGCTTCGCGAAGACCATGAAAAGAGCAGGTAATTTCCTACGATAGCCATCGCAGGTCGGGGTCTCATCTCCAATCTCATCGATTCAACTTCCGGGTTTTCTTCTTCTTGAAAATTTCTTTCCGGATTTTGTTCGCGAAATCGGGCTCTTCTTTCGCTGCGTCGCTCCTGTTGCCGGTCCATCGTAGCTTGAGAAATGGTCCAGGTTTTGAATCCTTTATATTCGGAAGCCGACATCCAGCTTTCCTGGTTGTCGTCGTCTCCTTCGTCATCATCACCGCGGCGGTTTTGTGTGGTGGTGATTTGGATAATCGACTCAAACGACTCTTCAAACGCTTCAGGATCAGAAAGTTCCATCGCAAACATCTGCACCTGACTGTTGAGCGCCATTGGCGGGGCAATCCACTCCGCATAGGTTACTCTCCCGGTAAGGTGAGCAAGGACATCTTCTTTTAAATCCATTTGAATGCGTTCGTTAATGTTGCCATCAATCCACTCGTCCACCAAGCCTTCTCCATTCTGGTAAAGGTCGACCATTTTAGACAACTCGGCGAGAAGTTGATCGACATCCCAGCTGGTAGTCATGTACGTGGCAGTGTCGGCAGGTAACCACGGTTCAGGTTGGTAATCGGTTGGTTTTAATGCCAACATCTCCAAGACTCCCTTTCGTGGATTTGAAAGAAGAATGTGGCCGTGGACCACCGATTCGAAATCGTCTTCAGACAAAAGCATACTTCCGCCGACTCCAAGCAGCCCATCGAGTCCGATGATCGGGAGGAAATTGATGGCGGCCTGAGCAGCAAAATTACCTCGGGTCGCGCTGCGGGCTAATCCAATGGGGTCGATAAAGAAACGTGCTTCCGGTTCAATTTCGTTGTTGCCTAAACACCGATTCATGATCGTCACGAATTTACGGTTCGATGTGAGCGGGCGTACTTTTTCGACCTCGCGCTCCATCCAGCGATCGACAAAAGCATCGAGTTCTTCTGCTGAGCTACAGCCAACCATCAGCCCATCTTTTTCGAAGAACTTAAAGTTCTTACCCGCTGCATTAAACGTTTCGTATTCGATCCCGTCTTCGCTCTCTTCGGTGGTAATTGGCTCACCTGTTTCGGCTGCAATGACCTCACGTCCCCGTTCGAGAATCCGCTCACCAGCGCCTGACTCTGTGTCTAATTCGATGATCAGCATATATTCTGGGCTCTGCCTTCGTGGTGCGATAATGGCAAAGGTCATCTCTCCCGAGGGTAGTTCTTGAATGTCATCAAGCGTAACGCCGATGTCAGCTTCAACGTCGTTGTAAGCGAGTCTGGCTTCATCCCAGAGGCCGTCGAGGAGCGGCGCGATGGCTTCGTCACGCGTCATCTTCCCGAATGAAGTCTCCTGTAGCTTGCCAACCATATCGCGGAAGTCGTCGATTTGAATAAATGCTACGGTGGTTTCCGGCAATAATTCCTGAGTTCTCGGGCGATTGCCCGGATCCGCTTCCTGGGCAACGGAAACCGTTGACGCAGCAGTCAGCGCAAAGATTGCGGTAAAGAGGATGCTGGCGTTTACAAATGACTTAAAAAAACAGCGGTTTTGAAAAATGCACAAACGGGAAAGCATGGTTATTCCTAGGATTTAATTAGCTGTTATCGCGGAGTCTTCGCCTGATTAGCGCCTTGGACTAGTTTGATCGACTCTCTCCGCTTTATAAACCCGTCTGAACGGCAAATTGTTTCGGAGCTAACAGGGGAAAAGCAATTTTTTCGATTACGGCGAGTTTGCAAGTTGCGTACAGTTTTACCATGGGGCCCTGTTTTCTTTTTATTCAGTCAGTGACTCATGGTTTTTCCGAGTTTGGGCGCCCCGACGAGATCGTTTTGACTAATGATTCGCGAAGGTCGATAAACAGAATAGGCCGATTTTGTTTAATTTTAGGTAACTTTTTGCTTCGGCTGGGTTTAATGGGAAGATAACATCCACGCTGGATGTTCGAAATCTTTTGACTTTTTAATGCACGTTGGATTGCGGGTCCATTGGCTTTCTGCAACACGGGGAAAACAGTGTCTACAAAATTTATCTCATTCAAATTGTCATTCGTTTGTGCTTGCTTTTTACTCTGTTTTGCCAGTGGAGTCGCATTTGGCCAGGGCGGCAGCGAACCGAGGCCTGATGAGGGTGGTTCAACGGGACAATTCGAACAAGTCGATACCAACATCGATCAAGACACATCCAGTTCTTTTGGCGGCTCAAGTGTGTCTGGAGCGGGGGAAGGCGTGGGAGAGTTAGGCTCTGCCGTCGAATTCGAGGAATTCAGTGACACCCGAAATCAGGGATTTGTCGGGGCGACTGCTGATCAAATTCAGGAGTCGGGATTTATTGGACGGAGCGTTTTACTCGGTTCTCCGTTAGCCGAAGGAGCCAGTTTTGGAGGCGGCGTTAATAATATTAACAGCAATCAGGTTAACATCGGCGGGACAGCCGCGGGCGGCCGCGGTGGATTTGGTGCGGCTTCCAACGGAGTTCAGGTGATCCGGAGGAGTATGAGATCCCGAGTTCGTCCTAGTTTTGACGCGCCTAAACTTTCGGAGGCCCAGGTCACCGGAAGATTTGAGAGGCGGATGGGCTTGCAGCCAAGTGATGTAGCTGTTTCAGGCGGTTATAAAGTGTCGATTAAAAATCGAACAGCAACGCTAAGTGGTTCAGTTGGCAGTAAAGCAGAAAGCGACCGACTAGCCCGCCAGTTGAGACTCGAGCCTGGAGTTTACAAAGTTGTAAATCGCCTCAAAGTTGTCAACTAAAGTAACATTGCAAGTCGCGGGTGCTAATTTTAAACCGACCTCGGTCAATCAATATTGGTTTAGGCTTCCAAGTTCCTGGCTCGAGCCGGACGCTTCTTTTGTGCAATCCATCGTGTTTGGTTGGCTAGTAAAGTTCATTCAAAATCAGTGCCGCACGAGGCCAGGTTTGATATCGAGATCGAGGTCTTCAAAGAGGCCGGCTTTGTAGCGTTCGACGGCAATTGCCCCCATGACCGCGTTGTCTGTGCACAGCTCGAGTGGGGCAATGTGGAGGTGGAGGTTATTTGCTTCGCATCTCGATTGCAGTTGCTCTCGCAGTACACGATTGGCTGCCACGCCCCCACCGACGCAAAGGTGGTTCAAGCCTGTCTGTTGTAGTGCGGCGACCGATTTTGACACGAGACAGTCGACCACAGCTTGTTGAAAACTGGCGCTCAGATCGGCGACTTGTTGCTCGTCAAGCACAATTCCGGAAAGATCACTGCTTCCAGGACCGCCAATCGCGTAGCGGACCGCGGTCTTCAGCCCGCTAAAACTGAAGTCAAGTCTTGGTTCGTGAATAAAACTCCTTGGGAACGAATAGGCCTTGGAATTGCCGTTTAAAGCAGCCTTGGAAATGGCTGGTCCGCCGGGGTAAGGAAGGCCAAGCATACTTGCAACTTTATCGAATGCTTCTCCAGCGGCATCGTCGATTGTTCCCCCAAGGTATTTTGCGTTGATCGGGTCATCGTATTGGTAGAGATGAGTGTGACCCCCGCTAACAATTAGGCCAACACAGGGAAATACCGGTTGGTCGGAATCCAGCTGACAGGCGTAAACGTGAGCGTGTAGATGGTTTATTGCAATCAGTGGTAAATTTCCGGCTAAACAGAGCGATTTGGCGGCGACCAGACCAACGAGAAGGGACCCTGAGAGCCCAGGAGTGTTGGCGACGGCAATTGCATCAAGGTCTTGAAGCGTCAAATTCGACTTCGCAAAGGTCTCATGAATGACCGGTAAAATCCGCTCAACATGCGCGCGGGCGGCAATTTCGGGTACAACCCCGTTAAATTTTTCGTGGAGTTTTTCCTGGGAGGACACGACGCTACCTAGCACTTTTAGCTCGTCTGTCACGACCGCTGCTGCAGTTTCATCGCAAGTTGTCTCAATGCACAAAATTTTCATGGCGTGATTTTTTCGATTGTCGAAACATTCATTGGTTTCGTGAGTTTAATAGTTTAGGAGGCATTAGGGCACCGGTTCGTAAACTGGTGGTTTTGCCTGGGATTGCTAGGTTTTTACGTGATAATGACGTGATAAACCGAATATTCGGCCGTTGAGGGGAAGTTCTTCGGACCGTATCGCGAACCCTTCCTGTTTTCCGGCAAAACCGAAGCAATACTAGGTTTTGTACCTAAAACCAAACACATTTCAAGCAGATCGTGAATCATGAAGAATTTCTTCTTTTTAGCCATCGCCTCGTCGATATTTTTAGCAAATTTCTCTTCGGAGTGTTTGGCGGTTCAAGAAGCAACCTCCCCGAGCGGCGAACCTGCGTCCGCAGAAGCCGTCGTTGCCAAGCCAGCGGCAGCAGCCTCAGCGGCCAATTCACCAGCTGAGGTGAAAACTCAGGCAGAAGACGGAAACAAGAAGGTGCGGTTCACCTTTGAAGAATCTGATTGGGAGAGCGTTATTGAGTGGTTTGCCGATCAGGCTGGCTATTCATTGCAACCAGTTTTTTCATATCCCGAAGGCTCATTCACGATCAAGGACGAGACCGAATACACGGTTCGGGAAGCACTCGATCAGTTGAATCACGCCCTATTATTGCTGGAAGAGCCGTACACACTGATCCGCAACCGGGACATGTTGGTCCTGTGGAAAACGAAGGATTTAAATTTCCCCGATGACTTAATTGAGCTGGTACCGGTTGATGAATTAGAAGAACGCGGAAAATTTGAAACGATTTATAGCGTATTCGATGTGGGTACCCTTAATGCCGATGAGCTTTTCAATCAATTGCGGCCAATGATTAGCTCTGAGAATAAGGATTATTGTGCGGTATTTCCTGCGGCTAACCAAATTCGTATTCGTGAAACGGGAGGCCGTCTGCGAGAGATCCTTAAAATCATTAAGGAGTCCCAAAGTCGTATGAGCGGTGGTGTGGAAACGATCAAAACTTATCGGTTGAAGCACGTTGATTCTGATTCCTTTTTACTTCAAGTTCGTCCCTTGTTAGGAATGGACGCAGATCAAAACAGTCGAGAATATGCCGACGGCGCGTTGGCGATTTCGATCGATCCATTCGGCGATCGAATTTTCATTAACGGAACCGAAAAGTATCTCGAGAAATTCGAAAATGTGGCCGCGTTGGTGGACACGGCTCCAGAGCCTGTCGATGGTGATGGAGAGTTTGAGGAGCCTTATTTGGTTACCTATGCTGTTCTGACTGATCCTAAATTAGCCTTCAATGTTTTGGACACGATGCTTGAGGGATTGGAAGTAAAGATGGATCAGGACGAGGAATCGGGCGCCATTTCTGTTTTGGCACCGGCCAGCCTTCACACCAAGGTTAAAGAGTACTTGGCAGCACTTTCACAACAGGATAGCGAGGATTTCGCGATCATTACGCTGCAAAAACGTGACCCAACGGAGGTCATTATTATCCTGCAGCAGATGTGGGGGATGAATTCAGAAGAAACCACCGCGGGTCCCGTAATGCTCGCACAGTCTGAATTGAACCAGATCATCGTGAAGGGAACTCCGCAAGAAGTTGCCACCGTTAAACGCATGGTCGAGAAGCTGGATATGAATGCGACTCTGCCTGACACTGGCCCTCGCACGGGTCGGCGAATCATTGAGATGTCAGAAAGTGAGCAAGATTCATTGCTGCCCATGCTTGAGGATTTGCTACAGATGAACGGTCGGCAGAATAAGCTGAAGATCATTATGCCGGAGGACCGGAAAGATATACGTTCGCGGATAATCACGCCAGCCGCAGATGATGATTTACCTTCGTTGTTCGATTTGCCTGGCGGGAGCGGTAGTTTTAAGCCAACTCAACCGCAGGGGCGGAGCTATCGTGGAAGTCATCTGTTTCGGTCAGCTAACGAGGCTGTGTTTTTAATTTCATCGGTTCTGGGTACCAATCAGGTTCTGGGTACCAATCATATTGCGACCAGCTTGCTCGCACCGGTTCAGGAAACCGCCCCATCGGCTCCAAACGATGGAGTTTTTCGGGATCAGGATTACCTGCCAGCGCCTAAGCAAGAGTCAGTTCCCGGTTCTCCTATTGAGGTTAAATTTACTGAGTTCGGAATGGTCCTGGACTCCAAAGATTTTGACGCTCTGGATGATTTAGAAACCGAGATCTATAACCGTTTGGGAGCCGTTTCGGATACTCAGGGCCCCCAGTTTTTTCAGTTAGTCTATCGAAGTGCTGATGAGATGCTTGGGTTTTTGGAAGAGTATTACGGCCTCGTTGATAGTGGCGGAGGCGGCGGAGGCGGTGCCGGCGGCATTATGGGCGGGATGATGAGCAACATGCTTGGTGGCGGGGGAGACTTGCTTGGCGGATTGCTGGGTGGTGACCTCGGAGGTAGCGTTGGCGGAATGCTTGAGGGTGACGTGACGTTCGGAGTCGATATGAAGTTCAACCTTCTCTGGGTCCGCGGCGCCACTGGCAATGACATTGAGGAAATTACAAATCTAATCGACACCCTCGACAAGGCAGAGCCGCCGAGAAATCCTGAGACCCTGGGTGAGTTTTACACGATCGATGTGATTCATCGGGATCCAACGGAATTGAAAGACATTATTGAGCAGCAGCTTGCTGAGTTGCTTGACAACGGGCAAAAATCGCAGGGTGGCGGACAGAATCAGGAAGCAGCCCAGATGATGAAGATGATGCAACAGTTGGCGGGCGGTGGTAAAGGCGGCCGAGGTGGTTCGTCAGATTTGGAACAGGCAAAGCCAAAAGGCAAGATTGGAGTCGACGCGGTAACGAGTAAGATTCTAGTGACCGGTCCGAACTTTTTGTATCAGGAGGTGTTGAAGCGAGTCGAGGAACTCGATCGAGCGGATCTTAGTGTCCCTAAGAAATTTGAAATTATCCCGGATGTGGGTGATTTGAATCTAACAGCACAGACATTGCGGGCGATGTTTGGGGAAAAAATCGTGATTACTGATTCGCAAACTGGCGAAACGGTTGAAGGTTCCAATGCGGGTAGCTCCAGCAAGCCAGCTAGTTCTTCTTCATCGAGCGCCTCCGCTCAGGCAGATGCGCAGCGTCAAGCTTTTATCAAAGCTATCCAACAGCGAGCAGCTCAGCAATCGGGTAGTTCACGCGGCGGTAGTTCACGCGGCGGTAGTCCACGCGGCGGTAGTTCACGCGGCGGTGGGGGCAAGTGAGATTCGTAATAATTTCGGTGATCGTGGTAGATAATATTTGTTCGTTCCCTGCGTTTTACTGGGCTGACACGAATTTTGTAAATTATCTGACTCTTTTATCGATTAAGTACGTAAATAAAAACACAGTTTGGCTCATCTAATTGTTGTCGCAACTCGGGAGTCGATTGTCGTTGGAAAACGGGGGCGCCAAAGCGTTCCGATGGTTTTAGTTTTGGTCAGGGGAAGTAGGATGGCTGATAGTTTCTGGTACATCAAAAATTGCAACCTGTTTTCACAGTTATCTGCCGCAGATATCTCAGAACTGGAATCCCAGTCTCGCATGAGAAAATTGAAGCGGGGCGAAGCGGTTTATTTGCCGCAAGATCAGGCAGATGGAGTGATTCTTGTAGCTCAGGGGCGAGTCAAGATTTGTCACGCCACTCCTGACGGGAAACAGTCGATCCTTGGCTTTATAGATTCCGGTGAGATTTTTGGCGAATTATCGCTTCTGGGGACCGAAAGACGCGACGAGTACGTCGAAACGACCGAGAAGACCACTTTAGTTCTTCTGCCCAAACCAGCCCTTCGAGTGGTAATTCGGAAGTACCCAGAAATCGTCTTGGGTGTGACCAAATTGATTGGTTCTCGACGGCAACGCGTCGAAAAACGCCTCCGCAACCTCTTGTTTCGATCCAATCGAGAACGCGTTATTCATCTTCTACTTGAACTCTGTGAAAAGTATGGGCAGATGACAGAAGATGGAATCGCATTGAACATTCGCCTCTCTCACCAGGAGATGGCGTGTATCATCGGCAGCACGCGGGAGACGGTCACGGTTGTTCTGGGCCAACTTCAAAAAGAGAATTTTTTACGAATCTCTCGGCGCCGTGTCATAATTACCGACCTCGACCGGCTTGCATCTGAGGTAAACGAACCGGCGCCGACTGTAAATTTGCCGGCGCTAGCGGGGAATCAATACATTCCTCGGTTCACTCCTCAGTAAAGACGATTACATAAACTACTTTTTTTTCATGAACATTTGACCGGTTGTGGTTTGCATTACAATTTGTTTTTCAAATTATGGTCAAACTGTAGCTGTGCGTTTTGAAAAAGTAGTTCTATATGTTCTGATGTGGTGATGAACGAACGAGAGTCTAAAGACGATAACTGGGATCCCTGTCATCCTGGAACAATTTTCGACACTGCGAAAACGAGTCAATCTGGTCGTGGATCGATTAGTTTTGTGATCGTGGGAGTTGGGTTAACGATTGGAATTATCGTCGCGGTAGCGTCCGCAATGCTCGCTCCGCCGGATACTCCGAACCGGCCTTTACACACAGCGGTATCAATCGACGCTGGGGCCGTGAATTGTGCCGCGGTCAACGCGGAGTTGCTTGCTTTTGTGAGCGGCACTATCTCTGATGCCGAATATAAGAAAAGCATCGCAGTTCATATTTTGAACTGTCCAGCCTGTCGTCAAAGATACAAGGCGATTTGTTGCAGAAGTGAAGCTTGCCCGGAACGCCCTCAAAACGCGACGTTAAAACCTCGATTTGTTCAATCGCCTAATCCCTAATTGCGATTGCTTGACGGTTGTGATGTGTGCTCGTGATTTTTTAAGCATGTCGTCTTGCTTCAACAATATTCCCAAGCCTCGGTAGCGTGGCCTTGCGGTTTGGTGCGTCGGTAACGAGCCGCGTTTGGGATCATTTCGAGACCTGCTGTGCAATTATTGCTTAACGAGTCTCAGCTTTTCGAGGATTCCGGCAACCGACTCAACATTAGGTACCCCTTTGAGTCTGAACGGTGCGTGTCCCTTTTCTCTTGGCATCAAAACAATCGTACCGGTACCAAACATCTTTTCGATTAAGTTTTGTGAATAAAGTACTTCTTCCAAGTCTCGATAACGGATCGGTCGGGATCCGCTGTTCAGCATGCCTCGGTGGAGATAGATCTGGTTTGAATCATACTCAAACGGATTTAGTCGTATTGCGGCGATCCATGAGAAGCAGGAAAAGCAACATAAAAGGGAGAGCGACACCCCGAGACAAATCCAAACGGTCGGGTTGTTGTTGAGCTTTTCTATCGCGAAAAAGGCAGTCAACATCGCCGCGAGAATTAGTCCAACTGCGGTGAAAGGCCCGAGTAAACTGAGGAACGCGAACTTTACTGAGTGTCTTTCTTCTATCGGCATTAATTGGCGCCCCTGCCCTACTGGTTCTGGTGGGTGATGTCGAAAATCGATTTTGGACGGCGGTTTATATTTTGAAATTCGACTATTCTTTTATTGTACCGGCAAACGTCAAATCGTGGGAATTAAGGTGGCTTGTTTATTGTCGGCACCAATTGAGGTATATTAGAGGAATCCTAATCAGGGGATATCGCTGCGATACTTTATGACACCTAACTCATATTTGGTCTGAAATGAAGTGCCCCTACTGCCAAGTTGACAATGACAAAGTGATCGATTCCCGCCCTGGTGAAGACGGTTTTGCTATTCGGCGCCGGCGCATGTGCGTCAGTTGCGAGAAAAGGTTTACGACCTACGAGCGGGTCGCTGAATTAGAAATTCGCGTGGTTAAAAAAGACGGGTCTCGCGAAACCTTCCGACCGGAAAAAATCAGGCAAGGCCTTGAACGAGCTTGCTGGAAGCGGCCGATTCCAACCGATCGCGTTGAGCAGGTGATTACCGAAATCATTCAGGGCGTTTACATGAACGGTCAGTCTGAACTCGAAAGCCAGATTATCGGCGAGATGGTGATGGAAAAGCTAATTGAGCTTGATGATGTGGCGTACATTAGGTTTGGATCTGTCTATCGACAATTTCGTGACATCCATGACTTCCTCGAAGAGGTGCGGCCAATTTTTGACAAGCATCAGTTGCATGTCGACAGCGACGATTAGTTTGGCGGCTGCATTGAAATTGAGTTCGCTAGAGAATTTCGCCCCCCGGTGGTCGTTGGTAGTCGTGACTCACATTCAAGAGAATTCGGATTTTCGGTTTAGCAGTAAGATTTCGGCGGAAACATCTTAGTAGAAGTTCGGAGGTGCCGAGTTTTCAGTATCCCGACCCGATTCGATTTCCATCGCCACAGAGACCAATAGAAGTTCATCCGGTCTAGATGGTCTTAGTGCGAGCGAAGCAATACAAATTCTGCTAGTTGACGCAGACTGGTCGCAGCAGGACTGGAAGGCAATGAATTTGCAAATTCGATGGCTCCCTTGGCATGATTTTCGGCAACGGAGCGAGCGTAGGGAATCGAACCGGTGACCTCTAAATAAGGCATTAAGGTATCGCAGGTTGAAGTTGGATCGACGAGAATCATCTTGAATTCTTTTTGAGCAGCGGGCTCCATCTCTTGGAGGCAATGGATTACTGGTAGGGTAGGTTTTTGATTGACTAGATCGGTACCAAGTGTTTTCCCAACCTGATTTGGCTTGCCGACGAGGTCAAGGACATCGTCAATTACCTGAAACGCAACACCAAGTCGTCTTCCGTAAGATTCGTAGTTGTCGCATTGTTCCTCCGAAGCACCGGAAAGGAAAGCGCCGAGCCGACAACTTACACCGCATAACTCAGCGGTCTTCTCAGTGATCATTTGCAAATATTCTGATTCCGTGAGATCAAACTTGCCTTGCCAGGCGTTTTGTCTCATTTCCCCTTCACAAACGCGGTTACTCGCTACGGCCAGCATTCGCAACGCTTCACATGACTCGGAAAGACTGGCGACATGGAAGGAATGCGTGAACAGATAGTCGCCAAGCAAAACGCTGATTTTGTTACCCCATGTGGAATTAGCAGTCGCCCGATGGCGGCGGGTTAACGCTTCGTCAAGTATATCATCGTGAATTAGCGTCGCAGTGTGAATCATCTCCAAAGCAGCGGCCATTTGCAGATGCGGAGGATTAATCGTGCCGCAACTGGCGCCGGCCAATAGTAAAAATGCGGGGCGAATACGTTTGCCGCCAAGGAGCCAGCTGTGCTTTAACAACTCGTCTACAAAGGGTACTTCGTTACTAAGTTCTTTTTGCAAGATCGACTCGACCGATCTCATTTCGGTACGGATGGGGAGATAAACTGATTCAAGACCGTTGGCGTTGCCAGACAAAGGTGGAACTTCCGTTACCATATCGTCGTTTGGTCGGCTGGCTGTTTGACTCACGAATCGTTCCTTATCCATTATCCCGCTCGACTCTATGGAGCTGAGCGAAACTTAATCTACCGTTATTCAGACTCTGCTTGTCGTAGAAAATGACCACTCTTACCGCCGGACTTTTCTTCCAACTGAATCTGCAAAATTTTCATACCCCTGTCGACGCTCTTACACATGTCGTAGACCGCCATCGCACCAACACTAACGGCGGTGATCGCCTCCATTTCGGTTCCAGTTGTCTCAACTGCTTTTACGGTCCCGATGATTTTAATTCGTGTATCCGAGACCTCAGTAATCCTGACATCAACCGAATCAACTCGGATGGGGTGGCACATCGGGATCAGATCTGGCGTTCGTTTGGACGCCATGATTGCAGCAATGCGTGCTACCTCAAAAACATTGCCTTTTTGAATCTGGTCGTTTTTGATCAGTATTAACGTCTCCGCGGCCATCTCCACCATGCAGCTCGCCACCGCCGTACGACAAGTAGCGGTTTTTTCACTGATGTCGACCATGCGTGGATGGCCATCAGCGTCGAAATGTGTAAGTGAACTCAATGTATTTTCGCGGGCGATGGGGTGTGACGTTAAGCTACGAACTTCTGTCCCTTTATTTACCGAACTAAGCGTACAAGAATAACGCAATAATGGGCACTTTGACACCCGCAAACCGGTCAAAACACGGGCGAAACCAAGCCAGTGGCGAAAGCCAAACAATCCTGTCCAAATCTATCTATGGACGCGATCAGGTCGCATCGACCAAGGATTTTTGGATTGTTTCATTGCCAAACGTACAAAAAGCAATAAAAAAACCGTTGCCTGTGGGACAACAGGCAACGGTTTATGCGAAAGACGGCGAGCACACTTGGTCAAAATGAACCTGCGGCGACAAACCTTGGGCAAGGTTTAGACAAGTTCCTTTAGTGAACCGATTAGTGTGCGAAGTCGTTCAGCGAGCAGGCTCGCATCAAACGGCTTCTTAAACGTTTCGTTGATTGCCGAACGGTCGAACGAAATTGGCTGTCCGTCGTCTGGCAGCAATGCGATCAGAATCGTTTCCGAGAAATCGGGATTCTTACGCAGATTTTGACAGATTTGCATCGCCTCTACTTTACCGATTGAGAAATCGGTGATGATGCAGTCAGGGTGAAAACTTTCAGCTTGAATGCCGGCTTCGAAACCGCTGGCAGCCACAGCTACTTTGAAAGATTTCTCGGGAGGTAACTCCCGCTTAAGATTTTCGATTAATACCTGATCTTGAGCGACAATCAAAATTTTTGCCATCGCTTCATCTTCGAGATCACCCAAAGGCATACCATGCTCTTTGAGGAATTTGATCAGGTATTCGCGTGGGATACGACGGTCTTGCGAACCGGGGATTCGGTAGCCTTTGAGGCGTCCCGAATCGAACCATTTGCTGACCGTGCGCGGGGCCACTTTGCAGATCTTAGCGACCTGTCCAGTTGTGAACACCTTCATCGCAGGCTCTCCATAAACACTTTGAATCGTCTTTCGCTACACAGGCTAGACAGAGGAAATTCCCTGGCTCTCACAGTGTAACTGCTTATCCCTTTTGTCCGCTCGGTGCGTCCAACTGGGTCGGGATAAACAAGTAATCGCTTTTTGGGGTTGAGTTCGTGTCCGTACTTACCCACCCGTTACGACATCGGCCATGTTTGACCAAACTATCAGTCAATTTCCCTAAGATCACTCGGAGTCGAATTATCGGCCCCTTATAATCGGCAAACTCACATTCAGTTTGAAACGTGGTGACGATGATGTCGCCTAAGGAGAAATGCAATCATTAAACACCAATCGGGTCAAAGGTGCGTACTGATTTTTAGCCGAACAGATGTTCGGTTATTGATTCCCCCCCAAGGTATCTGTGTCACTTTGCTGGCTTGTTAGCAATGCAACACTGATTCCTGTTTTTATGTTTCGTTCGTTTGTAGGTAGTTTCTTTAGAAACTTTCACGAAACGCGGTGTTAACCCGCCTTGAAATTAAAAAAACTGTTCAGATGGAGGGGGGAGAAATGAAAAAGTGGCCTAATTGCCGACGTAAATTGCCTCGGTCACGCAATCGGTTTAAATTTTTGTCACTCAATGAAAGTGCAAGCAGTGAATTTTCCACGGCCCAAACGTTATTGGGTTTTGATGTCAAAAACGAGAACCTGTTCCAGTTTACCGTCAATCAGTTTGACAAATGCCTTGTGGGCCGGGTGGGGGAGATAGGCATCACGATCTTTTTCGTTGGCGAAACTTACAATGAATGCATGGGTGTAACCCTGAGTCAAGTTTTCAGGGCTCACGTTAGTTCCGGACTCCAGTGAAGTGATGACGTCGATTTTTTCGGGGAGTTGATTGAAAGCTGCGGAGATTTCGTCAACTTCGTTCTGAGGAACGGAGTCTTTAAATTGAAATAGGACGATATGCCGAATAACCGAGGACGCGTGCGGGTGGGTAACATGCGTGCTTAAGCCTTTTAGCATTTGTTTGGCAACAAATTGGTTGCCAGCTGCGTTAAGATGTACGCCGTCGGATGTCAAAATGTTCTTTTCAAGATTCTTTGGGTTGTTCTCTTTTAGATGTTCCACAAAATTGTTGCGGAGATCAAGCAATTGGGCTCCGGTGGCACTTGCTACCTGACGGCTAATTGCTGAAAAATCTTCAAGCATCTGGTCGAGTGGATTGGATCCGTCCGTTTTTTCCCCGATCATACTTGGGGTGCAAAGAATAACTTTCCCACCCTGTGACTGAATTTTACCAATGATTTCCTTTAATCCGGACTCAAAATCGGCGGGCGAAGTACCTCGGCCACTTTGCGAATGCCAAACGTCATTGATACCAATATAAATGAATACTAGATCTGGTTTTTTTGCGAGAACGTCTTTATCCAGGCGTTTTTGAAGGTTCGGAACTCGATTACCGCTAATTCCGGCGCCGATGACCTTGATGTTCTTATCAGGATAATTTTCCGTAAGATGTTTTTTGAAGAGCGTAACGTATCCATTGGGGCGAACCCCGGCTTGGGTAATCGAATCGCCAAGGAAAAGGATGGTCGTGTTTTCGGGAATCATAGAGAGGTCATGGTTTTGGGCGAATGAGTTGTTCGTTACAAAAAGAACCGCAATCAGTAATGCAATAAAACGAATAGGACTTTTCACAATTCTCTCCAGGGAACGCCGGTTAAAAGGCAAAATTGTAGCAAACATTTTGGCTGGCGTAAAAGAAAATTGATTCAGTGCTTTGTACATTTGTTAGTGTTCGCTTTGAGGATTTCGATTGACCATAGGGTTTAATGTCGTTTTGCATCAATAAGTTTATGGTTAGAATACCGACATGACCATTTTTCGTCCCTGTATCGACCTGCATGAAGGCCACGTCAAGCAAATCGTGGGTAGCACCCTTAGCGATGGTTCCAATCGCCTTGCAGAGGTTGAGCAATTGATTGTGAATTTTGTTTCGGAACGGACCGCGGCGTGGTATGCGGCAAAATATAAAGCTGATGATTTGCATGGTGGCCATGTAATCCAGCTAGGACCCGGCAACGAGGAAGCGGCGATTGCAGCACTTGCCGAATATCCCGGCGGTTTGCAACTCGGTGGCGGCATCACTCGAGAGAACGCCGCCCAATGGCTGGACCGTGGAGCGAGCCATGTAATTGTCACAAGTTGCCTGTTCGATGAGGTTGGGCATTTTTTAGAGCATAAGCTGATCGAACTGGAACGTGAAATCGGTGCCTCACGTTTGGTGATTGATCTGAGCTGTAAACGCACCGAGCAAGGCTGGATGGTAGCTAAGGATCGGTGGCAGACACTGACGGATTTGCCAGTGAACCATGAGACGTTTGACCGACTTGCTGGCTATTGTGCTGAATTTTTGATCCACGCCGCGGACGTAGAGGGGCTTTCCCAAGGAGTGGATGTCGAACTGATAGGTTTGCTTGGAGCGTGGGGAAAAATTCCGATGACCTATGCGGGCGGGGTCGCTTCGATGGATGATGTTCAGCGGGTCTCGGCCGTTGGTCACCAAAAGGTCGATGTTACAGTTGGGTCGTCGCTGGATCTATTTGGCGGCGAAGGGGTAACCTATCGAGAACTCGTCGAATGGAATCAATCTACAAATCTGAACTAAGTTGCTGGCTCCGATACAGTCAGACTCCCGACCAAAAATCGGCCATGGTCATTAATCCTGTTGCCCTGTTAAAGAGTTATTCCAGATCGAGGGTCGCTGTGTGAATAATCGATGATTTTCCACACACCTTCTTTGTTTTTTTCGAAAATTAGTTTGATTCGCCGTTGGCCCCATAGAGGTTCAGCGCCGTTGTCGACCCGTACCGTGACGGAAACATTAAATTGAATTTCGGCGGTCGGTGGCGTGGTCTCCGAAATATTAAACTTTAAAATTCCCAAGACACGACAATTTTGGAAATCGTATCTTGGCATTTCGGCTTCTGCACGTCGTCGGGTTTCGGCGTCGTCCTCGCTGAAAAATTCCATGGTGTTGGCGAAATCGTTGCGTTGGACGGAGTCTGCCAGCGCGTAGATTCGATCGGTAACTTCCTCTCGCTGGGTAACGACCAATCGCTCGCAGGTGACGATCGCCGCCGTGAGAATCGCAACTGCGAGCGCAACCTTCAGCATTGCATTTTCACGAGAATGAACCCAAAAGGCGATAAATATTGAGGTTAAGATCGCGCCGGCAACCATTGGGACGGTCGAGTTTTCGGTCAGCCAAGACTTCATGGTAATCAGGCATGCCTTTTATAATGGTGGAAGGGGTAGAGGCCGTGCTGAAACTATAGGATAGAGTGGATAGAAAAACAAATTATGGTGGTTTTAGGCTGGCTGCTTCGAATCAGGCTTTAACTT
>JAPOIJ010000038.1 GCA_029979005.1 Planctomycetota bacterium | reverse complement strand
TTAAATGCATTTCGCAATGTCATATCGCGCCTTCCCTGGCTCGCTCTTGCTTTCACTCAATTTAGACGCGAATCGCGCGCTAAACTATTAATATGTGTGTGGAAATTACGTTCATTCGCAAAACGGGTCAACGTCAAACATCGGTCACTGTAAAACAGTGCTCCGAGACGGCGCTTTAGGCAAACAAGGGACTCGCGGACGCTAGCATTCCTTCGCAACAGCAAGCCCTAGAACTAAAGAGAAGTGAGCTAGAGCCTGAATCCGACCGGAGGACGCCCGCGGCTTTTTTTGTCTTTAAATCTGCGATAGCATGTATTTACGAGTCACTAACATTCCATCATCGGTTAGAGCACCTAGGATACTGAGCCCATGCAACCACTGAAAACACTTAGTCTAATCCTGGTTACCTTCGCTTCCACGCAATCAAGCCAGTTTATCGAAGCTCTCGATGCTCAAACGAGTCAACGTCCAATCGCACGGGTGTTCATTCTTGCTGGCCAATCAAATATGCAAGGCCATGCCGTCGTCGATTTGGATCACCCCGAATACTACAACGGCGGGAAAGGCATCCTGACCACAGTGATGCGATCCCCGGAAAACCAACTACGAATGGCACACCTTCTTAATCCTGACGGCAGCTGGCGGGTGCGAGACGACGCATTTTGCTGGTATCGAACCGACAACGAACTAAAAACGGGTGGAATTTCAATCGGATTCGCAGCATATGGTGGTGAGCCCCATCATTTTGGCCCAGAAATGCAATTTGGACACGTGGTTGGCGATGCGTTCAACAGCCCGATCCTAATTATTAAAACCGCATGGGGAGGAAAGAGTCTTATGACGGCCTTCCGCCCGCCAAGCTCCGGCGGGGAGGTCGGTCCGTTTTACATCCGAATGCTGGAACAGCTCGGAGAGGCGATGGAAAACGCGTCTAACAAAATCCCCGCACTTAAAAACCACGATCTTGTCATCTCCGGATTTGTTTGGCAGCAAGGTTGGAACGACATGTGCGACCAAGACGCAATCAATGAATACACCGACAATTTAGTAAATTTCATTTCTGATATTCGTAAACAAGTTGGCGTCCCAGATATGCCTTTTGTTTTTGGCGAACTAGGCAACGGGGGTCCAAAAGCGGATGGGAGCATGAAAAAATTTCGTAATGCTCAGGCGGCCGTTGCTGCCAAAGGAATCAAAAATGTTGCCTATGTGAAAACAAGTGAGTTTGCTCGCTTACCCGAAAATTCACCAAATCAAGGTCACGGACACCACTGGTATGGTAACGCAGAAAGCTACTTTCTACTTGGCAACGCACTGGGAGAAGCAATGCTCCAGCTGTTAAGCGACGATGTCGATGCAGCCCGAAAACAAAAGGCGCGTGTGCTGTTGCTGGGAGATTCCATTTCAATTGGCTACACACCTACAGTCCAGAGACTATTGGCAAATGACGCCGTTGTAATCCGGCCAATGCAAAACGAAAAAAAGCCTGAGAACTGCGCCGGCACCGACAACGGGATTGCCAACATTGACCGTTGGCTAAAGATTGATGGTGGAAACTGGGACGTCATTCATTTTAATTTTGGACTGCATGATCTAAAGCATGTTGATGCTGAAACCGGGAAAAATTCAAACATTGCAACCGATCCCCTGCAAACTAATCCGGAGGAATACCAACGGCAATTAACAGAGATTGTGGGAAAGCTAAAAAAGACAAACGCCCGGTTGATTCTTTGCACAACAACGCCTGTCCCTGCCGGCGCAAGACCATTACGAGAAGAAACGTCGCCGCCGATCTACAACGAAATTGCAATGAAAATTGCCCGGGAAAACGGCATTGAAGTTAACGATCTTTATTCTTTCTCGTTAGACCGACTCAAGGAAATTCAACGTCCAGCCAATGTTCATTTCTCCGCAGAAGGGTCGCAGGTGCTGGGCAAAGAGGTCGCGAAAGCAATCACTCAAGCGCTCGCCAAATAAAACCGGCAAAAAACAACACTGACTATTTTGCGCGGCGAGCTACCGCAAACACCAACTGTTTCTCAACCACTGACTTTGCAGTCCAGTCGAACTCAATCACCTCTTGCGTCTTCGTGATGTAACGGTTGGTAAACCCAAATACCGGCTCACCAAACTCCAGTTTCGCCATCGCCTCTTTTGTCATCTCTCGATCATCCGGATGCACAAAATCTAAAAATGGCCGGGCCAGCAATTCGCGCTCGGTATAACCTAGCACCCGATTAAAGTTACCATTGATCCGGCGAAAATATCCGTCGAAACCGGCAATACAAAACAGATCAAGCGACAATTCGAAAAACTGACTAATATCGTTTTTCAAACGGTCTAGCGCCGAGTCACTATAAATCGCCATTTCTTTTGCCAAAATCGCTGCGTCCCATGGTCGATCGGTCGGATTTGGCTGAAGACATAATTTCGCCAGCCGAATGAGTGCTTTGTCATAGACTGAACGGTCCAGCCGAGCATACGCATCGGCCAGATTGGCGTCTTTCGCTAACTGCAAGACCTCCACCGCGCACTCTCCTAAATAGGGTGGATGACCGGTAAGAATTTCGCACAGGATTGCTCCTAAACAAAACACGTCTGTTCGCTTGTTGACGCGTTCTCCATTGGCTTGCTCCGGTGCCATGTAAGGAAGCGTACCATGGACGCGTCCGTTCTCAACTGTGGTTTGCTCCGGGTTATCAGTTACCAAAAATCCCGTCGCCGACGGGTGAGACACATCCTCTGAATCAACGGACCGAGCGAGCCCCCAGTCCATAAGGTGCACTTCGCCAAATTCACCAACCATGATATTAGCCGGCTTAAGGTCTAGATGAATAAAATGCTGGGAGTGGGTGTAGGCCATCACCTGACAGACATAAGAAAAAACCCGCAGTAATCGAGCATCTGGATTCTCTCGATTCCTGCGTTCTCTTATTAGCGAGCCGAGCGTCTCTCCCTCAACGAGCTTCATGACGTGAAAGGGTCGGCCACCCGCGGTTCTCCCAAACTCGTATATGCGGACGACTCCCGGATGCTGCAACCTCCCCATGATCTTAGCCTCCTGAATAAAGGCTTTGACCGCTTTATCAGAAGTACCATGGCCACAACTTAGCAGCTTAACTGCGACATCCCGATTCAGATCAAGATCACGGGCTCGAAAAACCACCCCCATGCCGCCCCGACCAATTTCGCCGCCAAGTTGATATCGACTGGTTGCTTCAATGTATTCATCCGGATCCGCATCGACAATTTCGAAATCGTCGGAGGTTTTCGTCTCCGATAAGTTTCCATGTCTTGTTGAATCCATATGCAGCTCCGATTTTTACCTGACAGGAATGATTAAAATTCCTAACGCTTGCCTATGAATAAAATCTGACGACGTGCTCTATCGACATTTTATGTGGCATAGTTTGCAGAGCAAAACAAAAACGGAAAAAACAAAATTAGTATCCCCAGCATCTTAACTCGTAACACATGCTTCCCCAATCCCACACAACCAATCATAGAAACTGAGATATAGCCAAATGCCGATCCCCAGTGGCAAAACTGTCACAACAACCAGAGTCAAAGACATATCGATGGCATACCTTACTCAGAAGCGGCAACCCCAATACATTAACGCAATAGCTAAGTTCCACGTGGTTGCTGATAATTTGGGTGATCCGCTTTTCCCGTCAGTTCATATAGGAATCGACTCGGTTTAGTATCGCGCGGCTTTCCCCACTTCAATCGCGTCAGCGACATTGACAAAGTCAACCTTTCTTCCGCACGCGTTACCCCGACGTAACAGAGCCGCCGTTCTTCATCGATCGATGCATCGTTTTCCAATGAGCGGTGATGGGGCAGAATCCCTTCCTCTAATCCCACAATATAAACCTCTGGAAACTCCAAACCCTTGGCGCTATGCATTGTCATCAACGCAATGGCATTCTTTTTTAGCTGCTTTTCCTTTTCATCGTTCGCATCCTGTTCCCCAAGCAAGAGCTTGTCGAGAAAGTCATCGAGTCTAGGTTTTGCTGCCGTTTGTTCGTATTCGCTGAGTGCATTTACAATTTGTTCCACCACCGCCCAACGCGACTCTCGCTCTTCGGGTTCGGAATAAATCCGATCAATTTCATTTCGATACCTAATATTTTGTATTAGATTTCTCGATAAATCGACTAGCGAATCGTCTCCGGTTTGGTAAAGCGTTTCCTCAATTTGGGAAGCCAGATCTTCCAGACCTCGCAACGTTTTGGCATTGAGAGCCGGTCGTTCTTCAGCTCCTGTTACAAGATCCCAAAGCGAAACTTTATGGTCGATTGCGTGCTTAAGTAAAGTCTCGATCGACTTCTTGCCAATTCCACGAGGCGGTGTGTTTATGATCCTCAACACAGAGACTTCATCCGGCGCCCCACCGAGCAAACGCAAATAAGACAGCAGATCTTTGACCTCCTTCCGATCAAAGAACGACATCCCTCCAACTAGGATATAAGGAAGCTTTGCCTTGCGCAGTTCGGTCTCAAAGATTCTTGGCTGCTCATTGGTTCGAAACAAAATAGCAAAATCACGAGGTTCACGCCCTTTTTGTTCAAGCCGTTTTCGAATGCTGTGAACAGTTTCCTGAGCCTCGACCGTTTCGTTTGGAAACTGAAGGATTGCGGGTTTCTCACCACCTGACCGAGCGGCTCGCAGAACTTTATCGTGCCTTGTCTTGTTGAACTTAATCAGTGTGTTAGCAACCTCGATAATTGCCTCCGTGGAGCGGTAATTATCTTCCAGACGAACAACCTTTGCATCGGGCCAGTCACGATTAAAACTCAAAATATGCTCAACCTCGGCCCCCCTCCATCCGTAAATCGACTGATCATCATCGCCAACGACGCAAAGATTGCGATGTTCGGCCAACGCTTTGACGATCCGATACTGACTCGTGTTGGTATCTTGATATTCGTCGACAAGAATATGATCAAACCGCGCCGCCTCGGCTGCGCGAACTGATTCATGTTCGTTGAACAGCTTTTCGGTCAACAACAACAGATCATCAAAATCAACGGCTCCCATCAACTTTAATTGCCGCTGATATCGCTTGTAACCAATCGCTGCGAGATGCTGTGCATCTGTTTCACTGGCAACCTCTGCCTGGGCCGGGCTCATAGACTTGCACTTCCAATGCCCAATCCAGTAGAGCAATTGATTCGGCGCGAGCAGTTTATCCGAAACGTTTATTTCCCGAAGTACATTTCTCGCTAATCCTTCCTGGTCGCCGCGGTTGTAGATCGCGAATTTGAGCGGATAGCCAAGTGGCTCAATTTGCCGCCGTAGGATCCGGACACAAAGGGAATGAAAGGTCGAAATAGTAGGGGTATGATCAACTTCATCCTTCCCATTTTTCTTGGCGGAGTAAGACTTTCCCATGCTTACACCCAGCATCTTACCCAGTCGCTCTTTCATCTCGTTAGCCGCTTTATTCGTGAACGTCATTCCAAGAATGCGTTCCCCCGGCACACCGGATTTAATCAGTTTTGCAATACGAAAGGTAATTACTCGCGTCTTTCCCGTTCCGGCACCTGCCAGGACCAAAAGTGGGCCAGATAGGGTATTTACGGCTTCATACTGATCGGGATTCAGTCCACTCATTAAAATTCAAATAGATTCAGGTTTTCTAGTTACCAAGCCCACAACGGCAGTGAAAAGCACATGGAATTAACTTCAATCCCCGCCTAACAAGCCGAAACCGAGCTTTTTGTCGCGCCCACGCTAATGTAACGCGCGATCTCTCTTTAGATGAGGGGGGCGGGAGATGCCGGGTCGCTATTGACCATCAGTTCAAAACGCCCGTATACTGCGTTTTTGAAAATTTTCCCCAAAAGCATGCGGTCGAATTCCGACCCATCCACGAGACAGGCGACCAGCCCCAATGGCCAAGAAAAATAAAAGAAAATTTGGAAAACCACCGGTTGAAGAAGTCGAAGAACTGACAGCAGCCGAGCAATTCTACGAGAATATCAAACCGCACATCACGACCATCGTTCTAGTGATGATCGCAGGAACCCTCGGTTTTATTGCCATCGTTTTCTTAATTAACAGTAGTCTTGCAAAGTCAGAAGGGGAGTGGCGGGCACTCGCTCAGGCATCTTCAATGTCTTACGTTTCGGGAGACTTCAACGCCCTTGATATTGTTTCGGACGAGTACGGCGACACCAAAGCAGGCCTATGGGCGATGCAAATGTCTGCCGACAACCGACTGCAAAACGGCGTAACAGAAATGATGGTTGACAAGGTTGCGGCTCAGCAACTTTTGGAAAAGGCCCGCGACGATTTTCAAAAAATAGTTAACGCCCCGCAGGCCAACAAGACTTCGATGCTGCACCTTCGTTCACTTTATTCTCTCGCTTATTGCCTTGAGACACTCGGAGATCTGCCCGCTGCAAACAAGAATTACGAAACGCTGATTGCCGAAGCAAACGATTCCGCATTCTCTAATTTAGCTCTGCAAGGACTCGAACGAACCGCAGACAAACGATACGCAGCGCTCTATGAAAAGTTTAAAAATTACGAAAAAGTTGAGATAGGCGAAGCCCCGGGGGCAGAGCTCCCCAATCGCCCCTTAATCGATCTCCCACCAGAGATAGAGGCACCAAACAACGATTTTGTGCCAAAAAATCTAGAGAAACCAGCAGAAGAGAAACCAGCAGAAGAGAAACCAGCAGAAGAGAAACCAGCAGAAGAGAAACCAGCAGAAGAGAAACCAGCAGAAGAGAAACCAGCTACTGAAGAACCAAAGAAAGCTGAAGGCGAACAACCCACTGCTGGAAAAGATAATACACCCTAATTCGACCCATCCATCGGTCGATCCGGCTTAAACAACCAAGGATTCGGTTCAACAGTGGAAACTGCTTGAATGGAGTCCTTTTTTTATGAATTTGTTTCTTCGCCGATTGATATTCCGAATTATTTTTTTCGAGCCGGTTACGCGCGTCTTTGACCGCTGTTTCATCTACACTCCCCTCGGATTCTACGGTGAGCGTCTTGCTGCAAGACATCTATTGAAACAGGGGTATTATATTACTTCTCAACGGTTCTTAGTTCGCTCTGGTGAGATTGACTTAGTTGCCGTCGATCGAAACACGATCGTCTTTGTTGAAGTCAAAACTCGCAGTCGGCTCAAAAACAGTATCCCCGCGGAATCTGTGGGAATAGCGAAACAGGCGCGAATCGTCCGAGCCGCCAAGCATTATTTAAAGCAGTATCATCTAACGGAATGCCAAACCCGGTTTGACGTCATCGCGGTTCTTTGTGCGGCTCCAGGAGCAAGGACGGTCATCACCCATTATAAACATGCGTTCGAAGCGCAAACCTCGTTTGAAATTTTCTAGCCAACAAAACATCTAAAAATACAAGTTGCTCTAACTCGAGACCATCATGCCTAAAAAACGATATAAAATTGAAAACTTCGAACAACTGAAAAGTCAGAATTGCCCCGGTGGCCTCGCAAAAAGAGCTTGCACGACAGAGCCGGAAAAAACTGCGACTATACATCTCGTTGAAATCAGTCAAAACTCCCGCGTTCACTACCACAAACGAACAACTGAGATTTATTACATACTCGAGGGCAGCGGACAAATCGAGTTGGATGCTGAGTTGTTCAATGTAAAACCAGGCATGACCATCATGATCAAACCGGAATGCCGCCATCGAGCCTTGGGTAAAATGAAAATACTCAACATACCCATCCCGGCGTTTGACCCGGAGGACGAATTTTTTGACACCGAATCTAACTCAGCCAACACGTTAAACAGAAACTCCGACTAACCCAAAACGGACGGCATCGAAAACGCGTTTAAAACGGCTGGGTGAAGGAGCTATTGACGATCGTTGTTATTTGAGAAGCATTCAGCTCCGAACCATCATTCATCAGATTGTTGCTATCGGACACGTGATTGAGACCTAAATTATGTCCAATTTCATGAGCGACTACTCGAGCCACTACATCTCTTCCCCCGAGAAAGCCTGGCAAATTATCACCAACATGCATCGTGATTCCATTGCTTGCTACGTAGGCCAAGCCGTTTGCTGTATTTTCCGTCGTATCAGCAAATCCGGCGGCAATTTCAACGAAGTACATATCAATAATTAAACTGGATGAATCGCCAACCCCTGCAGAATCACCGGCATTAACAATTGTCGTAAGGTCGCTGTTCGGCCGCGTCCCGCCATTACCGATGTTCGCGAACGTATTGTTATAAGTTTGTGGAGCCAGCCACTCAACATCCACTTGAGCTTGCAGATAAATCTCATCGATCAACCGTTTGATCTCTGCTTCTTCTACCGCCGTTCCCAGAAACTCCGCGGTATTCGAGCCATCTGTATTAGAGACAATGATTGGATTTATTGTAACGCGCTCGATCACGTCAGCTTCGGCTACGCGATCGCCATCTGTGAATCGAAAGTTCTCCGTAGCATTGGCAAGATCAGTCCCTTCGACGTCGAGGGTATCGTCGACCACCAATTCATCACCGTTTAACGTGATATTGAATCTGCTAAACGCAAAACCAAAAACGACATAATCAACACCGTCGCCAGCATCAACGACGTCATCGCCAAATCCCGGGATGATATAGTCATTGCCATCTCCACCGGAAATTGTATCGTCGCCCAACTGACCGGCTAAATAATCATTGCCAGCACCACTGATCAGTGAATCACTCCCGTTTTGGCCGTGCATTCGGTTTTCGCCGTCGCCGCCGGTTACCTGATCTTCGCCGTCACCGCCATAAAAAATATTCAATCCCAAGCCGCCCGAGAGAACGTCGTTTCCCGTTCCACCAAGAACTAAATCAGCGTCAGCAGGATCGGTAGCTCCGGGCAATCCTCCATCACCTAAATTGACAACATCATCCCCGCCGAGAGGAAATACTTGATCGGCACCATCTCCCCCAAAAATTGTATCTACATCCGAACCGCCAAAGATCAAATCAGCTCCCTCATCCCCAAACAGCCGATTTAATCCCTCTCCTCCAAAAACCCGGTCATTTCCTAACCCACCTTCAATAACATCTGCGCCTGGCCCGCCTATCAAACGATCGTCACCGCCATCGCCGACAATAGTATCATCCCCGTCACCACCATTGACTACATCGATTCCAATGCCGCCTATAAGCGTATCGTTTCCACCGTTGCCAAGAATCAGACTTTCGACGGGAGTTTCATTAACGAACTCATCGTCTCCGTCAAACCCAATAAAGATGACCTTGGATACAGCTGATTTGGAAAAACTTTGATCTTGAAAACCGTCCAAGCGCGCTCGATAAGTTTCAGCACTCGCTTCAAAAAAACCACCAACATTCGCCAGTGCATCTCCAGCAATTGTCACTTCGCCAGAGGAAAAATAAATGCCGGCCAATAAGTTTCGAGATTCTAAGTGTTGAAAGCTCAAACTGTTTAACTTGGCAGCACGCCGGCGATTTCCAGATTGTGTTCTTTGCTGTTTCGCTCGCTTAATCGCCGCCTTGAAAAAATTCATCATCATTTTGAACCCTGTTTCCGGTCGATTTCCACCAATTGCCGTTTCTCAAACGTACCATATTAAATAGAGGACGTTCAACAAATACTGGATTCCCCAGTGGATGACGTGTGGAACAAAACTTGATCAATGCCAGCACCTCTTCCAACAACGCGACGTTTTTGTCCCCCCTTTTGAATTGCCAATAAAGCACTTGCTGTCCATATCGCCTTCCCTATTGGTGGAAACAACAAGAGAGCTCGAAAAAAAAAGATTGCAGCTGTTGTCGCCTAGAACGCAACGAAAGCCGTTTCAGTCCGGTCTCTGTTTACAAAAACAAACGTTTTTCATGAACGATTACTTGCCCATTACTTTTGCGAGCTCGATGCACCAACTCCTCGCCTTCTCCTCGATGTGCATAAACTGCCTCACCGGGACTAACGTGTCGATTCCAGTATTTCTGGAAAACGGTCACAGCAGATTTATTTTTCGCCAAAGCGGTGGGGACAGCATGATACATCGCTATTTCGGTTTTCGTCTTTTCAAAGTAGTGCCCCAGCAACTCAGGAAGAAGACTCGACAACCAAGTTTCGTAACGGCGTTTTACCTGCCGAGGGATTAGATAGCGGGGGCGGTCAATCGGCCCGAGTAGTTCTTTGATCGCCTGGCTAAACTGCAACCCCTCATTCGAATTAGATTCCTCTAAAAATACGCGAACATACCCGCCAGTCAATTGACCTAATCGATATCGCAATCCGGATCGAAAATAACCAAGCTCAACAAAGCTGAGCATGACCGCTTCGGCCATCGCAGACGTGAGTGACTCCTCAGTCCAAATCTGTTTCTTTCTAATTCCGACAGGAAACCCAAATTCTCTATTTGAGGTTTTTATTTCAATTGCACTAATCGGCTTAGCAAGATAGGGATGACCAATCTTCCACAATTCCCGAACGTGATCCCGGTTTCGACTACGCATTAACATCTCGGTATTAATTACCGACGCGGCTCCGAGTACGCCTTCAGGTTTCACCTCCGTAAAAGCTGGATGAACATGTCCAACTCCCATTTCGATCACCCCATCATCACTCACTCCGTAAAGATGCTGATGCTTATCCTTGAAGCGTCGGTAATCATCAAACCCTTTATTGAATTCCGGTGCTAGACACACAACATCCCAATTGTTTGCCAATTTGTCTTCCCAAGCAGGATCAAGCCGAAAGGATCGGCCTCGCAACTGATTGATACTCATCTTGGTAGTGACGGTCGTTAAATCAATCAGGACGTTTATTTTGTTTGCGTCCCAACCTTCCCCCAATAACCCCCGAGTTCCAATTAAACAGCGCGTCAATCCTTTTTGAAATAAACTAGTGATCATCTCAACGTATACTCGGGGCGCCCAGTCTGAACCCGTACCACTAATTTGACGAAACCCTGCCTTTTCCTCCGAGGATAATGAAACCGTCAAATCGCGACTCGCCAGCCATTCGCGACAGTCTTTAAGAAAGGCCTCTTCTATTTCATCGTCAATCAAAATTGACGTACCAGTCAAAAGAATCGGATCTAAAAGGTCTGTCTTTGGGTCACTCAATACAGATTTAAATGCCGCGATCGCTCCTCCTGTTTCACGATCCATTAAGTCTTTTAATTCTGATGTGACTGCGGAAGACCTTTCGAAATCAGCAATAACAACGGCTCGCAACTGCTTGTCCAGATTATCCATTTCCTGTTTGAGAATAGGCACTAACGCGTCAGACTTACTTTTCGAATAAGCAAGAACCCTGCCAACCGGCGAGACGCAGGGACGTGTGCCTGTTTCCGTCACCTGAAAACCAAGCGTTCTCAAACTCTGTGTCAGCTTCTCCCCCACCTCCTGTAACGAAAGTTGACCTGAACGCCTCAAAAAATAACGAATGAATCGATCCAATACAGAAACCCAGTACTCCAATGGAGGTACAACCGACGGTAGCTGTTCAACACCCAGTTCAGGCACCTTGGGTGGTAATTCCATTCCGCGGCTAACCAGAAATTGCCTCGCAGCAAGCGAAAAAACCGGATCACGCCGTTCAAAATTCGCCCAACTCGTCGCCGCACCAACAGGCAAGGTCAACTCCGATAGCGTCCCTCTAATCCAATCCGGTAAATTCATGGGAACGGGAGTAGAGCAGGGGGGACTCTCTTCAGGTAAACGCTCTGACCGGTTCATTAAAAAATCGCAATCGCAAACCTCTTCGATTAATTCGCTCAACTGCTTATCTGCCGTTGCAATAAATTGCAACTCACTGTTGGTTGGACGTACAAAGTAGGCCAAGTCCTGGTAAGGAGCTAAATATCCATCTTTCACAACTGCAGGAACGGGCACGTCAAAATCAACTGGCCCAAAAAACTGATCGTACCGCTCAACGTCACGATCGTCTTTCCCCTTTCGATCCGGTGGAGTCGCAGTTAAACCCAGAACAATCGGATCGCCAAGCATCGACATTGCATCGGCCAAAACCCGCCCCCAATGCCCGAGTAGATGATGGCATTCATCCAAAATGATTAAGCCCACGTCACGCTCAACCAATCGACTTAGCGTTTCACGACTGGACCGATGCAATAACGAAACAGAATCTCCATCGCGGGCGACTTCGTCACGCACCTTCTTTTTGAATCCACTGATCTGTTTTTGATAATAACCCGGGTTCTTTTCTCGAAGATCTTCGATCCACCAATTCGCCTCCTCCAAGGTCGCAACCTGATTTTCTTCGATTAACTTATTCCGCCATAATTCAAGCCCCGATTGATCAATCTCACTCAGTCCACGTGAGGGCAACGTCACCGATTGATAGGTTAGGGAAGTCAGCAATTCAGGTTTTCGCGGATCAGTAGAAACATCGGCCACGGGATCGCCATTGATTTTAAAGAGATCGACGCGAGCGGCCCATTGTGATTGAATTGCAGAATTAGGAGATAGAACAAGACACGGCTTGCGCACCAACTCCGCCCATAAGTAAAGCCCCAGCACCGTCTTGCCGGATCCCGGTGGCGCGACGATATGTAGACGACGCTGTCCTTGAGACAATTGCTTCTTAGCAATTTCAAACACTTCTTGCTGTGATGGCCTTAACTGGCCAGCAAACTCAATTTTTGGAAAAACTGAATCACCCACTCGTTCCTCGAATTCTAAACATCCATTTAAATGAGACTGCCGGCAAGACAATCTACGAGTGACCTGGCCATCGGCTTAACCGTTCCGGATTTTTTCAACTCTCACTGCACAGACTTTATATTCACCCGTACCCGTCACTTGATCCCCAGCATCGTTGGTTAAGAGATTGGCTCTGGATTCTGAAAAATGCATCGGCATCCAGATACATCCGGGTCGCATACGTGGAGAAACCCATACTTCTGCTTCTACCTCACCTCGACGAGACAATACGCGAACCGTTTCCCCGTGCACCAGCCCCAACTTTCTCGCGTCACTACGATGCATTTCAATAAAATTACTGCGCTGTTTTGCAACTGGTCCTGCATCCCGCCGTGTCTGGGTGGCACTATTGTAATGGTAAAGTGTACGGCCCGTTGAAAGCACCAGTGGGTACTCGTTGTCAGGCAATTCTGCACTCGGGCGATAGTCAACCACCTGAAATGGCGCCCGGCCGATCATGGGTCCATCGATGTGTAGCGTTGGCGTCCCCGGATGTGATTCGTCCGGACATGGCCACTGGAGTCCTGCCACATTATCCTCCAGTCGTTGATGAGAAATTCCAGCGATCTTAGGTGTTAAGGATGCGTATTCGGTAAAAACTTCACCCGCATCTTTATAATCTGGCATTGGGTAACCAGCCGATCGAGCAACGTCACACAAGATCTGCCAATCTTCACGCGCCTCACCAGGCGGGTTCACTGACTTGCGAACTCGCTGCACCCTACGATCACTATTGGTAAAAACTCCATCTTTTTCGGCAAAGCAAGCACCTGGCAAAATAACATCGGCAAACCGCGTGGTCTCATTGTGAAAGATCTCCTGACAAACGACGAATTCGCAATTATTTAACCCGACTTCTACTTTGGTAACATTTGGTTCAGAAATCACAATGTCTTCACCCATCACATAGACGGCCTTAAGATTGCCAACCGCCATTTCCTTCATCATGACATTGAGATTCATGCCGTTATTTGGCGACAACTCTACACCCCAGGCACTCTCAAATTTCTCTCGAACCTCAGAATCCGTAACGGGTTGATACCCCGGATAAAAGATGGGAGTCGCTCCTGCATCATTGGCACCCTGGACGTTGTTTTGCCCCCTCAATGGGTTCATCCCCGCCGAACGAACACCTAGATGCCCCGTCATTAGCACTAGATTCGCCAAACAATAAACGTTATCGGTGCCGTGCGTATGCTCGGTAATCCCCAGAGTGTAGTAGATGCCGGCATGTTTTGTACTTGCGTAAAGACGCGCTGCCAGGCGAATGTCGTCTGCGGGAACTCCCGTAATTTCCTCTGCCTTTTCGGGATTGTACTTCGCCACTTTTTCCGCCATCGCATCAAAACCAACCGTATTGGCTTCAATAAAATCGCGATCATGGAGACCTTCAGCAATAATCACGTGCGCCATTGCTGACAACAGCCAAACATCCGTCCCGGGTTTCAATTGCAGATGCAAATCCGCCATCTCTGCCAACCAGATTTCACGAGGATCCGCAACAATTAATTTCGCACCTTTCTGCCGTGCCCGCTTCATTTCCATCGCTATGATCGGGTGTGCCTCGGTCGTATTGGAACCGATTACAAACATTAACTCGGAGTCACGTATTTCATCGATCGAATTCGTCATAGCCCCCGCTCCGAACATTGTCACCAGACCGGCGACGGTGGGAGCATGTCAGGTGGCTGCACATTGATGGACGTTGTTAGTCCCAAAAACAGCTCTCGACAATTTCTGCATAAGGTAATTTTCTTCTCCGGTACACCGCGAAGATGAAATGAAGCCAAGCGAATCTGCTCCATGCTTTTCCTTTACCGCATTTAAACCGCTGGCAACTGCTGTTAACGCTTCCTCCCAGGTAGCAGGATGCAATTCCCCGTCGGCTCCGCGTACTAAAGGCGTTGTAATCCGATCTTCGTGATGAATGAAATCATAGGCAAACCTCCCTTTCACACAGAGATTACCGTCATTTAACGTCTCCCCCGGTTCCGGACTCGTAATTTTCACAACTCGATCATTGTGCGTATGCAGATCAAGCTGACAGCCAACTCCACAAAAATTACACGTCGAACGAGTCACTTCGGTCTCAAGCGTTACAAGATTCACAGGTGCTTTCTTCTCAATCAAAGCTCCCGTTGGGCAGGTCGCAATGCAACCGCCACACAGCTCGCAGGTAGTGTCAAGAAGCCCACGATTACCAGCGGTGGCAATCGTCGTCTCACCACCACGATTGGATAAGGTAATCGCGTTAACTGCTTCAACCTCATCGCAATAACGCGTGCACCGGGCACATAGAATGCAAAGTTCCGGATTAAATTCAATATATGGATTTACGTCCTCTGGACGACCTGCGCGAGGAGCTTTCACAGGCTCAAGTGGTAATGGATCAATCGTCTTGCACAGTTCTCTCAACTGGTTGCCGTTACCTGTCGCTACGGGCAAACCAGTTTCATCCAACTGATGATCAGCCATATACATGCTGTAGAGAATCGTCCGGTGCTTCTCAATCCGATCCGATTCTGTTGTCACCTTCATTTCGGGCTGAACTTTCCAAGCACACCCCGGTTGTAATCTTCGCTGCCCCTCAACTTCCACTAAACAGACGCGACACGCCCCGGCCGGCTCGAGTCGGGTGTCATGACAAAGTGTTGGAATTTCGATCCCCTCACGTCGAGCAACATCGACAACCGTCTCTCCCGAAATCGCCCGGCAAGATTTGCCATTAATTTCAATTGAAAACGTCTCGACGCGTTTTTGATTCGGATAATTCATTGGCTTATTCTTGATGGTAGTTAATTACAAACCGTCTCAATCTTAGTGATTACAAATTCAATCTCTCGTTTTAAAAGCATCGGGAAAATGTTTTCGCGCCGATTCCAAGGGCTTCGCCGCTACCATGCCAAGTCCGCAAATCGAACCTTCTTCCATTTCCCACCCGACATCGCCCGTCAATTCCAACGAAACCGGATCCCCCAACTGGATAAATTGATCCACTTGCCGTCTGATATACTGCGTTCCAATTCGACAAGGCGCGCACTGGCCACAACTCTCACGCTCAAAAAACTCCAATTGCCAGGCGGCCGCCTTTGCCATATCGACGGTATCGTTAATCACCACCACCCCCGCGCTTCCCAACATCGAACCCGCATCTGCGAGGTGTTTATAATCTAGTGGCAATGCCCGCTCCGAGATGGGTAGAAAACCCGAAGACGCGCCGCCCGGCGAAAATGCAATTGGATTTCCTACATACCCTCCTGCGGCCTCGACCAACTCATCGAGCGACACACCCAACGGCAACTCATAAACGCCGGGGGCAACGACGTGCCCGGAAATACAATAGAGTTTACTTCCGGCTTCGGTTTTACCGAGCTTCCGGAACCATTCTCCCCCCCGGTGAATAATCGCCGGCACGCACGCAATGGTCTCAACGTTATGAATCAAACTCGGCTTACCTCGAAAACCGGATTCGGTAGGGTAGGGCGGCTTCAACCGGGGCATTCCCCGCTTGCCCTCAAGTGATTCCAGCAAAGCTGTCTCTTCTCCACAGATATAAGCACCATGCCCTTTAACGATTGTAAATTCAAAATCTTTAAGTGCGTCTTTTGACTCCTCCAATGCACGTTCGATCGCACGATATTCGTTCGTATATTCTCCCCGAATGTAAATATAAATTTGATTTGACTCGATCACGCAAGCGGCGATTGCAAGCCCCTCTAACATTTTGTGGCTTTGCCGGAGAATCAACTCACGATCTTTGAATGTCCCCGGTTCGGCTTCATCCGCATTGCAAATAACATAACGCTCCGTTTCAGCTTGCTGGCGAACCGAAGTCCACTTGAAATGGGCTGGGAACCCGGCCCCGCCGCGTCCCTGAAGACCGGATGCTTCCAATACTGCGATGACATCCTCGGGATTCATCTCTCTGACTTTTGCCAACGCCGAGTAATTCAAATCGACGTCGCCCGCGAGATTCATAGCCAGGTCATTCGGTGGAGAAATCGCGGTGTGGTGTTTCGCGTAAGTCACCAATTCCATATCTTCGTCGAGCGAAGCGGGAGCTAAATCGCATTGCCCCAAACAACTTACCCGCTCCACCGACTTCCCCGCAGCGGCGAGTTCAGTTGCCAGAGAATCAGCCCCAAACATCTGACAGGTCAGGCCGTCACATAAACGAATCCTCTTCCCCGGTTCACGAAGCAGAGTATAAAACAAACCGGTTCCCCAGATATCGGCTTCGGCTATTCCCGTCTGCCTGTGAACCTCTCTTACCGATTCCTCTGTTACTCCCCCCGCATGCTCAAGCAGTTCAATGATTTTCTCACGATTGGCATTCGGTTTTTGCATAACTAGTCCTGTAATAATGTTCCCTTTAGGATATAAGAATAATGCAGTTCATGCACCGTTAATTTGCCGCAATAAATTCGACCACCGTCGTGTTTTTCTCGAATGGACGCCCCTTTGAATCGAAATCTAAATAACTTCTCACGAATCGTCATCAAAATTGGCTCCGCGCTGCTGGTAGATTCAGACAATAATTTGCGAGAAACCTGGCTCAACTCACTCGTCGATGACGTAGCGAGCCTTGTCCAATCTGGCAAGGAAGTTCTCATTGTTTCGTCGGGAGCCATTGCACTCGGACGAAACCAATTAGGCTCCCTCCAAAAACCCGATCAGCTTAAACTTGAAGAAAGCCAGGCAGCCGCCGCTATTGGACAAATCGAATTAAGCCGCGCCTACAACGAATCACTCAACCAACATCGACTATCTTGCGGACAGATCTTACTTACCCTTGGAGATACCGAGACGCGACGGCGCTACCTCAATGCGAGAGCGACAATTAACACATTGTTGCAATCAAAAGTCATTCCAATCATCAACGAAAATGATTCAGTCGCGACTGCTGAAATTCGTTACGGAGACAATGACCGACTCGCCGCTAGAGTTGCTTCAATGGTCAACGCTGATTTACTGATCCTGCTATCTGATATCGATGGACTTTACTCGGAACCACCCACCTCGAACCCCAACGCAACATTTTTGGACGAGGTCACCACCATTACTTCCGAAATTGAGAATATGGCAGGGGATTCAATCAATCATAATTCCAGAGGAGGAATGAAAACAAAAATTGAAGCGGCAAAAATTGCGACGGCGTCGGGCACCACTATGGTCATCGGTTCTGGCAAGCCTAACAACCCAATCAATGCTATCGCAGAGGGAGCACGTGCGACATGGTTTGCCCCCGCGAACAACCCTATCAACGATCGAAAAAAATGGATCGCGGGCGGTCTCGATGCAACGGGCTTAATTGTAGTGGATTCCGGAGCAATTGCCGCGTTGCGAGCTGGGAAGAGCCTGTTACCCGCAGGAGTAACCCAAGTCACTGGAAATTTCTCACGCGGGGACACCGTCGAAATTGCCGATATGGAGGGTGCTCAAATAGGCCGCGGACTGATCGAATATGATTCAAAAGAAGCACGCGAAATATCGGGGCTTCAAAGCGTTGAAATTCGAGAACTACTTCGCCAGCCCATTCGCTCGACGATGATTCACCGTGACAACCTTGTGCTCAATCCCTAAATTCATCAAGCGATGAAGTTTATGTCACGTCTACTGGACTCATCTAGATCCTTCGGCGCGATTCCTTGTCCCCCCTCCGCTCGCAAACCCATCACCACTGGATTACTGAACAAGTCTAAATAACTTAAGATGATGGTCGAAGAAGTTTTCATTAATCGTGTTATCATTTACTCTTTAGATAGTAGATCGCTATGAACATTGTTCAAACGATGGAAGAATTGGGCCAGCGTGCCCGAGCCTCAGCAAGGATTCTGGCCACAACAGAGGACCTCGCCAAATCAACGGCCATCCGGTCGGCTGCTACAACAATCCTAAAAAAATCTGAGCAAATTTTGATTGCGAATCGTCGCGACCAGGAGGCAGCAGAGAAGGCCAATCTGCCGTCTGCGATGCTGGATCGACTAAAACTAAATGAAACGAGGATCGAAAACATTGCAGCAGGTTTGAACGCAATAGCTGATCTTCCCAATCCTGTCGGTGAAGTGATTTCTACGACTGAACGTCCCAATGGCCTCCGCATTGACCGTGTACGCACACCACTCGGGGTCATCGGAGTTATCTACGAAAGCCGACCCAATGTTACTGCTGACGCCGGGGCACTCTGTTTAAAATCCGGAAATGCCGTTATTCTTCGAGGCGGTAGTGACTCCTACCATTCCGCTCAAGCAATCCACAACTGCCTTCTAGAAGGTCTTCGCTCAGCGAATCTCCCCGCCGCCTCCATTCAATTGGTTCCCACCACTGATCGGGCTGCGGTCAGTGAGATGTTAAAGGGTCTGAATAGCAACCTCGACGTTCTCGTTCCCCGCGGAGGTAAAAGCTTGGTCTCTCGAGTCCAAAACGAATCCCGGGTTCCTGTTTTCGCCCACCTCGATGGTATTTGCCACGTCTACGTAGACCGCGAAGCTGCTCTTGAAATGGCTCTTGAAATTGCTTTGAACTCAAAAATGCGACGGCCCGGTATTTGTGGAGCGGCCGAAACACTTCTGATCGACAAATCTTGGCCTGTCCAACATGTACGGGCGTTAGTCACAAGTCTCCAGCAGGCCGGATGTGAAGTACGAGCAGACGAATTGATCCGCAAAGACGTCGACGGTTGCCTGGCTGCCGACGAGTCCGATTGGAAAACCGAGTACCTTGACGCAATCATCTCGATCAAACTCGTCAATGGGGTAGCCGAGGCAATTGAACATATCAACCAATACAGCTCCCACCATACCGAATCGATCGTTACCGCTAACGATGAAACCGCTGCCCAATTTTTAAAAGAAATTGATTCAGCAATTCTGATACACAATGCTTCAACCCAATTTGCCGATGGAGGAGAATTCGGGATGGGGGCCGAAATCGGAATTGCAACCGGAAAGATGCATGCCCGGGGGCCAGTCGGTGTTGAACAATTGACGTGTTTCAACTACCGCGTGCATGGCTCCGGCCAGATACGCCCGAGTTAAAAATCTGAACCTAATTGATCTTCACCGGCGTAAACATTGAATCGCTCCGCAGAAGTAAAGCCGATCAAAATCATATTGAATTCTCTAGCCAGTTCGACGGCCAAACTGGACGGTGCGCCTACGGCCACCAGCATTGGAATTCTCGCGACAATCGCCTTTTGCATTAATTCAAAACTGGCTCTACCACTGACAACCAAAAGATGCCCGCTTAAACACAGCTCTCCCGTTTGGTCGGATTTCGCCAAAATCTGTGCCCCGATTAATTTATCCACTGCGTTATGCCGCCCTACATCTTCCCGCGCAGCTACAAACTTCCCCTTAAGATCGAACAGCCCGGATGCGTGCAAACCACCCGTTACGTCAAACACTCCCTGATGTTTACGTAACAAATCAGGCAGCTGAAAAATCAAATCCCGCTCGATCGTTACAGATTCAGTGATGGGTTTAACATCTTGGTTTCTCAAGGTCTCCAAACTCGCCTTCCCACAGACGCCACAACTGGAAGTTGCATAAAAATGTCGCTGAAATTTCGCGGGATCGAATTCCGCAGATTCACTCAATTCCACAAAGATCGAATTGCCGACGTCGCCCCCCTCCGGGATTGCACCATCGGATTCAAATCCAATCAAATCACTAGGCGATTTAATGATGCCCTCGGACAATAGAAAACCGGCAGCCAATTCTGAATCGTTTCCTGGTGTTCTCATCGTAATGGAAACATTTTTACTCCGTCTTTTCCCGGCGGAGCCAAAGACAACGCGTATTTCCAAAGGCTCTTCAGTTGCAATTTTGTCACTGAATCGCAAAACCTTTCCACGTTGAAATTTTGAGATCTCAAATTCTTTGTTCTGCAATGCCATCAACTTTTCACTTCATCATTGTTTTGCAAGAGTAACACCGCAATGCCCTAATCCAACACTAAATTTGCCAAGACTATTCGTTCGCCTCATTACTGTCTCCAGAACCGACCTCTACGGAAGCCGGGGTGGATGTCAGCGAGTCTTTCAGATCCGCATTCATTTTTTCAAGATCGACTCCAACCGACCAATTTAACAACGCCGCCACACTCGAATAGTCATCGTTCCAATGGACAGGTGAAATACCCTCCGCCCAATCCCGCTCAAATGATTGAACCTTCTGCGAATTTGTAAAATCTTTATTCTTTGTCATCAATACCCAGCGGGTTTTCAGACGTCCGTCAGGCGATTGGTAATCAACCAAGATTGGTGTCAATCCGTTTCTACGAGATTGGTCTAAAATAACCGGTCGTAAATCAATAAATCGATTCGTAATATGCGCGACCAAGACTCCGCCGGGTTTGAGTCGATTTAAATAGAGCTCGAAACATTCAGTTGTCAGTAAATGAATTGGAATGGAATCACTTGAAAATGCATCAATAAAAATTAGATCGTATGGTTCACTATCACCCGAATCCATCTCCTTCTGCAATTGAAGGCGTCCATCACCAAGTTTAACCCGCGAATCTCCTGCCGAATTTTTTAGGAAACTAAAATGGTTTTCCGCAATATCAACTACCATTGGGTTAATTTCAAAAAAGACCATTTGATCACCCGGTTCCAGCCAAGTTGTCATCGCGCCTGCCCCTAGCCCCAGCACCGCAACGTTAAGACTTTCATCGGAAATATCACGACTGGCCTCAAACGCGACACCTACGCCGCTCTCAGGAACATAATAGCTAATATGCTCCATTTCTTTTCCGGTCCCGACCTTCTGTCCGCCGTGTTCGACGCGTCCGTTAATGAACTGACGGTAACCATCTTTCTCTACAACAGAAACGAGACCATACTCATTTCGACCTCGGAAAACTAACCCTTCCTGATAACTTGGATCCAGGAAATACACAGCGCTCGATAGGACGACAGCAAGCACAACAAAAACTGACATTGCTGAGCCGTATTTTAAAAGTTTAATACTTGGAGAATTGGTCTCGGCTCGGGTTCCTGTCGGCAAGATGAGAACACAGAGAACGACGAGTAAACTTACGATTAGGCCAACGTGAAATTCTAAAAACCCTGAAAAAATCTGCGGTGCCAGAATACAGACGAAAACTCCTCCAGCAGCGCCACCAAAAGCAACCACAAGATAAAAACTCGTTAGGTAATCGGGCGACGGTTTGGAACGTTCGAGCTCGCCGTGACAGACCATACTTGCAGAGAAACAAACGGTAGATAACGCAATGATTTGAAACGCCAGACCAGTGAATAGCCCGAGATGCACCAAGCCAATAGCGATCACCGAACCAACAACAACTAACGGCATAAAAATTAAACGCCGATAGATTGCCGGCCGGTCAAAACAGATGATAAAAGACAACAAATAGAGACTTAACGGCAATATCCACAGAAAGGGGATGGAGGCCACTTCTTGACACAATAAATTGGTGGTTGCTAACAACATGATCGAAGCAGTACCTGCAAGAATGAACCAGACCAAGGTCAGGATCAAACTTGGCCGAGAGAGTTCGAGCGACTTTCCATCTTCTTCCACCAGTTTGGCAACATCAGCCCCAGGCCAAACTTGCAAATGAACGGTCTGCCATCCGCTCCAACAACAAATGATCGAAAAACAACAAAAACCGATCGTCCAGAACAGCGCCTGACTGTCCATCGGCAAATATCTCTCCACGAGAAACGGATAGGTTACTAATGCCAAAATCGACCCTAAATTCGAAAGGGCATAAAGGCGATAGGGGGATTGCCCCTGATGCGAACACGCTTGCCACGCTTGAATCAGCGGCCCCGTACTAGAGAGAACAAAGAACGACAGGCCAATCGTGAATCCGAGAACCCGAATTATTTCAAGTGTTAGATTTCCATCACCGGTGGGTCGCAAACTGTCCGGTGGTATCACAGATACGGTTCCGGAAGCAATCAACAACAAGCCAAGATGCAACAACCAGGTAACCCGCGGAGAAGCGAAGCGCCGCATTAAATGAGCGTAAAGATAACCAAGCAACAAGAGAGTTTGGAAGAACATCATACATGTCGTCCAAACAGCTGCCGTTCCACCGAACCAAGGCAAAATAAATCGTGCAATCATTGGCTGTATCTGGAACAGCAAGAATGCACTTAGAAAAATTGTCAGACAATACCGGATCATTGTTTTATCGTAAAGCTCTCAGCCATCCACCAAAAGATGCCTCGAAAACGATTTCTCAGAAATACTGAAAGAATCAGATACTGAAAAACCCATCGAAACCGGCAATTTCGACCAGCGCGATAAAACTTGACTCTAATTCAATAGCCAAACTGTTTGTGAACCTTATCACTTGTCTTAAAAATTGGTTTATCTTCCCGTCATCACCGCCGTTTGTGATCCCCCAACCAACGCCAGTCAGCGACACTCCGAAATCGCGACTGACGAAGGGGTTGAATCAAAACTAATCAACAAGCACCGGTGAGGTAAAAGCATTCTTAATTAGATTATCAACTTCGCTTAGATCCGGATGGGGCCTTAAATCCCCGTCATACAAATACGATTTTCGAACAGTGATTGATGAGTTTTTACTTCCATTCCAAGACGAATTGACAACCTGCACGACGCCCCAACCAACGATGTCAAAAGTCAAGTTACCGCCCGAACCCTCCAGGTGATCAAATAACGGCACTAACTTACTCTCCCCATGCGCCGCAAGCACAGCGGATTTGATTCCTGCTGAAAAACCGGGGTCACCGGAAAGCGTAATTTGGTCCTGACTATCTATGTATTCGTTAGTTGATATCCTGCCGTTTTCGGCGAGACTATCCAAATCCTCTTGCCTCAGACCGACGTTAATTTGATCCACCAATTCCGACGTCGAATTACTATCAGAACCGACGTTGACGGTTCCCCAGTTCCCGGGGATCTCATTTCCGAATTCATCTTCTATCCTCCCGTTACCGTAGATCGACCAAATCGATTCTTCCGCCTGCACATCCCAAACTGAGATCGGAATCCCTACCGGCAGAATATCGGCGCCTTCAGTCAAGAGTTTTGCCTTTTGCAAAACTGCAGTACTGGTAACCGAAACGTCCGTTGTCTGGTTTCCAAACAGCTTGGCAAAGAACAGCGACACCGATGAGTTAGCTAAATCGTCTCGCCGTAAAGTCAGCACCACCGTATCGTAAATCCCATCGTTTAGAAGCTCGAATTCCGTATAAACCGTGACAGGATTGAAACGACCGATCTGAATATCCTCGTCCAAAATTGAAATACCATGCCCGGCATTTAGCTCAGCAAATTCCCTCAACTTCGCACGCACATTATTGAGATTCTGACTCCCATCTTCACTCGGCTCCAAATCTCTCACCGCAGCCAGAACGGCGTGATCCGCCGAACGTTGCAGATCAGCCCGAATATAAAGCAAAAATCCATAATCTACTGCCAGAGCAATAAAACCGCACATCACAGGTAGCATCATTGCCACAAAAACAACGGCATTACCTCGACGAGCTCGGCCCGAACGCACACGTTGGCTTTGACCTGGCCGCCCAGCAACGGCTTTTCCAATCCTCGACATTTACTCTCTCCTCCCAATCGCTTCGGAACTAACCACCTCAAACCCAAAATATTCCCAGCCTTTTAGCCAGCGAATTGCGTCAAAGTCAAATTGCAATTGCACACAGAGAGGGTCGCCCGAGTCGATCGTATCCAGCGATCCAGAACTAACCGGTTCACCGTCCAAATTAGTCACAGATATCACCAAGGCGGTTTCAAAATCTTCTTCAGAGCACTGCGGAAAAAGATCGGCAAATACACGCCCAACTTCGTCTTCAACCTGGCCGACAGTCAGCGTTGAATCCTTCGCTGCAAACCTGGCGCCATGTCGAGCTGCATTAGTGATTGACTGAGCAAGATTGATATATTGGGCCACGTCAGTCGCGCCAAGCGATACCAAAATTAGCAAAGGAATTAGCATCGCTGTTTCAACCGTCGCAGCTGCTCGCCGGTTTCTCTTGAAACGCACGTTCCTACGAGAACGATTAAATGAATAATTTTTCATAGTCTCTCCAATCACTCACGACTCATTGAAGCAGAGCCGCGAATTTTCGCTCCACAAAGGAACATCTCTGGCAACCAAGTGATATCAGAGCAAGCCACCTCAATTGCCATGACGATTTCATCACCGGACTCAGGGGTTACCGTGAAGCTTGGCTCAATATTTATCGTTACAATTTCTGAGTCGTTACTTTTTGCAATCGTTGGCTTTAGAATTTCACGCACAAAAGATTCAGAGTCATCCGAAGATTGGGTCGTTACCAACGTCGCGTGCCGGCAGCCTTCTCGCGCTGCGTTAGTCAAAGCCTGCTTGACCATCATCATGCGTGCAAATTCAACCGCACCAAAAATGATGAACAGAATAAAAGGCGCGACAAGAGCAAACTCGATCGTGGCAACACCACAACGACGCAATCGACGAACACTGGAGACGTTGCTGCGATTGATGAAATTATCAGTAACACGAGATGTGTTAAAGAATTTGCTAACGCTAGAAATATGACGTCTTAACGCTAGTCCGATTCGGAATTCCCAAACCTGACTGCGGCTAACGAGTACGTTTTTACTTAAGCAATACATAGAAGCCCCTCTAGCGGACGAACGAATCGCACACAATTCTGTTTTTATTTTCAGGTAACCTGGCGATCTCTCATCCGGAGACCCATGGCTTTGCGTCCCGACCTCACGATCGGTTTGCCTTTATCTCAAAACTCAAACGAGCTCCAAGTAGTATTTGTTTATTTAGTTGCTCTCAATCGACGCACTGACAGTAAATTTATGAATTAAGCAGAACGTTTAAAATTATAATTTTTTGTAATTGTCTCCGTCATCAAGACAACGTGGCAAACGACCTTATGATGAAACAACCCCCTGATGGACATCGGTCATTTCATCTCCGCAATCAGCCGAAGCATCCACGGCACCCTCAACTTGTTGACGTTCGTAAAGCTGATTAACTTTACTCCGAAATCGACTTAAAGTCTGAGCTATTCGATTTGACATTCTTAAATTATCCAACAACACAAGCGGTAAGAACACACTCGAACCGACGATCGCTGGCATAATGAAACGCCATGGTGAAGCCGTTCCATCATACGGCTGCAGATCGGCCTGAGCTTCCAGTGCAAGGAAGCCAAGCATCGTCGCGACTAGTGTTGTTTGGCATAGGAGCCAATAAAACGAAATCCGGAGACACAACGAACCCTGAAGTTTCCAATCTACCAGCAATCGGTTCTTGCGAGTTGAATCATTCATTTGCCATTCTCTCACGCAGATTATTTTTCTACCGAGAAAGCCTAGCCCAGCAAATCAATGAAAGACGGCCATTTTTTCCAAACGAGCAAAACTTGGTTTCCCTAGACGACCTGAAACCGATTTCATTCCCCCAGGCAAACACCTCAAACCTGCAACGATTACTGGAATACAAAACGACAAGCACAGGGGAAGTCTATTTTGGCCTACTTTAGATCATTTCTCCCAAACACCACTCTTAAAACGAGATAACCTAGAGCGCCTCCAATAAAATAAGGGGGTATGTCAGACCATGTAAATGAACTTCCCAGCAGCGCAGCGCCAAAGGGCGTTGCCCGAAACTCCATCAACCATTCTGGCTGCCATAGTTGCAAAAATTCTGCGGCACAGGACCAGCCTACTGCCAAACATGTGACAATTTCCAGAAGACGTCGTTTGGGTGACAATGTAAAAAAGAAAGTCACAAAAAATAACGTGTAGGGGATTCCCCCACCACTTCGTCTCCACCACCCTGGTAGGTCTTTCCGAAACCATGCATAACCTAGGCAAAGGACTACCGACAAAATGCAAACTAAAATTGCCAATCGGCGATCAAGTCTTAAGGTCTCCTTTTCTTTCAGCCCATCTCGAGTAACAGTCAAAACATTTCCTCAACGAATCATGCAACGGTAATTAATGCACCAAAACATTGTTGACGTTTAAATCGTTCAAGTGCGAAAACTTTTCAATCGAGATACCAGCGAGGCCCCCCCTTTAAAGGTTGCCTCCACTAACTCGACTACAGTCTTTCTTTAAAACCAGTAGCCCACTTTAAACTGTACTCATTCCAAGTGCCAACAAACGATTATTATCGCTAGATAGTAGTGTCACTGTCCTACGCCTCGAATCTCCTGAGGCACCGTCTTATCAACTCAATTATCAAACGTTATCATCCGAACATGAACAACGAAAAAATCTCAAAAAACCTATCCCAGTTAGCCGACTTGTTAGAGTTTACGGGGGCAAATGCGTTTCGCCTACGCGCCTATCGCAATGGTTCTCGAATTATCAAAGAACTACCCGATCCAATTGCCAGTATGATCGAAGCCGGCGAAGACCTTACGAAACTGGATGGCATTGGCAAAGGAGTAGCCGAAAAGTGCCACGAACTCGTTAGCACTGGAAAACTCAAACAACTGGATGAGATCTTAGAAACAGTTCCCAAAACAGTTCTTGATTTATTAAACGTCCCAAAACTCGGCCCAAAGAAATGTGCCGCTCTTTTCAATGAACTGGGAATTCAATCCTTAGATCAGCTGAAAGCGGCATGTGAAGCACAGCAAGTGAGGCTTTTATCCGGATTCGGTGCAAAAACCGAGGAAGCCATCCTGCAAGGGATTTCAATCGCAGTTCTGGCGAATGAACGCATTCTTTGGGCACACGCCGATAAAATCGCAACGCAGCTAAACGAACACATGATCGGCTGTTCAGCAATTCGTCAATGTGAATTCGCAGGAAGCTACCGGCGAGGCAAAGAAACCGTGGGTGACCTTGATCTACTGGTCGATTCAGATGACAGCCAAACCGTCATGGATCATTTTGGAACGTTCGAAGATATTACCTCCGTAATTGTGCGCGGTGAAACAAAAATGTCGGTTCGTCTCGAAAATGAATTTCAAGTTGATCTTCGGGTTGTACCCACTGAATCATTTGGAGCCGCACTTCAGTATTTCACTGGCTCGAAAGACCACAATGTACTCGTTCGGGGCCGCGCAAAACAAATGGGACTAAAGGTGAATGAGTGGGGTGTGTTTGATCTGAATGATTCAAAAGAGTGCCGAATAGCCGGTCAGACTGAACTGGAGGTCTACGAGTCACTTGACCTTCCCTTTTTTCCGCCGGAAATCCGCGAAGCGCGGCGGGAATTGGATTGGGCGGAAAAAAGTGAACTCCCGAAACTCATCGAACTCGCTGACATCCGCGGAGATCTTCACATGCACACCACCGCGACCGATGGCAAAGCTTCTATCGAAGAAATGGCGGACGCGGCGAGAGGTCTCGGGCTGTCCTATATCGCAATCACTGATCACTCCCAGCGAGTCTCGATGGCAAATGGCTTGACACCGGAGAGGTTGTTGGACCAATGGAAACGAATTGACCAATTGAATGCTACCTCCGACGATGATTTCGTTATCCTGAAAGGCATTGAATGCGACATTCTTGAAGCTGGTGGAATGGATCTACCCGACGAGGTTTTGGCTCAAGGCGATTTCATTATTGCCAGCGTCCACTACGGACAAAATCAGCCGCGGCAGCAAATTACAGATCGAATAATCGGAGCCATCGAAAACCCGTACGTTTCGATGGTTGCACACCCAACCGGCCGACTCTTGAACAAACGTGAGGCGTACGACGTCGACATCGATGCCGTTTTCCAAGCGGCGAAGGCTAATCGAAAGATGATCGAACTCAATGCAAACCCGATCCGTCTTGACCTCAACGACATTCACCTTTTAGCAGCTAAAACACACGGCATCCCCGTAATAATTAATACCGACGCGCATCGAACCGAGGGTTTAACAAATATGCGTTTCGGCATCAAACAGGCTCGCCGCGGTTGCCTATCCGCCTCGGATGTTGCCAACACACTCCCATTGGCTGAATTCTTAAAGAAGATCAACCACTAAAGGGTTGGCAAAATTCTTGCGTCAATACGACGAATCAACCGTTGCAAAAATGCAACGCCCATTCATTCAATGGTTGTGTTTTAGCAACCTCTGACTGTCGATCTCTTAAAACACCCACGTTTTATTCAATGGCACGAGGCTTGCTCTTTTTCAAGCCTAACCCGTTGCGGGGTACCGAATAGAATTCGGCACGGACAGTCTCACTAGTCGTGACCCTCCAGTCCAACACAACCCAAACAAAAACCTACCTAAATTAGACACCATGCCCAAGCCAAAATCTCTTTCGACCGTTAAATACTATTTACCCGTCTTGCTTAAGGAACAAGAAGCGATTCAAAAGGCGAATAGGAAAAAGCGAAAAATCGTATTCGCGAACACGTTCGCCGCCGTGCTCGTCTTCCTGGCCACACTAGCCATCATTAATTCGATGGGACTTACACAAGGATTTAACTCCGAAATCCAGTCGCTAATGAATCGGTAGTGCAAATGGCTTTAGGATGCCATGTTAAAAAAAACTACTGGAGAGGTGTACGCGTTAGAATTTGGCCGCGGATCAAGTATTCAACAAATAGGCATCAACAAGGCTCATCGAAAATCTCAGATCAATAAGAAGCACCAGATTCTGTGATTTGTTCAATCGGGTGCCACGTCGTTTTCACTTCACAAAAGTCTTGAATGAAATAAGGGCTTGCCGCAGCATCAGTTGACCAATCCTGATGATAAGTTTTCACGCGCTTGATATTTTCTGCCGCGAATTCCTTAATTTTCGTATTCACCTCCGAATCAAGCCGATCGCAGGCAATCGCGTTAACGTCTAAATGACGGCTAAAGTGTTCGGTTAATTCTTCGATTCGTCCAGTCAAAATATTGACCACACCACCAGGGACATCCGATGTCGCCAAAACTTCGGCAAATGTAATTGCCGATAAAGGACACGTCTCCGAGGCGAGAACGACGCACGTATTTCCCGACGCAATTACCGGTGCAATCAACGAGACCAGACCCAAAAGCGGACAAGTCCGGGAAGCAACCGTGAAGACAACACCAACCGGTTCAAGCGTAGAAAAATTAAAATGCGACGATGCCACTGGATTGACGGAACTGAACAACTGCTGATATTTATCGCACCAACCCGCATAATAAATCAGACGGTCAATACTCTCAGCGACCTGTTTTTCGGCAGTTTCCTTATCGACTCCCTGCCGGACCAGTTCATCAAGAAACTGCTGGGATCGCCCCTCCAGCATTTCTCCAATCCGATAAAGAATCTGAGCCCGATTGTAAGCTGTACGCCTTGCCCACGCCGCCTGCGCTGAGCGAGCCGCAACCACCGCATTACGAACATCTTTTCGAGACGCGAGGCAGACGTTCCCTAAAGACAAACCATTGACCATGGGTTGATAATATCGGGCCGACTCAGTTCGCGGGAACTTGCCATCGATATACATTTTATACGTCTTCAAGACCTCAAGCCGTTCTGATTTGCTTGAGTTTTTATTTGATTCTTCCACTGTAGTTCCACCCGATTAAACGAACTGTTCCGTTTTCAATTCCGTGACCATTAAGAATGACGCTACTCAAAAATCCAGATAGGCAGAGAGGCCATGCAGACCACCCTCTCGTCCAAACCCGCTCTCTTTAAACCCTCCGAATGGCGAGGTCGGATCAAACAAATTGTAAGTATTCGCCCAAACGACCCCCGCTTTCATTTGTGAGGTCATGTTAAAAATCTTCGAACCCTTATCAGTCCACACGCCAGCCGATAAGCCATAAGGCGTGTTGTTAGCCTTTTTGATTACCTCGGCAACCGTCCGGAAAGTCTGAACGGCTAACACGGGGCCAAATATTTCTTCCTGTGCGATCCGGTTCGACTGAGCAACGTCGGTGAACAGCGTTGGTCGGCACCAAAAACCATCCGAGGGCAAATCACAATCCGTTTGGTAAAACTCCGCGCCCTCTTGTTTACCCACCTCAATATATTGTTCGATTGTCGACAATTGTTGTTGAGAATTAATCGCTCCGACGTCTGTGTTCTTATCCAGTGGATCACCAACGATTAAGGTGCCCATACGATGCTTGAGCTTTTCAATCAGTTCGTCATGAATGGATTCCTGAACAAACAATCGACTGCCGGCACAGCAAACATGCCCCTGGTTAAAATAGATCCCATTGACAATGCCCTCGACTGCCTGATCGATAGCAGCATCATCAAATACAATATTTGCCGCTTTACCGCCTAATTCGAGCGTACACCGCTTGTTAGTACCCGCGATCGATTTTTGAATAAGTTTGCCAACCTCGGTCGATCCGGTAAACGCAACTTTGTCAACATCTTCATGATTGACAATGGCGGCACCAACGTCGCCGTGCCCGGTTACAATATTGACAACACCGGGTGGAAAACCAGCCTCCTGTATTAGCTCTGCCAACTTCAATGCGGTCAGGGAAGTTGTCTCGGCCGGCTTCAGAACTACTGTGTTTCCGGTTGCCAATGCGGGCGCAATTTTCCAGGCCGCCATCAACAACGGAAAATTCCAGGGAATAACTTGGCCGGCGACACCGATTGCCCGAGGGATTCGATTGGGGAATGCGTAGTTCAGCTTGTCCGCCCAGCCGGCATAATAAAACAAATGAGCAGCTGCTAATGGCACATCCACATCCCGAGACTCCCGAATTGGCTTACCGCCATCCAATGACTCGATGACCGCAAACTCACGGGATCGCTCCTGCACCATCCGTGCCAGCCGGTACAGATATTTCCCCCGTTCTCTTCCTCCCATTTTGGACCACTCACCGTCATAAGCAGCACGGGCTGCCGCGACTGCCTGTTCGACCTCTTGCGAAGAAGATTCCGTAATTTCCGCTAACACCTCTCCGGTCGCGGGATTAATGGACTGAAAACGATTTCCATGGTCGGGCGTTTGAAATTCACCATTGATGAATACGCCGTAGTGTTCTTTCAGAGAGATATGACCAGTGCCCTCGGGGGCCGGTGATAAATCCCATTTACTGTTCTTACGAGTCATAATTATTTTCTGCTTCGAAATTAATCGCTGATGCACAAACCAGCTAGTGATTTGATTCCAAAAGTTTAGCCGGAAAAGTTTTGTCTCAATCTATCGCAAAATAGTTAGCCGCTTGATAGGCTCCCGTCTGCTGCTTGGCAATCTGCATTAAAACGTCATTCGCTAAGGAACTGGCACCAAACCGAAACCACTTGGGATCGAGCCAGTCATCACCAAGCGTTTCCTTCACCATGATTAAGTAATGAAGTGCAAGCTTGGATTTCGATATTCCCCCAGCAGGTTTCATGCCCACCATCAATCCGGTTTTTTGAAAATGATCCCGAATTGCCTCCAGCATGACCAACGTTACCGGCATGGTCGCGGCCGGCTGGATCTTCCCTGTCGAAGTCTTAATAAAATCTGCACCTGCCGAGATTGCGATGTCACTCGCAAGACGTACTTTATCAAGCGTTCCCAATTCACCAGTTTCAAGAATGGTTTTTAATCTTGCCTCACCACAGGCGGCTTTAACGGCGGCAATTTCATCGAATACGAAATTGTAATCGCCTCGATGGAACCGCCCTCGCGAAATCACCATATCAATCTCATCTGCCCCCTCAGAGACTGCCATCGACACATCCGCCAACTTTATTTCCAAAGAAGAATTTCCACTTGGAAACGCGGTCGCAACCGACGCAACTTTAATGCCAGATCCAGCGAGACTGCGTTTCGCCAATCCGACATAATTGGGATAAACACAAACGGCAGCAACATTCGGCAAGCCTTCGATTGAGTCATGAAGATGCTGCGCTTTGTAACACAACTGTTTAACCTTGCCCTCCGTATCCATTCCTTCGAGCGTCGTGAGATCAATCATGCTGAGAACCATTTCAAGTCCCCGCATCTTCGCCTCGCTTTTGATACTTCGCGACGTAAACCGCTTCGCCCGCTCCACCACTCCAACCTGATCAATTACAGGAGATTTAAATACCATTGGTGTTCGTGGTTGATCCATATTCCTACTTCAAAAAAGAAAATTTAAGGACATAAACGTGCCTTAGATAATGCGGCCAAATTCACTCAAACGCCCGCCTCTGACGTATAAATCTAAGCGATAGGCACCATCTTTAACCAGCCCCTCTATTCTGGGCGATAAACGATCGTTCTGTTCCACCTTGACGATAGACGAACGATGGATCGCCGTCACCGCCAAAGCGCAATCAATCGTCAAAATTGGGTTCCAACGAAATCGTAGGGTTATATTCCGTCCGTTCAGGTTCGAACGACTTGGTCAGTTTCCTTCTCGATTCTGCCAACAGCCGCCTCACAAATAGCAGCATAGCGATAACGAAAACGAAACCGCCCAAACCGGCCATCGCACCAAGGTTGGCGAGCTTGGAAGCAAGCTGAGCGACAACCGTTAATTCGTTTTCGTAATTTAGTACGGCCCACACTTCAATTCCCTTGACCGTATCAGGCAACTCACTTTTACGCGTTCCAATCACCAAGTCGCCTAAAGGTATCCTCTCAATAATTGCGGCAAATTCATATTCCCCCTGACTTCCCGCGAAAGAAACTTCACCTGCAAGTGCAGAATCCCTCGTTTTCGAATCTCCATAAAGCAATCTCTTCGGGGACAACGGATCACCACTGTCGAGCAGCATTACCTTTGCGAAACCGATATCTAATTCCTGTTCATCCGAATTTCGCCAAACCTGCTCCATGGCCGGATGCTCCAGAATCAATCCTTCCTGGCCTCCCTGCTCGGTTACACTCGAACCTCGCGTATCCACGAGCATCATATAATGAGTTTCAATCTTAGCCTCGGTCGACTCGGGGCGGTTGCCTTCGGTCGCTTTCAAATCAAATTCCGCGATATCTCCAAGATTGATGGTCAGGGCAACGATTCCAACAACCTCACCATCCACTTTAATCGGAACAGAAAAAGCAACTTTGAGTCCGTCCGTTTGTGTACTCAAAAAACCCGAAGAAAGGTGTGCCCGCGAAATTACTCTTCGATTATTTAATGCAGCATCATCGTCGCTGGCTGCCCCCCTCGAAAGTGACGGCGCCGAGATCTCAAGATCATCGTAGTTGCCTGTGAAGTAGCTTCGATAACTAAAATTTTTCCCGCGAGTCGTATTAATCTTTCGCCCTGCAAATACAGAAGCGACCTGATTCCCCCATCGGTCACAAACGAACCAACTATCGACATTGGAAGGATATTGATTGTCTCGGTCGGTCAGCCTCGATCGCAGGATACCTTCGATCTTGCGGACATCCTTATCGCTTTCCAGACGTTCTCTCACGGAGTCGAGTTCTTTTTCCGCCAAGCTATCATTCAATGCGGGATAGGCAATTCGACGTCGCACCGAAGTCAGCTCGGGATTTTCAATCAAATTTAAAAAATCATTCCGAAAATCCTCATCCTCCGAAAGTTGGCGAACCGCTCGAAAATATTCATCTAAATTAGACGCAGCACCTCGAGCCGCAAAGTTTCCTGCAAACTTGTTTTCCAGAGCCGCTTTTCAAAGAACCGCAGTTTGAGCACCCCGATAAGAATTGCGAAAAGCTACAGCCCCAACCGCCGCCATAAAAGACATCAAGATAAACGGAGCAATCAAACCAAGAATGAT
>JAPOIJ010000178.1 GCA_029979005.1 Planctomycetota bacterium | reverse complement strand
TTATTCTTAGTGCTTTCGAACAATTGCCAGTCGTAATCGAAAACAACTCTGATCGCGAATCGCTTGGATACATCATTCCTGAGCTTCAATCACTGCTGAAACACGAAGACGATTCCGTTCGGTACTGGGCGGCAATGTCACTTGGAAAACTTGGCCCTATTGCCAGCGAAACAGTTCCGGATTTGATTTCGTCGCTCGTGGAGAAAATCGACGACTATTCCAGTAAATCCTCTGCATCTGGGATACAATACGCCCTTGATCAGATCTCGCCAAACTGGGCTGCTCGTGACGATATTCCAGAGGTCGTTCGTAAACGATTCGCCAACCATTGAAGGCGCGGGATAACAATGGGATGCACGCGAAGCCGGACTTGCGCGTGGTATTGAAATGGATGATCGCTGGTTCCGGCTCGGTGATCTTTGTCGTTATCCCGCACGGAGAAAAGAGAAACACAATGCGAAGCAGATGCCTCATCTTCCTGGCCGTGGTGTCACTACTGTCCTTGTCATATTTTCTAAACGCTCAGGCCGCCCGAGAGGAAGCGTCAGCACGTACAGCACTCATGTACGCGCGAGAGTGTGAAAAGCACCTTGGCCCGTTCCCGAAGTTTCGTTACGAGGATGCTATCGAGATTCCAATCACTCAGAATGGAAAGCGAGTGATTGTCACAGCAGAAAATATCGGGAAGAACTTAAGATCCGGTGACAAGCCAGCAGCTTTTGGCGCTCCGTACCAATTGGGTAATCGCGTGGGACGTTATCAGGGAATCAAAGCAAATGGCTCACCCAACCCCGAAGTCGTCTTCGTGACGTTTTTTCGCGATGGCGGCTTGGGTGTCATTGGTCACAACATGAAGACAGGGGCCACGTGTTTCCTTTCCATCAAAGACGAAATTAATGGCAAACAAGATCTCCCGACTCCAGATGAGCCAGAGTATAACAAGTCGTGGCAGCCACCGGCTGTGGTTGGCAGAGATGGGTGCGTGAAGTGCCACATGGCCGATCCGTTTTTGCATTCACCATGGATTGATCAAGTGCGTGATCCAAAGAATCTGGAAGAAACACTCGTGCCCCTTATTGCAGACGTTGATTCGCCTTATTTTGTCATTGGAAAAGAATTTCCTACTCCGCCGGGCAGGAAACCCGGAGCGATTCACGCAACTATTCCAAAACGCTTGGAAAGAAATAAGTGCGTCCAATGCCATGCTCCCCAATGCATTCCCGACTTCTTCAACGTCAAACTGGACGAGTTGAAGATGTCTGCACCGTTTCACACGATGGAAATGGAAACCAGAGAGAAATGGGTCAAGGATCGAGAAGCCATTCGAGAGTATTGCCGAACGTTGGACATCCAGTACTTCGAGCAGGAAAACGAAGGGGAGTAACACGCGGGCGCTCAAATGCTGGATAACAACGGGTTGCACACGGAGCCGCGGGTCGCGCGGGTTTTGAAATCAATGCTGTTCGCCGCGGCCCGGTGAACCCAAGCGTTATCCGGTTATGCGTATGTTTTGGAAATTGTCTCTGCTTACTTCGTCAATTGCCGCGATTGCGACTCTTTATATAATTTTGACGGGTGTAGAGAACCCCGGCCCCTCTCTCCTTGCGGTCGCATTAGTAGGTTCGGTGGTCATCATCATCATGGTTGGCCCTTACCTTGCATTTGGAGCGATTGCATTTGCGTTGCGATCGCATCGCATACTGTCTGGGATTTTGTTCGCGATCATTTTGGCGGTGTCGATGTCAGCTGTGATCTGCCTTTACGTCGAAAACGATGCCTGGCTCAATCGAGACAAATCTCGCGAGGGCCAAAGGCTGGTGCCCTTCCTGATTGGCATGGCTGAATGGATTTCTGCGGCATTTACCACGGCGATCTTGTTGCCACTGTTTCTCATCTCAAAAAAAGCATCTGAAGGAACAACAACGAAGACAAACGCGTGATTTAAAGAATAGCATCATTAGAGATGAACCGAAAAGTTAATTGGATGGAAATGTCATCTGCAGAAAAACAGCTTCACAAACCCAAAAGTCGTTGGTTCCAACTTCGTCTACGGACCTTGCTTGTTTTGGTCACGCTCGTTTCGATGCTACTCAGTTGGGGCGTCTGGGAAGTAGACCAGCGACGAAGGGAAAAAATTGTGATTGCGTCGATCCAGTCATGGGTTGGCAGCAGGATGTGGTGCACGATAAATTATCCAGAGCCTGAAACCAGTTGGTGGAACAAAACAATCGATTCTGCGTTCGGGGAAAGGGTGCGTTCACTTGACCTAAGCCATGCGTCAGTGCCAAAGGGTGACCTGTCAATTCTGAGGGAGCTAAAGGCCTTAGAGTCGCTCAAACTCTACGGGACCGGGATTACTGACCTAACTCCCTTGGCAGGTCTGAAGAATCTCGAAGCACTCTCTCACGATGCCGCTCAGTTAAGTGACCTGTCTCCTCTGTCAGGTCTAAAGAACTTTGAGTTACTTAGACTCAGTGATACTGCGGTGAGTGACTTAACTCCTCTGGCAAAGCTGAAGAACCTTGAAACACTTGATTTTCACGGTAGCACTAAGGTGGGTGACTTAACTCCTTTGACTGATCTGAAGAACCTTAAATCGCTTACCCTCAGCTTTACTGCGGTGAGTGACCTAACTCCTCTGGCGGGTTTAGAGAACCTTGAAACACTTCGGCTCAATCATACTGCGTTGAGTGACCTAACTGGTATAGCAGGCCTGAAGAACCTTAAATCGCTTGACCTCATGAAAACTGCAGTGAGTGACCTATCGCCGCTGGCTAATATGAAGAATCTCGAAACTCTTGATCTCGCCGGCAACACACAGGTAAGAGACTTAACCCCCTTGGCAAATCTGAAGAACCTTAAAACCCTTGAGCTCATGGATGCAAAGGTTAGTAACCTGACTGGCCTGACAGATCTGAACAAGCTTGAATCGCTTACGCTCTACAAAACCGCGGTGAGCGACCTATCGCCGCTGGCAAATGGTCTTCAGAACCTTGAAGAACTTGACCTTAGATATACTGTGGTGAGTGACCTAACTCCTCTGACAGGTCTAAAAAACATTGGCTACCTTTATCTCGGCGGTACTTCAGTGAGTGAAAAACAGATTGACGAACTCAAAATGGCACTTCCGAATTGCGACATTGTCCGATAGACCAAGATGAAGATTCACGAGCTTCTAAAAAATTAAGAAACGCCCATGCCAACATTACCACCTCCGCAACAAAGAAAGGAACGGGGAAAACCCTGCTAAAGAAAAAATCACTCATCTGAAACTAAGTCTCCGAAAAATCTTCCAAGAAAACCCCAGTAACCTCGTTGTGATTAGTCCCTGTGGTCAAAAAGTTCGGCGACCTCTCTCTGGCGAAATGCTATCTCAACTCAAGTGTTTATTGGGCAATGTTGGCCGGTCTTGTGCTTTGATACAAATCATTAATTTGCTCACCCTCGTTTTTACCGAAGCGAGTGCAAGGTGGGAACCTTGGGATTTAGTGGTCATGCTTTTCAGACGGCAACGCATCGATGATAGTTTTTGTTTTTGGCAAGTTACTGAGGTGAGTATGGAATTTGTTCTACAACCCCTGGCAGCTGATGATGTTTTTGCCAGTCGATTGGGTGAATCGGCATCAGCAACATGCGATCGATTACCTGCGTACCGAAAACGATATGTTCAATTTTCCGAATCACCTCGTTTTCTGAAACGGAACACAGCAATTAATTTTGCCAAAAGCCGCACTCGATACCACCGTGGACAACAATCGCGAACAGGCCATATTCAGGGATCTCCATGGGTGGCATCGCAATCTCGGCTCCCGCCTCAGCAGCAGATTGGACAGCTGCTTCGATGTCATCGACCAATAAATACGATCGCACGACTGGTTTCTCCGTGTCACGCAATGGTCCGCGAATACCGATCAGGCCGCCGCCATCCAGATTCGCCGTCCGGGCACCGCCAAAGTTGCCATTTGGTTCACTGAAGGTAACATCATAAATGCTTGAGTATTGACGACACAAAGATTCGACTTCCGGTGTCACGATTTCAAGGTATTGAATTTTCATTGGCTCTCTTGTCTCAGGCGATTTTACCCCTTGAATATCACGGCTCAACTCATCATTGGATTTTACCGTTTGAATTGTATCCTTACTGGATTGCTCGCATCCGTTGAGCAGTACGATGGTCGCGAACCCAATCGTAAGTGTGATTGCTGTGCAGAGTACATTTTGACGGGTAATGGTAGGCATTGGATTTTTACCCCACAAGAATTAAAGCGGATGGAAGATCAGAATAACGGAATGCTTATCGAATCGCCAACCCATCGCAATTACAGCATTGCGGTTTTCTTGTAGCGAAGGAGATTTGTGAGGATTACTAGGGAAGCCGAGCTTTTAATTAACGTCTCAGTTTGCCTACCCGATAAGAAAAGTGAAGCACTCACCAGCAAACGCATTGGCAAGCCCCTAATTGCCCCTTTAATATGACCTTAGTCTTAGAATGATTGTTATCCGACTTCATTTATGACAGTCATAGTTTGGCTATTTGCGAAACTCCTCAATACGCTCGCCCTCGAGTTTACAACCGATCAAGTGTGAAATGACCCCGATCTTTTCTTATCTATTAAAGAGACTTTAGTTATAGAACATTTTATGAAGATCATCCCCCGACATTTAATACGAGTATTGATTATGGCACTTTCCGTTTTGGCGGTTGCCGGGAGTGATGGACAAGAGCAGGACAAAGTACTAGGCCCTCAATACGAAAATTTAGTGGAACAGCTTCGTGATCCTTCCTCTACGATTCGCGGTAGGGCCATATTTAAATTGAGCCAACTTGATTTGTCCGCACGTTTAGAAATAACCGCCGCTTTATTCGGCTGTGATTCACAAGAGCGGGACAAACCACTAAATCCTAAATACGAAAAAGTAGTGCAGCAACTTGGTGATCCCTCCTATACGGTTCGCCAACAGGCGTACGCAAAATTGCTTGATGTCGGTTTATCAGCACAGGCAGAAGTGACCGCTGCTTTGGATAGCCCGGATGCCGAAGTTCGTTATAAAGCTCGACAGTTTATCGAGTCGTTTATCCCCTTTAGGTTAGAAGAGTACTTGCTGCAGAACCCTGGAGAAATCACATTACTGAATCCTAGGCAAATCCCTGAATTGCTAGACAAGTCTCCGAAGGATGGGTCTCTGTTCCTCCAACGCCTAGAGTCCATTGATAAAGACGTGGCTCGGGAATTGGCAAAGTTCAAAGGTAAGAGACTGGGCCTCAATGGCTTACAATTCATTGATAAAGACACGGCAGCGGAATTGGCAAAGTTTGAAGGCGAGATCCTGTACCTCCAAGGTCTGAAGTCGATTGATAAAGAAGTTGCCCAAGGATTGGCGAGCTTTAAAGGAGATTCGTGGGACAAGCTTTCAAAGGATGGATGGCTGAGACTGGAGGGGTTGGTGGCGCTTGATAAAGACGTCGCCCGGGAATTGGCAAAATTCGAGGGTCACTATCTGGCCCTCAACGGTCTTAAGTTCATCGATAAAATTGTGGCCTCGGAATTGGTGAGCTTTCAAGGACATGTTGATCTTCAAGGCCTGAAGTCCATCGACAAGGATATTGCTCAGGAATTAGCAAAGTTCGAAGGGAAGCTTCTTGACCTCGACGGCCTAGAATCCATAGATAAAGACGTGGCCCGGGAATTGGCGAGTCTCAAAGGCCGTCTGGGGCTTGGAGGCCTGAAGTCCATCGACAGAGAAGTGGCCAAGGAATTGGCAAGGCGTGGTGGAGAGATGGGGTTTGGCTATTCCCTCAAATCCATAAATAAAGAAGTAGCTCGGGAATTGGCAAAGTGGAAAGGTAAGTACTTGAACCTCCAAGGCCTAGAGTCTATTGATAAAGAGACGGCTCAGGAATTGGTAAAGTTTGAAAGTCACTGTATGTACCTTACTGGCCTGATATCGATTGACAAAGACATTCTCGATATCCTTCAGTCAAATCCAGCGATTAAGTTGCCTAAGAAAATAACGCGATAACTCGCTCGCCGTTGACGTAGGCTGGCACGAAATATGACGTCCGATTGCAGGGGCTGATGGCTTCTGCGATGTTTCAATGGACGCTATTAAACAAGATAACAATGCGTTTAGTCGGAGCCGATTAGCCGTGGCGTGGTTCTTTGATACACTTGTAGGTTGGGCCGACTTGGTCGGCTAGTTCAATTTAGTCGTTCAACTAGCATAAGTATGAGTACTACCCCAAAAAAAACTTGGCTCCGAATTGTGATTGGGTGCTTCATCTGCTACTTCCTACTCTGCGTCCTGATGTTCTTTCTTCAACGCTCGCTTCTGTACTTTCCTAGTCGCCATTCAGATGCAACTCAGTTGTCTCCTTGGGTTCAGAATAGTGAGACGATTGGCTACAGCAAGGAGGTCTCTTCGCCGGATGTCGTTTGGTTGATGTTGCACGGGAACGCCGGACAGGCGTCTGATCGAGGTTATATTCTAAAACACATGTCATCGCGCGACTCTCTTTACGTGCTTGAGTATCCTGGGTACGGCCGACGCGACGGATCTCCGTCTCAAAGTACCATCAATGCTGCTGCTCGGGATGCGTACCAAAGTCTGCGGAGCCGATTCCGCAACACCCCTGTGTGTATCATCGGCGAATCCATCGGAACTGGCCCTGCGTCAATGCTGGCAAATTGCCAGCCAGCTCCAGACAAGATCGTCTTGATTACACCATTTGATACTCTGTACCGTGTCGCGGCCCGGAAGTTCTTTGCTTTACCCGTATGGCTACTGCTTCGCGATCGCTGGGACAACATCGCAGCGTTGCAAGGTTACGACGGGGAAGTCACCATCTATGCGGCAAAGGGCGATGAAATTATTCCGATTCGACATGCAGAAACGCTGGCCGAGGCCTATCCGGATGCATCATTTCACACGATTTCGGGCGGACACAACGATTGGTCACGGTCTGCCGAAGTGATAATCGCCAAATAGCATGGGACTGCCGAACCGTGGGGTGATGACTGGAAGCAACGTTAAATCCGCATAACAAAGCGATGGAACCAAGCCGGTTAGCCGTTAGGATATTAATCCGCGGGGATGATGCAACGCAACAATTTTATCCCGCTCGACCAGATTCAAAATTGCCTAGCGGTTCGGTCAACTTAGTCGTTATCCCGCTTATAGAACACGATGTTATTTCCGTTTCAAGCAATGACCGCGGATGTTATGATTTACAAATTGAAGTATTTGTTTTTGCCGAAGGAATTGCTTTGAGAATAATTGCTCTGCTTGCGTTGGCCTCATCAATCACATTCTTGTGCTCACCGTCACTTAACGGAGGCCTTTGGAATTGGCTCGCAACTGTACCGGCCATGACTCGCTGGTTCGCAATTTTGCTCACTTCGGTTAGCCTTTCAATTCTCGCGATCAATGCTGTGGGTATTCGTCCTAGGGATCTAGCCGTTCGTACTTGGCGAAACATTGGGTTCCTTGCTACGACCGCCGCTTGTGCCGTAGTAATGGTTACCATGACGATGTATGCCATCCGAACAAATTCAGTTCCCGATTGGCTTCCAGTTTCGGGACTGGTGTTATTCTTGATTGGCGGAATTGGCTGGGCGCATTTTTACGTCAGGCAAGACAGCACTACAAACCCCAGATAACAATATGATGCACGCGAATCCGCCGACAACGCGTGTTTTAAGCAACGAGCACTGTGGCCGCCCGGTGATCTCTTCCGTTATCCGCCGTTTTTGACTAGTGAACCATGCTGCCGATCTTTTATTTGCTAATCCAAAACTACACCTGCGAACCCTTGATCGACGATTTTTTATTCGGCGATTATGTCGCCCGTCCAATTCCGCCAACGGACTATGGCGAGTGTCAAGAAGGCTCGACTGTCGAGTTTAGTAAGAACATTACCAGGTTTCCCAAGATCATCGGACGGGATAATCCGGGCGTCCCCACAGACCTAATGCTTGACTTGCGAAACCTTGTTACTGCGAAATGGAGAAAAATCGAAATTGCAAAACCATTCAGTTTTGAATGGGATTGTGATGGCTTTGAGATTCTCAAACAGTACGAAGAATTGTGTGAACAGGAACTAATTGCCGCTGGAATCAAAGATCCATACGAGCAAAGTAGTCATCTATTGACTGATGAAGGACTCATCTATCTTGATTTGGTGGATAGATTTCAGATCGATTCTTACACGCCCGAATCGACGTATTGGGAAATGATTTTAGTTAATTCGTTTCAAACAGTTCAGGTAGATGCTCCAACCAACGTACTTGTTTTCTCAGAAAACTCGCCATTAGTGCGTCGTGTTTTGCGAGGCTTCGAAAAAGCTTCAGTTACCCAATCGGAATGGCCGATGTCAGTGGACGGACTACACGAACATCAAATGCTTTCATTGTATTCCGGGGCGTACGCCCTAACCCCTGAAATATGGACCCGAATGGAACCATGGATCGAATCGGATTATTATACGGTCAAGCCAGTATTTGATTCCGATATTGTATCCGATTGCTAGATCTAACAGTGGATA
>JAPOIJ010000016.1 GCA_029979005.1 Planctomycetota bacterium | reverse complement strand
GGTAGACATTTATTTAGATAGTCGCAAACGTTACCGTGACGAGGGACTGATGGAAAACCAAGAGAAACAACTGATAGAAAAAACGCGGCAAATTATGCAGCATCTTCGACAGGAATCCGTTTTGCTTGACGCTGTAATTGAATCCAGCTTAGAGGTTCAATCCATTCTAAAAGAGCAGCGAAAGCGGCAGGCGAGCGAATTGGTTTCAAACAAAGGCGAAGTTGAAAGCAAAGACAATTTGGATCTGACGCGAGCTCATTACAGAAAAAACGAGGAAGTCCGCGCTCGGTTGAACCGTTTGAATTCGGAGATTACCCAGAAATTCCATCCGGTGCTCGAAGCACGTAAACGCTTGCCGCTCCTTTTGAGCGAATTGGAGATGCAGGTGGATGCTCCGGTTTCAGTGACTCAACTGTCCCGAAAAATGGCTGAGCCAATCAAGAGTGAGTTGATGACATTGCGAGATGAAGTGAAGACCAAATACGACCAATTCTCAGCAATCGCAATGGGTAATCAAACAGTTCTTGTATATACGTTGAGTTACTTTGATCAATTGTTGGCCGGCGACCGGACAGGTCTAAATTCTTATGATGCCTCAGGGCAAACCCAAAAGGGATCTTCAGATTCCGGTTTCCTCAAAACAAGTTGTTAGAGTGGAAAAATGAATCTTAACATTGGACTATCAGCGATTCAGGCCAGTCAGTTTGCGATCAATACGATTTCGCAAAACCTCGCTAATGCGAGTACAGAGGGCTATCACCGCCAAGACGTTTTACTCGACACCCGGCGTTCGACAGTCGTCGACGGAAAAGTTGCCGGGGCGGGCGTCAATGTCGGCGAATTGCGCCGTATCCGAAATAATATCACCGAAACGGCGTATACGAATTCCACCTCTGACCTGAGCCGAATCGATCAAAGTTTGATGTTGGAGTCGCGAATAGAATCAGTTCTCACAGTAGGTGACGGTTCGATTCAGGATGCGTTGAATGGGCTGTTTGATGAAATGTCTCGACTCTCAGCTAATCCTGGAGAGATTTCGCTTCGGAATTCAGTTTTAAATCAGGCGGGGAATTTAGCCAATCGTATTCGAGAGACTTCAAATCAGTTCGTCGATATTAAAGACGGCGTAAAGCAGCAACTTCAACTGGAAGTTGACACGCTCAATCTTGAAATTGAGGAACTGGTAGAACTGCAAAACCAAATCAATGCAACCTTGGAAGATAGAATCCCGAATGATTTGCTCGATAAACGTGACCGACTTGTGAATCGGATTGCCGAGCGGGTTGATGTGCAGCGGTTTGAGTTTGTCCAAAATAATATGGGACTTGGGCTTGCGGGTAGTTCGGTCAACATCGGTATGACTCCGGTTCGGTTTGAAACGGTGACCGATGCTTCAGGTAATATTCAGGTTCAGCTTGAGGGAGGTGACCGGCCTGTAGAGTTCGCCGGTGGGCGAATCGCGGCGCTTCTTGATGTGCACAACAATGTGATCGAGCGTTTTTCGGGTCAGATTGATACCTTTGCCGCAGAATTGATATCTCAGATGGATCAACTGCATGCGGTGGGCGTTGGAATCGACGGGTCGTTCAAGACACTTCATGGAACGCGTGCGGTTAGCGATGTTGATTTGCCGTTAGACGAGTCGGCTGTCTTTCCCGTCGAGGCCGGCGAGCTGTTTGTCACAATTACTTCTCCTTCAGGGGAACGACAAACGACGGGAATAACGATTGATCCAGCCACTGATTCGTTGCGTGATGTCGCGACGAAAATTACGACGATTAGTAACGTTCAAGCAGTCGTTGATAGTAACACGGGGAAAATGTCGGTGATCGCACAACCCGGTTATCAATTCGATTTTACCGGTCGATTAGAGACCACACCTGATTTGGCAGCGGTGACGGGAACATCGATTCCGGGCTTGAGTGGAAATTATACCGGCGAAGCAAATCAAACGTATACCATCACTGCGCTTGGAACCGGTGAGATTGGCAAAACAGTTGGTTTGAAAGTACAGGTTGCGGATGCCAGCGGCACGGTAATCGATGAGATTGATGTGGGAGATGGCTATGCCGCCGGAGATCCCCTGGAGCTTGGTCAGGGAGTGTCATTGGAATTTGGCGTTGGTAATTTGAATGCCGGTGATAATTTTGAAGTTGTCATGGTCGCTGACCCGGACACCAGCGGAATACTTTCAGCCGTTGGTTTGAATACGTTCTTTTCCGGGAACGATGCTCGCAGTATCGATTTGGACTCCCGAATCAAAGGCAACCCGGATTTAATCGCTACGTCTCAGTCGGGAGACTTGGCCGACACCGACAACCTTAAAGGCCTGATCGAAATGCGAAATCAATTCGTAGCTGACGGTGGGGCTACGTTCGAGAACTTTCTTGGTGAGCTTAACTCTGAAATTGGATTCCGCGTACAGGCTTCCACGAGTGTGCAGAGCAGTCTTTCTGATTTGAAATTTCAATATGCATCCGAGCGAGATTCTGTTTCGGGAGTCGACGTTAATGAGGAGCTCATTAATTTGACCCAATATCAAAAAACTTACGAAGCCGCAGTTCAAGTTGTGCGATCGATGGAATCCATGCTCGACGAACTGTTCCAGATGATCAGGTAAAATAATGCTTTATCGAACGACATCCCAAACGAATACGAATCAGGCAATTCGATTTGTCTCGAATTTTAATTCGAACATTACCAAGTATCAGCGTCAGATTTCATCAGGTGTGCGTCTCGAAAGGGCGTCTGAGGATCCGGTAGCATTTCGGCAGGTTACAACATTGTCGACGCAACTTCAGCATCTTCAGTCAGATGCTTTGGCGGTGAATGATACTGAGGCAAAGCTCAATATGAGCGTCCTCAATATGCAGCAATCTCACGATATTCTGGTTCAAGCAAAATCACTTGCGCAGCAGGGCGTTCAGGCAAATACGCCCAGTGCCCGAAATGCGATCGCGATTGAAGTGGAGAGCTTACTTGAAAACATGAAGGATATTGCGAGTTCACAGTTGGGTGGTTCGTATCTTTATTCGGGAGTTAGAGCTGATCATCCGCCTTATGATTTTGGAGAGCCTCAGGTGGAAGGCGGGCCTTTGGTTGCTGATTATCAAGGTGCCTCTGAAAGTAGTTACGCCTACATTGGAACCAGGGTGGCCATCGAAACGTTTTATGCCGGGGACGAGGTTTTCGAGAGCGGTGATCGGGGGGAGATGCTGGTGTACGGAGAGACGGGGGCCAAAAACGGCGCCGGTACTGACAGCATGGTTGGTAGAGCTAATTTATTGGTGTCGCACACACTGACCACCTTCGACGGAACCTCGGGTGTTTCACCGGGGGCCAGTTCTGCGGGTGGAGATACCGTGCTTGGCCCGGCAGGAGATAATCAAATTACGGTTGTCGATCTCAGTGGAGCGGGAACTTCCGGAACGGTTCAGTTAAATGGTGGCGAGCCCATTCCGTGGTCCAGCACGGACGTCGATCTCCAGGTGGTAGATGCCAGCGGCCGGCATGTTTATCTCGATATGAGCACTGTCATTCCAGGGTTTAGCGGAACGGATGGGCTAACGGGCGATGGAACGATAAGTGTGGATGGAGGTCTAACCAGTCTCGCCATTGATTTTTCTGCGAGCCAGACGATTGTCGATTCCACAAGCGGCGGTCAAGCGCATATTGATACCCAGCAAATCACACGTCCGGGGACGGACTATTTGGAGTTTCCCGGGACGGCAAACGCGTTTCAAGTGCTCCATGAGTTGGCTCAAGATTTGCGAAACAATCGTGACTTGAGTAACGCTGATTATGCGGCCGCATTGGATCGTCGGATCGGCGATTTAAGTGAGATGGCGGATCACATCCTCATCACCATGGGACGTCAATCTGCATCGCTGCAGTCATTGGAAGAGCTGGAATATCGGATCGGGGATCTCGAACTCGAGGTAGAAACACAGCTGAGCAATGTCCAGTCGACTGACATTCCGGAAACGGTTTTGCGACTGCAAAATGAGCAGTCGTTACTTGAGTTTACCTATTCCGTCACGGCTCAAATTACTTCGACCAGCCTGTTGAATTTTCTTCGGTAAGAGGCTGGACGGAACGGGCGTTAACCCAGCCAACTGACACGTTGAACCGTTTACGAAAGTCTGGAAAGCTGGAGTGAGCTGTCAACCGAATCACTTAAGATGTCGGGCCATGCTTCGGTGAGGATTGCGACTGGATCCTCAACGCCAAGGGTCTCGAGAAGCTTTAAGCTCGCAAGGTCGGAGCAGTCGTACTCGGTTTCCAACTCTTTGCGTTGATAGTAGTTGGCTAGATCGTCTGCAACAGAAACCAAAGCGACGAACCGCTTGAATTTTCCACATTCTGCTGGATTGTGGTGATGACGGGCTACGCTGACCAGCTCTTCAGGAAGGTGATTGCGAAGCAGGAACCATTCACCTATTTCTGCGTGAGACGTTCCAATGTGATCGATTTCTGCTTGGATGACGTCGTGGCGTTCGCTGAAGTCCATGGCGTCGAGTGCTTTGAATTCGTCAGGTGCGGCCGTGGCCAAAAGGATTCTACCGACATCGTGGAGCAAGCCCGCGGTAAATTCCTCTCCTTGAATTCCGAGTTTGAATAGCTTGTTTAATTTAGTGCTGATTACGCCCGTTAAAAAACTATGCCGTCCGAGAACCTCACGAACCTGAACTTCGTCCATGTCCATTTGATTTAACATGCTGGAATAGCACGAGACGAGAATCATTTGCTTTGTTTGTCGCGAACCGAGCCGGTTGATTGCCATTTTTAAGCATGAGATTGGTTTGACGCCGGGCGCTCGCGGAAACAACGGACTGTTGGATAGTGACAGGATATCTCTAGTCAGTCGCGGATCCTGAGCAATGATATTTGCGAATTCCTGAGTACTCGCATTCGGGTTGTCGGCAATCTCAATCGCTTTGAGGGCGATGTCCGGAAGCATCTTAATCTCTCGAGCCGTTTGTATCAGCTTTTCGGTGAGCTTTCGTTTCGAATCGGTATTCGGGAGGTTTAAGATCGTGTTATTCACAATAGTTTCCGACTGGATTAGGAACGCATTCTTAATGAAGAATTAGAATGAATTTGAGTATGCGTACTACGAGATTATAGACCATGCTAAAGCGCTGATGCGATTGGTTTTCAGTTTTTTCGAACAGCCGTCGTCACCTAGTCGCTCCTATTAATTGAATCGAAGAATTTTTAATCTGGGTGTGTTAATTGTTTTTTAAAAACGGACAAACTTCTGTCCGAATCCTTCGAATTGCTACTTGTAATTGATTTGCGGATTATCCGGTTTTAGAGCCGTTGGATGGTGGAAACGTGATGTTTAATTGAAACATTGATCGCCCCAAAGAATGGTGTTGATGAGTGGCCATTTCCATAACGAAATCCGATCTGGAAAGTTTGTGACTTCAGCTAGAGCTTCGGGACGAAAGAGCGTGTTTGCGAAATCACTACGTTCGAGTTTCTCTTTGATCCATGGCTGCCAATCGGAACTCAACCATTGCGGTAACGGCGTTGGAAAGCTCATTTTAGGACGCTGTGCGAGTTGGGCGGGCAGGAGGTCGGATGCGACGGATCTTAAGATTCGTTTGGAACGAAGACTGCCTCGTTCAGATAAAGCGAGTGAACTCAGCCATGGGGAGGCTTCGTCCGGTGCGAGGTCAATTTTGTATTGGTGCGGAAGCTGTACCGCATTTTCAATAATGACATGGTCCGCATAGGGCACTCGGGCTTCGAGACTGGCCGCCATGGTTGCGGTGTCAAGGCGTCGCAGGAGGCTTTCAAGATTCACGCTAATAAGCACGCCAGCGTACTTCTCTGCCGTGGGGATGTCACCCTGGGTCTCGAACATTTGCTGGTAATGTGAGGTGATCAGTTGTGGGATCTCGTCGGTGTAATATTCTGGTCGGAAAAGTGCTTGTTGTGCACTCCATGGAATGAGGCCATTGGATGCCAGATAATGTTCGGCTAGAGAATTGAAATTGTCTCTGCCGTATTGCTGGTTTAGACCATTTTGAAATTCGAGCTGTTGTTGCTCATTTAGTTTGCTTGTACCTCTGGCACGGTCATAGTCATTGCCGGACCAATGTTGTATCGCGTAACCACAAAACGCTTCATCAGCACCTTCACCTCCCAGCGCTACTCCACAAAACTGTTTTAAGTGTTTTGCAATATTAAAGATGATTGTGTCGGTTGGCGTTGCCAAAGGCGATTGAAGTTTGCCAACGAGAGATTGCCAGCTATCACGATATTGTTCGCTGGTGATACGGACTTCCGAATAATCAAAATCAAGGTGCGAGGCGCAGGAGCGTGCAAATTCAAAATCACTCCCCGATTCGTTTGTCGGTGGATTGTTGACGCCTCCCCCGCAGACACCTGTCATCTTGCTACCGGATTGCTGTCTCACCAAAGTCGCTAGTGTGTTGGAATCTACGCCTCCACTCATCATCATACCGACAGTCACATCGCTCTTTAGGTGTTGCTGAACTGTTTGTTTTAGCGATTCTCCAAGTTGGGATGCTGCATCTTCAAAACTGACCGAAGGCTTTGTCGCTTGGGTCGGAGGCACCCAGTAAAATTCACTGTTCAGATCCGGATACTGAAAGCTGACGATTTCACCCGGCAATAATGTGGAGATGCCCTGAAAAACAGTGTCTCTTCCCAGGGTAATTCTAAGCGTTTGAAGGTAGTGAGAGAGGGTCGCCAAATTGGGTTGAGATGTAAAGCGAGGATGCATTCTGATGGCCGCGATTGAGCTTGCGAAGACAAAGTCACCTTCAATCGCAGCATAGAATAGCGGCTTCATCCCAAGGCGATCGCGTACCAGCCAGGTTTTGCCGGTCCGGAGTTCAACGGCTGCAAAGGCGAACATGCCGCGGATCCGATCAATGCACTTCCTACCCCATAGCGACCAGGCTTCTGCTAAAACCTCAGTGTCACATTGGGTGCGAAGTTCGATGCCGTTTTCCGAGAGGGACTTGGCAATTTCATCGTCATTGTAGATTTCCCCGTTGTAAACAAAGGCGTATTTACCGTTTTGAGAAATCCATGGCTGTTGACCATGTTCGATGTCGCGAATGGCGAGTCGGCGATGGGCTAGTGTAATCTGGGCATGACGGAAATAACCGGATCCGTCGGGTCCACGATCCTTCATCGTGTCGCGCATTTTAAGTACTCGCGATTCATCCAGTGATTCGCCAGTAGGGCCGGTAATGATGCCCAGAATTCCACACATAACAATCCATTGATTAGTGAAACAAGACGCTGGAAAATCTGTGAATCGAGCGCCGCGAAAGAACCATCACCGGCTGTTGAGCTAATTGCACGAGATCTGAAACGCTATTTCACTGGATCAGGCCAACCAGCCGAGGATGATGTCGAGATAAACTTAAGCGATGGTATTCACACCGCTGGATTGGATGATTGGCGGAATCTCTCCCTTGGATTCAAGTTGAACCGCTTGATCCCGGATTTGGGCATAGCTTTCGCGAAGTTGTTTTGTGAACTTGATCGCGTCGGAAAAGTTCTGCTGTTCGATTCTCGTCATGATGAAGTGCAACAATCGGGCGACATCGACAGCCATTGGGTATTTATCAGTGTCCAGACCACTGTGAATTCCCATGATTAACTTATTTGCTTCATAGCCATACTGTTGCTGCATTTTTGCATCGCTTGCTTCTTTGGCTGATTTAGCTGCCTCCAGTGAAGCGATCGTGCGGTCGTAAAGGACCAGTAGCATATCGATTCTTGAAAGTCCCTTGATCATATTGTCGAGCACTTGATCACTTTGATACGCCATGGTTTACATCCTTTTAAACAGAAATATATTCTTGCTCGGCTATTGCCTTTGTTTGATTCTAAAGCGATGCCAGCTGGCTGGTTAGAAAACTGCTGGTACCCTGTAGGTCGCTCAGTACCCTTTCCAACGCGGTGAACTGAGCGATCAAGTCCTCCGTTTTTGATTCGCTGATTGCGTTCACTCGTGCGATGGAAGCATCGAGCGATTCGATTCTCAGCGTAAAGTCCTCTTCAGCAGTCTTGATCGTACCAACGCTGGCATCGAGTAGTTCGCCAAAATATTTATCAAGCGATGAACTGATGCCGCGAGAGACATCCAGATTGGCTTCAACTCCGCCAGAGACCTGCGTTGAAGTTAAGGTGACTCGGACTTGAAGGTCAGCTGTATTGTCATTGTCGGAGTCACCAATCAGGACGCGTCCCGTTCCCGTGGCTGTTTCGACAACGCCATCGACAATGAAAGAACCGGCAACGTCTTGCCCTACGCCCGTTTCAGTTCCATCGAATCCAAGGATGCTGCTGGCCGTCCCTGAAATAGCGGATATTTCTGACGAACGTCCGTATCTCTGCGAAGTGATTTCGAGAAACCCCGATTCCAGAGAGATATCAACATCATCGAAGTCACGAGTATCAATCCCATTGATTCTGGATTGGAGGTGACTCGCCAATTCTTCCTGGGTGTAGGTCCCCGATTCCAGTGTGATGGTGTCAGTTTCGAGGCTGTCGATGGAAAGTTGAATTTGGTTGTTCGAGGAATCAATGACGATCGAAGAATCGAGCGCACTGGTTGCAGTAACCGAACCCCGTTCCGCAGCCTGCAAAATATCGACCTGGTAGGCTGACGAACTGGCTTTGGTGCGAGTACTACCCAGTAGAAAGCTTACGCCGGAATTGTCACTCACACCACTCATTCCAAAAACACGTTGGATGTCTGTCGGCTCAATTCCATCGGTGTTGCCTTGTAACGCACTTTCAAGTTCGGCCGAATTAATAATTAGTTTTCCAGAATTATCAATGTCGATTCCGAGTTGTGAGAAACGGTTGACAGACGAAGATAGGCCGGGGACGCTCTCGGTCACCATGGAGCTCAAGGTTGTTTTCAGGGTGGAAACTGTGCGATTTCCAAGTAGCGGACTGGCAGTGTTGGTTGAAGTATTGAAAGCGGTCTGGTCATCAATATATTGGATCATCGAATTGTAGCTTTCGACAAATCCTTCGATTGCGGTTTTGGCTGAGTCGGTGTCGCGCGTAACTTTTATGTTGATATCTTTCGAAGCGTCTGCCGACTCCAGGTTTAAGGTGACATTGTCGATCAATCCATCAATCACATTGGAATCATACTCAGCCACAATGGCCCCCGCGCCCGAGCCAAGTTGGAGTTGGGCGTTCGCTGCGTCTTGAATAGCCGCTCCGGAAAAATCAGGAAGTACTTCAGAACCTGTTGGTGTCACTAGATTGTTCGTGACATTGATTTCGTTGGCTTCGCCAGTGTACTTCGATGTCAGAAGAATTCGATTTGCCGAGTTAGCTTGATCAAAAACGATCGACGCTGAGACATCGTCTGATTGGGTGTTGATGGCATTGACCAATCCATCCACCGTATTGTTGGAGGAATCAATTGTAATCTCAGCCGCGGCGCGGTCGCCGACCTGGAATGAAATAGTACCGGTGGAGATTGTCGTTGAAGGATCACTAAAACCTTGAGAGCCAATTTGATGGGCTCTTGCCAGGGAATTAACTCGAACGTTGTAAGACCCGGGAATTGCCTTCGACTGAGAAGTCACTGTCAGGATAGACTCGTCGCTTGATGATGCGGTGGTTTGATCAAAGACTGAGCCCGATGAGCGGTTGAGCTGGCTCATGCTGGACTTAAGCGAGAGGAGACGCGCTTCGACGCCCTGAAATGCAGCCTGTTCTGTCAGAATTTCACTTTTCTTGACATTCAGGCGGTCGACCTGAGATTTTTGAAGGGAGACCAGTCCTTCGATGATCGACGTGGTGTCGAGCCCACTGACGAGTCCATCAATGGAAAACATATAATTTCTCCCAGCGGCTAGGGAATAGAAACTTTTTCTTATCTTATTAAACGAAACAATGAAAGTTGGCCGAGGCCGACTTTCATCGTCGCTGTGTTGAACCAGCTCCCCGCAGGGAGCCCAGTTCTTTTATCCTAAAGCTTCATCGGTTCAATGAAGCTGTTAATCTCATGTTTTCTCGGTTGATTTAGCCAAGTAGTGAAAGGATCAACTGAGAAGACTGGTTTGCACTTGAAAGAACAGAAGCACCTGCCTGAACCAAAACCTGGCTGTTGGTGAACTTCGAGATCTCTTCAGCGAAATCGGTATCGCGAATAACAGATTCTGCATTTACAGTGTTTTCAAGTGTTGAACGCATGTTGGTCGCGGTTGACTCCAGAGTGTTACCCTGGAAAGCACCGAGTGTTCCACGAAGGGTTGAAATCTCATCAATTGCAGCATCAATGATACCGATCGAATCTTGAGCACCTGAAGCCGAAGTAACACTGATTTCGTTCAAGTTAGTGAACTGGTTGCCAGCAACACCGATTCCCAAGCCAGTTGAATCAACTGAATCAATCGAGATCGAAACGGTTTGATTCTGGTTGGCACCAATCTGGAAGATCAAAGAGTTGTCAGCAATTGTAATGTTGCCCTGTGCACCGGTTACAGTCTGTGTAAGGTTAGCGGCATCTTCTGCGATGCTAACCATGATGCCCTGTGAGGCACCTGCAGATCCGGTCAAAACCGCTCCGCTTCCTGTTGCGGCGTTACCACCGATGGTACCAGCGACATTGACACCTGAATCCTGAACAAGTGTTGTTCCGAATCCAGAACTTGTAGCGGCAGCAGCAGTGTCAGAGATGACATCAATGGTTGCAGCGGTTCCGAAAGATTCGGTTCGCAATTGAGTTGCACCACCGACTACAGCAGCAACAACACCAGTTTGTCCGGTGAATTCGTTAATCCGCGAAACAACCGCGTTTTGATCAAGGCCAGCGTTGAGAGAAATGCTAACACCGTTAACGGTAAGCGTTTCAGCAGCGGCCAAGTTAGTTGTTTGAGCAGTTCCAGCAGTCGCGTTAGCTCGCTCAGCAACAGTCGTAACTGCAACGGCGTAAGAGCCAGCAGAAGTATCTGAAGTTGCTTTCAAGAAAGTTACGTCAGTGTCACTTGCGGTTCCCTGCAATCCTGAAGATCCGTCAAGTAGGTTGGAATCGCCAAACTGTGTGTTTGCAGCGATACGATTGATCGTATCCAAAACGTTGTCGATCTCAGCTTGGTTCGCAGCAAGTGCGTCTGCATCATTAACACCCGTGTTCGCTGAATCGATCGAAAGTGATCGAGCCTTTACCAAAAGACTGTTGATCTCAGTAAGAGCACCCTCTGCAGTCTGAACAACCGCAACCGCTTTGTCAGTATTGTCGATGGCAGCCTTCAAACCAGCGATCTGAGCTCGCTGCTTCTCAGAAATAACCAAGGCCGCTGGTCCATCAGCACCACGGTTGACCTTGAAACCAGACGAAAGTCGTTCGATCGAGGTATTTAGGCTGTTTTGTGAACGGCCTAAGTTGTGTTGTGCGTTAAGAGCACTAACGTTGTTTTGAATGCCTAACATGTGAGCGGGCTCCGATTAAAATGTGTTGGTTTTGGGGGGTAAAAAGTCTTGCATCCTTGGACAAAATTTCGGGATCCTTCCCTCTGAGCTTTGTCGTCTTCAGTTTTAGTCAACAATGTTCTGAGCGGCGGACTCCGCAGCGGCGCGAGTTGAGTACTCACCCGCCTGGACTTTTGCCTGAATCTCAACAAGTAAACGTTCACGAACATTCAAGTCGCCTTCTAGACTTTCTAGAAGTTGACTCGGTTTAACCTCATCCGCACGATCGACCTCTTTTCCGTTTTCAACCGTGTCCGGCTTGGAGCTGGAATTGTTGATCTGAAAACGATCGCGTGGATTGTTGCCGTGATTATAAATTTCCATAGTTGCCTCTAATATTCTTCCGACATGCGGGTTATCGAAGGGCTTTCCAGAAACTTGCCCCCATAAAGCAAAAAAAAAATTGAGATCGGCTTTTGGGTCTTTTTGATCCGCGGGAACCCGCATAATCCTTGCTAGCGGAAGTATGGCGGTTATGATTTCGAGGCTTTTGGCTCGATAAGCAGAGATAGTCAACTTTAACGATTGCGCAGAAGCTATGGATTAAGTGGAGACTTAGGGTTTTCGATTCGTAATCGAATCGAGGATGTTCGCGAGATGTTCCGCTGGATAGAGACGTTCGCTATGCAACAACTTCAATTGTGGAAATTTGCCACGCTGTTCTTATGCGGAAGCCTTGCCGGAATCCTGTGTCTCAAGATGTTTTCGAGTGAACCTGATCAATCGGAAGACCCCGGCGAGTCAAAAATAACGCAGATCGGAATGGATGAGCTGGGAAATCCCCGTCCATTTGTTGGTGATCCTGGACAAGTTGCTGGTTTAAGTGGCGGTGTACCACCCAAAGCGAATGGCGAGTCGGGGAATGAATCCGGCTCGGCTTTGTCAACGGAGCCGTCGGTTACTCTACTGCAACATGGAGATCACTATCTTATAGCCGGCAATTACCCCTTGGCTTTGGGGAACTACCAGAAATTTGAGAAAGAATTTGGTAGCGGCGGCAGTTCGATGCTCCTCAGAAAAGCGATTTGCTATGAATTAAGTAGCGACTATTACTCGGCTTCGCATGCGTATCACGACGCCATTTTTCAGGCCGGGAAAAATGAAAATCATAAGCTTCTAGCGACCGTTGGTTGTTCCCGGGTATTGGCGTTTCAAGGACGGATGGTCGAAGCCATCGATCTTGTTTCGAGTGAAATGCTGAAAATTGATTTCTATCCGGATTTACCTGATTCAATGAAATCGCGTGTTGCTTTCCAATGGGCCAAAATATTGGAGACTATCGCTCTTAACGACGTTTCCTATTTCCGTAGTGACAATTCTCCTGAAAAGATAGCGGAAGATCAGGAAGAATTTGCTGAGTTTTCCAGCGTTGGTGGATTTTTGTTGGCGTCGTTTGATTTATTGCGGCCTTTGTCGGTGGCCGTGGATACTCCAATACCAGACCCAGAGAGCTTTCTTGAAAGAGTCGATGATCCGGTATCCCAACAACCGAGACTCCTCAACGGGATGGGCTCATTTTCTCTGTCTCTCCTCCAGCGGCCAACGAATCTGGCGACGACGATTACGGCTTCTGTATCAACCAGCGTCCAGCCGATTTTGAATGTACTGGGTGAGGTGGCGGCCCGTTCTAAGTTGGAAATGAAATTTAGTAGTCAAGCAAAAGAGGCTTTGCGAGGGCGATCACGAGCGGTTGTCTTAGACTCAGTTTCGATTGGAGTTTTATTAGACGAAATTTTGATTCCTCACCAGTTGGTCTGGTATCAGAAGGACAGCACCATCACTGTCGTAAGTGAGGCCGAAGCAGGAGAAGCAGATACCTGCCAGTTTCGTTACGATGCGGCGAACCGAGCATTTCAGCGTTTTGAAATAGAATATAGTGAAACTGAATACCGAAAGTCTTCCCTGCTCTCTCGTGCTGGATTATCCATTATTGAGCAAGACTACGACGTTGCGACCAATCTGTTTCAGGAGCTTTCTCAAACGAATCCAACCGGCGAAATTAATGCAAAATTATTTTTTAATTTAGCGAAATTGAATCTCTTGCTCGATCGATCCGAAGAGGCAATCCCAATGCTCTACAGTGCGATTGACCAAACACGGGATGCAGATATTAAATCCAGTTCCTACTGTTTGCTAAGTGAACTCGAAATTTCGAAGGGTGATCTAAAAGAAGCGATTCGCTCATCACATCGGGGCCTGGCCACGGCCATTACAACTCATCAAAAGACGATGTCGACCTTAAACCTTGCCAGGTCGTATTTACTAAATAAAGATCCCTTTACTTGTAACGATAGTCTTTTCCGAAATAGAAAATGGATTCCCAAGCTGACAACCGAGAGTTCCATCGCTGCTTTTTTAGGTTCTTATGCTCGTTCGATTGGGTTGAAGAATAAAAGCGAACTGGCGCGAGAACGGGCCCGCCTACTTGAAGCTGTTAGCGCGATCGATTCGAAGCAGTGTATTTCATTTGTGGATTGTTACGTCGCCGGTTTAAGTTACGCGAATCTTGGTTTTCGAGACAGAGCGAGAGAAATGTACATTGGTGCACTGTCGAAGCCAGATATCGGAGTGTGGCAACGCAGAATTGTTTTTGAATTGGCCATGCTCCAAAAAGATTCTGAACTCTACAACGCGTCCATCAATACGTTAAGTTCTTTAACGGACGAAGATGATCAATGGAAAATCCGCGCTCTCGCTCAATTGGCAAAGATCTATATCGAACTCGAAAAAACTGAATTGAGCTATGAGATGTGCAAGGCCCTTTGGCAGATGAATTTGAATGAGCAACAAAAAGAGGCGACCTTGCAGATCATGGGTGGCGTCTATCAAAAGCAAGGGAAACATTTTTCAGCAGCACTTTGCTTTGCCGGGTTGCTTCCGGATGAACTTTGAGAGGCTTCAAGAGTTTGCAGCAGAAAACTGTGGTTAATGTTATGAATAAAATAAATGACAAAAACTGGAAACACAGGATTCGAATCATGGTAGCCATGGTTTGTATCAGTGGATGGTTCTCTTGGACGAATGTGGGTTTGGGCCAAACTGCGAATGAAAATCCGCCGGTGGCTACCCCGTCAGCAGCGAATTCAGTGGTGGGTGAGGGAGCAGCTGCGGCTTTGCAGGCCCCCGATCCAGACACCGGCTCGGCGTTAACCAAACCACAGCCATCGCTTCAGTTGCCTGCTAATCAGGTTCCCCTGCAGTCAGAGGGTGAGTCCCAAAAGGATCCCAGATTAAAGGGAATCTTTGATCGAATTAAGTTGCTAAACAAGATTATTGAAGAGGATAAGAACTTACCGGAATCGAGCGAAATAACACCGAATCCAACTCCCAAAGAGTTGATATTTGGCAATCCTTTAAAACCGGACGCCACGGCGGTAGAAAATCCTACCGTTCAGCCTGACCCTGATGTGGTGGCTGAATCGCAGCCTCCATCTGCAGCCCCTCCCGAGATTACTGGTGGTTCTCAGGTTCTGGCAGAGCCAGTGAATTCACTTGAGCTGGGAAACAGTCTTTACATGACCGCTAATTATCCGGCCGCGATTCGAAGTTACAGCATGTTGCTAAATCAGGAGATGGATAATCAGGAAGCAGCCTGGCTGAGGTTAATGCTGGGTTGCTGTTATCGTTATCAGGACGACTATATCAATGCGGAATCGATCTTTCGGAACGTTGCAGACCGACGTGGAGCCGGCGATTTTTTAATGAAACATACGACTTGGAATCTGCAGTATTTAGAGGAACGTCGTAAGCGTCGAGATGAATTCCTGGCGGTTGAGACGGAACTGGATGCCCTGCTTTTAGAGATAAATAATGAACCAACACAAAAATGACTCAGTGGAACTCGAGCAGCAGGTTGAACAGGCCATGAGACAACTCCTCGAAAAGTATAAGAAATTGGATAGCTTGGCCGACGAGATGTTGAGTCGACAGGCGAATTCCGATTCGATTGAGGAGCAGATGAAACAACTCAATCAAGGTAAGAGCGAGATTCAAGCGATTGAAGAACAGTCGCGAGCGATTAAAGAGCAATACCGAAGTACTCAACCGCAGGCATCCGAAGCTATTTCGAGCTTAACGAAGCAGACGGCTGAATTGCTGCTCGGAACTATTAAAAAAATCGATTCCCTTGAGTCGCATACACGCGCGGCACATCGGAAGTTGGTTCCGAGTATCGATCAGGGGGTGCGGGTAAATCAGATGCAAAAAGCGTACGGGGGTTGATTGGACTTGCCCCTTCCAGTTGATCGTGTTTGCCTATTCGGACACTCGGTTTCAATTGAAAAGCCAATAGAAGAAAATTTCATGCCTTTGTTTTAAACAATATGCTCCCCGAATTAAAAAATAATACAACGGATCTGTCCTCTCCTCTGGAAGCGGCCTCGGCGTTCAGTGTTGTCTTTCCCGGTACAGAATCGGTCAAAACAAGTGCAACTCGCAACTCGGACTTAAAGACGCGCAATATCTCGTTCCAATCGAAGATAATGAGTGAGTTTTTTGAGTTGGCAAAACTATATGCAAAGAGTTCTGCCACGGTGTTGGTTACGGGGGAAAGTGGAAGTGGAAAGGAACTCTTCAGTCGCCTTATTCATCAGCAAAGTGACCGGTCAGAAGAGAGGTTTATCGCGGTTAACTGTGCGGCAGTTTCTGAGTCATTGATCGAAAGTGAGTTTTTTGGGCATGAAAAGGGCGCCTTTACCGGAGCTTCGACAGGTAGAGTCGGCTTTTTTGAGCAAGCTCAGGGAGGCACGCTTTTGCTGGATGAGATCAGTGAAATACCTCTCGCGATGCAGGCTAAGTTGTTACGGGTCATCGAAGAGCAGGAAGTGCAGCCAGTTGGCAGTAACTCTGCTCGTTCAATTGATGTCCGAATCGTCGCCACGACGAATCGTGACTTGGCTGTCGAAGTCGCGGAAGGGCGTTTTCGCGAGGATTTGTTTCATCGAATAAACGTACTTGAACTCGACCTTCCGCCGTTGCGAGATAGAGTTTCCGATATCCCCTTGCTCGTAATGCATTTTGTGAACTTGTTTCAATCGGAGTCGCGGACGGGAAGTCTGGAAGTAGACAAGGAAGCGATGCAGTGGTTGTGTCAGTATCATTGGCCAGGTAATGTCCGTGAATTACGGAATGTCATTCATCGAGCTTGTGTGATTGCAGTGGATGGTAAGATCGGCCTGAATTGCCTTGCAAAGAAAAAGCATCGAGCGCAAAGGAATGATGTCGACGGGCTTGCTGGTTTAACGTTGGCAGAAGTGGAACGCCGATTGATACTGTTGTCGTTGTCCAAATTTCAGGGTAACAAACGACTTGCTGCGGAAGAATTAGGCGTCACAGCTCGAACGCTTTCGAACAAATTGAAGGTCTATTCAGAAGAGAGTGGAATTCGCTAGGGAGGCAACCAAAAGGATATGCCCCAAGAGATTAGATCTACGAAGATTAGATCGGCGAATTAAATCTGTGATTACCCGAGTAATAAGTATGCGGGGTGAATTGTCGCACGTCAGCTTATGTCCGGCGACCTCGGCAGTCGATTAAACTGGTTCACTCTCCGGTAGTCGCGACATTGGAATTTGCCAGACCATGCGAGATCTCGGAAAATATTTTTTGACGCGTAAGAATTAGATCGTTTTCAATTTCTGTCACCATTTTGACTAGCTCAGTAAACGAATTGACTTTTAGTTTCGACATCAGTTGAGCTCGATCCGATTCGACCGTCCGCAGTCCGATGTCTAATAAAGATGCGACGCGCTTATTAGGTTCGCCAGCCATTAAATAGGTGAGAACGTCTTTTTCTCGAGTGCTAAGGATGTTGAATGTGGGGTTGTCATAGGGTTGCGTTTCTCGCAGTGTTTGTTCGCTGAGAAGTGCTGTTTGAAAAAGCTGTGCTAATTCGGACGATTCAATACCCTTTTCGAAGTTGCCCATCGCACCTGCTGCACCCGCAATAAATGCGGCGTTGCTGTCGCCGGAAGGCGTAGCGATTAGCAAGGGGTTTTCTCGGGCAATCGAGCGGTCTGAAAAATGTACCTGTTCGCGATGCCAGTAATCAAAGTCAACGATCAGGCAGCGTGAAAAATATTGTCTGCAGGAGGAAATGGCTTCTTCGAGTTTTGGTGAAGAATAGGCATCAGCGTCAATTAACTTGGCTGCGTAGCTCATCCGTTTCGCAAAGGACGGGTCGTCGGTTGCGCAAATGATCAGTGAATTCGGTGGGGTGCTAAAAATCATAGAACCGATGGGAGCACGGATGAAATGGAGTCAAGTTTCTTTGGATTAATCAACGATCAGGCTTATCTTTTAGGGCTTAAGCCTTTATTCAAAAACGTTTGTTCGAAATTCGATGATTTCTGTCAATAGAGAATTGGATTTTGAAAACTGATTTCAGCTTCCGCCTACGTCTTTCCAAATGTATTGAGCATGTACGAAGGGGTTAAGGAAGTGCCCGCTAGCAGATTTTAGTAGTAGCAAGTGCGGTCAATTGATGGCAAAAAATTCCTCCGAAGGTGAAAGTCTTTCTGTCTTCGTTAGAAATTCGCGAAACCCATGTTGCTCGTTTTTCCCATTTTTATTGGGAGGAAGAGAGAAAACACTCAAAAAAGAATTTATGGCACTCGCTTTGCTAAGTGGTTAGATCCCGCAATTGTTTTTGACCCATACCTTTGATACTGACCGTGAACATACCAAGCCTACCTATCGATGTACCGCTGCGCGAGAATGATCCCGTAACGTCCGAGACTTTGAATAGTCCCCTGCCCTCCGGTCTTACGTTCGAGAGTTTTGCCAAGGTGGTTGAAGAAGTTAGTTCGGAAACCGCCGGGGTTACTGAAATAGCCGCCGTTCCCGAGTTGAACGATAATAATATCGACGCATCTTCGGCGATTTCATTGGTTGTCCAGATTTCCGGAGTTGAATCGAATGAAATCGCGGAGGGTTCGAGTGTATCACCTGTGAACGGTGGTTATTCATTGACGAATTCTATTTTGGTTCAGTCCGATGGAACGTTACTCACGCAATCAGCTACAGACGCTCTACAACAATCTAATTCTGAAATAGTCGAAGCTTTGCCACTGCAGACGCAAGTCGTCAACGTGATAAGTGATGATGCGGCTGCAATGCAGACGGATTCAACGGAAGGGATCGCGTCTGATCTATTGGTTGGTTTGCAGGCAATCAACGGTGCGAAAGAGAGTGGTTTTGAGTTTTCACAAGGAAATGAAAATGAAACCGAATCATCGGAGCCCAATCTAAAGGCTGCACTTCCGGGATTGATTCAAGAGGAATCCATGCCGCTAAATCGGTCAGCCAGAACCACCGCGTTGACGGCTGGGAAAATGGAAGCGGTTACCGAGACAGTCACCGAAAACTTAGTTCAGCAGATTCGGCTGACCGAGCGCGGTGAACAAAAACAAATGACTTTGCAACTCCATCCCGCGGAATTAGGGCAACTCACGTTGCAACTGGATTGGGATAAGGATGCTCTTCAAGTCAAGATTTTGGCAAGCGAAGTGGTTGCGGCAGACTTGCTGAAGCAGAACAAATCACAACTAGTTCAGGCGCTTGCTGAAAATGGAATCGATTTTGATTCACTTGACATTGGCTATCAAAGTGAGCAATCAGATCCGCGCGACGAAGGTGAGGCAGAGTCGAGTTTTATGAGTGCAGATTTGTTTAATGAGTTAGAGGAATCAAAGTCGGTCGCGCAACCGGCGCCGCGAGTAAGCACGTCGATGATTGATATTCGGGTGTGAAGCCCACGCCAAGATCAGCTGTTGGCTTAGTTTCGATTCAAAATAAAAACATAATAATGAATTTGGGAGGGCGTGATGCCAGGGATAACATCGCAAGTAGCAACAAATGATTTTCTTAATCTGCTAACCGTACAATTAAAAAATCAAGATCCGATCGAGCCTGTCAATCAGGAAGATTTCATTGCACAGCTCGCGCAGTTTTCGCAGTTGGAGCAAACCGAAGCGCTTAATTCTAATTTCGAACAGTTGCTGGAAACCACACAGCTTACGCAGGGGATGAACCTCGTAGGAAAGCAAGCTTCTTACACGGACGCTGTGACCGGTGAGAAAAAGACAGGACTTGTCGAGGAATTAATTGCCAACAGTGGCCCCGCTAATCTTTTGATCAATGGCGAACGGGTTGGATTGAATTTAATTTCCGGCGTCACAATATAGTTTTTAGCCATTAACATTCCGATCGCAGAGAATGAGATGTCAGTCATTTTATTTGCTGCTTTGTTCTGCCTGCTATTCCCGATTGCAGGCGAATTGGTGCGGTTGGAATTGAACCTTATTTTCCTTTTCAGTTAGAGAGATCCAGATGAGTAAAAGTTTAATTACCGGTGCGACTGGGCTGTTGGCTCACCAGCAGAAACTCGATGTGGTTGCGAGCAATATTGCTAACTTGAATACGACTGGATTCAAATCGCAACGGGTTTTATTTTCCGATCTGATTTACACCGATCGGGCTCCCGCCGTGGGTGCTTCTGGAAGTGTTGATGGCGGCGTGAACCCGATTCAAGTCGGCAACGGCGTTCGTGTCGCTGAGGTCTCTCAGAATTTTACGCAAGGAGTTCTCAATGCGAGTAGTGGTGAATTCGACTACGCACTCGACGGTGATGGCTTCTTTGTCATTCAGGCAGAGCAACAAGCTTACACACGCGACGGTTCATTTTCAGTCGATTCCTCTGGATTTTTGGTAGATCCCTCGACCGGTGGATACGTTCAGCGTTTTGGTGCCAAGGGAGAAGCGACGGGAACTGAACCTGGATTTCAAGTTGCAGGAGACACGCGAATTCAGATTCCGCTGGGCGCGAGTGTTCTTGGAAAAGCAACTACTTCGGCAGATTTAATTGGCAACTTGCCCGCTTCAGCTGTCCCACCTCTGACAGAAGTGCTGACGACTGCATCTCCGTTCACAGCAGCCGGAGCGGCTGCCACGCCCACTACATTGCTGAACGATCTTGACTTTAATGGAGTCAATTATGTGTTGGGCGATTCGATCGACATTGTAGGTACTAATGTCGATGGTTCTTCGTTCTCAACGAACCTCCCGGCGGACGGCACAACTACCGTTGACGATCTCGTCAATGCAATCAACGGGAGTATCGTGGGCGCGACTGTTTCCCTCGACGCAACCGGTAATTTGTTAGTAACTGCCGATAATGAAGGGGATGCGTTGCTGAGTCTGCAGTTGTCGGACAACGCAGGTAACGTTGGTGAGACCGATTTTGAAGATGCAATCTTCATCGTGGAAACCGACGGGAAATCAGGTGATACCGTCGATTCAACGTTGCAGATATTTGATTCCCGGGGTGAACCTCATCTATTGAATGTCACCTTCGAGAAGACTGGAAACAATACTTGGTCAGCTAATTTTTCGTCCAGTGATCCCACGGTCAGCCTGAGTGATGGCCTGATTTCAGAGATTCGATTTAACGATGACGGATCGTTTCAGATAATGAACGGTACTGGATTGGGAGATGCCAATATTGAAGTGGTCATTGACTCGATCGTTGATCCTCAGGAGATAGATGTTTCCCTTGGCAATCTTACTCATCTCGCGACGAATTATTCTGCGACGTTTCAACAGGATGGATTTTCTCCAGGAACGATCGTGAAGATGAATGTGTCATCTGATGGAGTATTGACAGGGATTGCCAGTAACGGACGTGAAGTTGAAGTTGCACAGCTTGCGATTGCGAGGTTTTCAAATCAACAGGGCCTCGAAAGTCTTGGTGATAACTATTACGGACAAACCGTGAACAGCGGTACGCCTAATATCGGCGTCGGTGCTGCCAATGGCAGAGGAGCGGTCCGTGGAGAACACCTCGAGTCCTCGAATGTTGATGTTGCTCTCGAGTTTACTCAGTTGATTATTGCTCAACGTGGTTTCTCGGCAAATGCGAGATCAATCACCGTTGCAACGGAAGTCTTGCAAGAATTGAATAATATCTTCTAAAGAAGATCGCCTTCGTGAGGGGGTGAATTAACGTTTCCCCCTCACCGGTTGAGGTGAGTTGATTGGATCAACTGGCTAGGTCGTTGGCGTAAAGGGTTACGCTGATTTACGATTTAGCTTTTGGATGTAGTTGAGGATTTCGGCTACCGCTTGATATAGTTCGAGCGGTATTTCGTGGCCAATTTTGACATTGGCGTAAAGGAAACGGGCAACTGGTTTTCGTTCAACCACTGCGACTCCGTTGCTTTTTGCAATTTTGATAATCTTTTTAGCCAACAGGTCAGCTCCTTTGGCGACTACGATTGGTGCCGCAGAAACCTGTGGGTCATATTTTAAAGCAACGGCAAAGTGAGTCGGGTTAGTGATCACCACGGTTGCTTCGGGCACTTCTCTTGCCATTCTTTTTTGCGACATCTCATTTTGGATTTTTCGAATTCTGGCTTTCAGTTCCGGACTTCCTTCGATGTCTTTTTGTTCATCCCGAATTTCCTGTTTGGTCATCATCAGATCTTTATTTTGTTTCCAGATCTGAAAACCAAGATCTCCGATACCTACAACGACCATCAGCAGTGCCGTTACCAGGCCTATTTGCAAAATAATGCTGGTACCGATGGCGAGCATGTGTGGGTAGTTGCTGAAACCTGAGGTGGCAATCTGTTCAAAGTGGGCGGTCGTAATCCAGTAACCTGCGACAATTATCGCAATGGTTTTTAAGATTGCGACCGCACCTCGATTGACGGAACGGGTAGAAAAAATTCGCTTGAGCCCGGATTTTGGTGAGAGCTTATTCCATTTGGCATTTAGTGGTTTCAAAGAAATGTTAAACCGAGTCTGCAGTGCACCAACAACAACGATCATGACCATCAAGGGCAGCATCAGTCCTATGCAGGCTGCGCCAACGTTCGTTACGTGTCGTCGAAGGCTGATCAGGATCGAATCGGGATTTTCAATCATGGGATTGAAAAAAGTAAGGCTTTCTCGAATGCAGTCGAGTAAAGCCTTAAAAAACCAATTCCCCATCATCATGAAGAAACCAATGGCCGCAAGGATGATCAGGCCACCAACCAATTCCGAGCTATAAGCCAGCTGTCCGTCTTCGAGCGCTCTTTCTTTGCGCCGCTGTGTTGGCTGTTCTGTCGGTTGATCGTTGCGTTCGGACATTACCGATTGGCTTTAGAGGTTTAAGATTTACTGAAAATAGACGAAAAACTGTTCCAATTGAAATAGGTAAGTACGAAAGTGAGCTTCCATTGATTTTACGATGATTGGAAAAAAGACAATGAGACACAAGATGCCAATTCCACTTCTCAACGTCATTCCTACCGAGAACAGGTTCAGCGTGGGTGCTGCTTTATTGAGAAGTGAGATGGCAATGGTCAAAATAAACAGGCTTACACCGATCGGAGCCGCAATCATGCTTCCGTTTGTAGTAAGTGAACTGGCCATTTGAGTCAATAGCTCTGTTGGGAGGTCTGTGATTTCAATCTTGCCCGCGAGGTGAATGAGTGAGTAGTGCACAATCCGAACAAGGAAATGATGGAGATTTAAACCGAAGAAAAGTAAGACAGCAAAGGTTTCAAAAATAGTTGTGACCAGCGTTGAGGAATCCGACGTTCCGGGACTGGTGACAGATGCCAGAGAGAGGCCAACTTCCTGCCCGACATAAGCGCCAGCAATTTTTGCTTGAACAAACATAAATCCGAGCAGCATCGCCAATAAAAAACCGATCGTAATCTCTTTCGCAAGAAACAGCACTGAGACAACGATATCGATTTGATTAACGTAAAATAATTCTTGCGGAAGAGCGCCAAACCAAAATACGGTTAACGACATAGCAAGCCCGGCTTTGACCAGATGGGGCAGTTGTCGCTGCGCAAAAATTGGCAGGAACGCTACGAATGCCGAGACTCGCGCGAGGATCAAGATGAAATTGAATAACTGATGCTCAGCCGTCATAGAATTTGGTTCATGTAGCTAAACATTTCGACAGTAAAATCTTTCAGTGTCGAAAGGTACCAGGGCGTCAGGAAGATAATGATGGCGACCACGGCAACGATACGGGGAGCAAAGGTGAGTGTTTGCTCCTGAATACTGGTAACGGTTTGTGCGATACTGATTAAGACGCCAACGACTAGACTGACGATGACAATTGGAGCCACTAGTAGCAGCGAAGTTGTAAACAGATTCCTGCCGATCACAATTGCTTCTGAGACTTCCATGTCGTGGTCCTTGTTCACCGCTGTTTTGGCCGTGCTTGGTTAGTTTGCAGAATTAAATAAACGTGTTACCGGAGAAAACTCTTGATCGGGGTTTGGCCGGCAGGTGTTGGCTTAATTAGCGTGTCCATGATCTCGGCGGTGAGAGTTGGGCTGTCAAGCTCGGCAATGATTTTTGCCTGTTGCCGATCTTCGAGGCTGTCTAGAAGATTGGCCACGAGATTCATGTTTCCGCGGTCTGCATATTCCTTAAGTATGGCTGCTGCTTTAACCGGTTCCATTGTCCGGAACATGTCCTTCAAGCCATTCACCTGTTGTTTCACTTCGTCGCTTGCCAAGTCGCCGACCTTTTTTCCAAGGCGATTTTCATACATGGAAAGTTCTTTAACTTCTTTTTTGACAGCTTCTTTTTCTAATTTAAGTAGATTGGTAGCTTCTTTGGCTTCGTTGATTTTAGAGTCGATTTTTTTTGAAAACGATTCGAGTTCGGTTCGTTCTCTTTCCAGATCTTCCCGGAGAAGGGAGATGCGTTTTTCCTCTTTTTTAAGTCGCTCTTCTTTTTCCTGCAACTTCTTTTCGCTTTGAATAATTGAGTTCATAAGATCGAGTGCGACGCTCGGTGGCATCGGAACATCCGGGCGAATCCCCAAAGGCATTTGTTCCTGAGTTTGGGTTGAATCCACCATGGGGAGTTTGCCGTCGAACTCCGTAATCGGATCCGAGGCGGCCGGTTCTTGTTCTTTATCAAAGAGGTATTTGGAGCCCAATGCGGAGGCTCCGAACAGGATGGAACCGACTACTGCAGCAATAATAATTGATTTCATCTTTTCGTTCCTTTAAAACCGGTATTTAAGTACCGTTCATCAGCTGTCACATGTTCACGTTTGGTTTCTTCGTAAATCAATTCAGCTAATTTTCGTTCGATCAATTTTTCCATTGAATCGATTTTTGACATTTGTTTTCTGATAATCTGTTTTTGGTTTTCAAAATCAAGCTGTGCTTCTTTGAGTCGTTCCTGGGTTGACTCGAGTTCAGTTTGTAATTGGTCAATCAGCGGTTTTCGGATCAAGCAATTGCTAATGGTCATGTTGGATGATTCCAGGCCGGCGAGTGAATGCTTGATTTTTGTTTGGTGGGCTTGCAAAGCCATTTCAATTTTTTTCAACAAAGAGCTTTTCTCGCCCAATTGAAATTTTTGTTGATCTAATTCTTTCTTGTAAAAATCTAAAACCTTGTTGAGTTTTTCAATTTTTTTTGATTGGTTCATTGGTTATTTTCAGGCCGAGTGCCGTTTCGTGATGCTATTCATCCGCTGGGCGGATATTGGTGCTGGAGCATGTCAACGAGCCTCTGCATTTGTCGCTTGGTGTCATCGATGGAGCAGGGAGCCTGCAAAGGTTGTTGGAGAAACTGACAAATCTTTGGATACATTTCAACGGCAATATCTGTTTGCGGTGAGGCGCCTTTGGTGTAGGCGCCGACCTGAATGAGATCAATGACATCCTGATATTTCGCCATAATTTGCCGGATAGCAACGGCAGAGGATGCATGCACCGGTTCGGTCAGTTCCTGAAATAGTCGACTGAGGCTTTGTAAGACACTGATTGGAGGATAGTGTCCCGCGTTGGCAAGATCGCGGTCAAGGACGATGTGCCCATCTAAAATAGAGCGGGCAGAGTCGGCAATCGGATCATTCATGTCATCTCCATCGACCAGCACGGTTAGCAGTCCTGTAATGGAGCCACGGTCGGAATTCCCGAGTTGTTCCAAGAGCGTCGCCATCTTTTGAAAAACAGAGGGTGTATAACCGCGGGTGGTCGGAGGTTCACCCAGCATTAATCCGAGGTCGCGTTGAGCCATCGCGAATCGCGTCAGGCTATCGAGCATCAGGAATACACTTTTTCCTTGTCGTCGATGCCAGTTGGCAATGGCGATTGCGGATTCCGCTGCTCGAACTCTGGCCAGTGGACTTTCATTGGCGGTAGAGACGATAACAATTGATTTTGCCATCCCCTCCGCTCCCAGAGATTCATTGATGAATGGCAGTACTTCTCGTCCTCGCTCGCCAATCAGAGCGACAACGTTGAGGTCGGCGCTTGCGTATCGGGCAATCTGCCCCAGCAGCGTACTTTTTCCGACACCACTTCCGGCGAATAATCCCACGCGTTGACCTTTTCCAATGGTCAGCATGCCGTCGATTGCTTTTTGCCCCGTGGCAAAGACTTCGTCGACAGGTTTCCGGGTAAGTGCATTTGGCGGATCGAGGACAACGCTCTTGAATCGCTGAGTTCCCAGTTTCCCGTTCCCGTCGATGGGTTCACCAATGGCATTAATTACACGGCCCAGCATTTGATCACCCACGGGTACTTTCATGGGGCGTCCCAACGAAAAGACGCGATCGCCTCGCTGGAGCTGATTGTTGTGCGAAAAGGGCATCAACTGAACGAGATCGTCAGAAAATCCGATGACTTCAGCGAGTGTATTGGGGCCGGACTTATTTTCAATTTCTACCAGCTCCCCCACACTGGCAGGGAGTGATGCAGTGATGGCACCCTGGGCTACGGTTAGACACCCAACGGACTGCAATGATCGCGTGTTGCTGACGATTTCAGAGCATCGTCTGAGAACTTTTTCGGAGAATTTACTCATCAATGATCTCCGTTAACCCAGCTTGGATCTCATCGAGTTGAGTTTCCATTCGCGAAAGTAGTTCATAGGTGTCAAATTCGACCCGGCATTCTCCCGGCTCAATCGAGTCATCGATTTGAAAGTTAATTTCTTCGGTATTCGTGTCCTTGGACAGTTGCTTTTTGATGCACTCCAGATTGATTGGATTGAGATAGACACCGACTGGAGCCTCGGGGCGGGCGAGGGCTTCCGAAAGTATATTGGTTAGGCGTTTTTCTTTGAGTTCCTGCGATTCCCCGACTAGTTTTTCAACAATAATGCGGGATAGGGAGATGGAAAGAGAAACGACTTCGTCTGCAAATTCGGATGTCTTAAGGTCGATACTGTCGATTCCGGTTGCGATGTTTTCAAGCAATCCGTTCATGCGTTCGTTGACCGCTGCTGTTGCCACCTCGGCGGCCACTGGATTCACGGTACGAGTCACCGGTTCTGACCGATCCATAAATCGGCAGTTTTTTACTTGGCGATCAAATTGTACGTGATGTTCAACCATAGTTAGTTCAACGTGATATCTCCTGCTTCGTCTAAGCGGGCCATGGCATCGACGAGTTGTTTTCTGGCTTCTTCGATCTCGTGTCCTTTCGCGCCGACTGTATATTCCATTTCATCTTCGATTGCCTGTCGGGCGCGTTTGGAAACATTTTTAAATAGTTTTTCTGCAATGTCAGGGTCTGCCTGTTGAAGGGCAACTGCGAGGATTTCCGATTTTGTCTGACCAATCAATTTTTGACAGTCACGGTCATCCAGGCGAAGGATGTCATCAAACAAGTACAGTTTGGCTCGAATCGCGAGAACCATTTCTTCATCGCGATCATTGAGTTTCTCGATGAGTCCTTTGCGGATATCTTTGGGCAGCGAACGCATCAATTGAGCCAACGTGTCGATTCGGCTGGTGGTTTCCTTTTTTACGGTAACGGCATTCGCTTTTTGAAACGTTGTTTTCAAAACTTCCTGAATGATGCGTTCCGGGACAACGCTTTCTTCACTCAGATATATAATGACTTGATCCCGAATGTGATCGTCAAGCTCTTTGATGATCTCCGCGCCCAAATGGGTTTCGAGCAGATTGACCACGAGTGCAACGGTTTTTGCATTGTCATCGGCGAGCGCAGTTGAAATTTGAAATGGGTCGAGTTGGTTCAAGTCACGGACGTAGTCACCTGATTCGTCGATCTTTTCAAATACGACGGGTTCTTCCGAGGGAACTGGGGGGGTGACGGGTTGAGCCTGTTGTTTTAGCTTTTTTCTTTTTGCGATTCGAAGGGCGGTTGATGCTTGATGGATTTCCGGGCCAAGCGTTTTCATAGCGAAAGAAAAGTACCGACTGAAATCACGAATGATAAACTCGATTTCCTCTTCACTGGGAGGAACGGTTTTGTATTCGTCAAGTAAGTTCTTGATGAAATTTGAGCGCGTAGGGTTCATCTTCTTCAATGCAGCATTAACTGCATCGGGCCCCAGCACGCTTAGTAATAGCGCGAGTCGTTCTTCTGTTGAAAGCGTTGACATTTCTTATTTGACTCAGGCTGCTACGGTGGTTGATTCTTCTTTGGTTTCCGTCTCGGTTTCAAGACTTGCCCACGAATCAATAATCTTGGCGAATACTTCCGGGTTTTGTTTGACCAACTCACTTAATTGTGTCAATTGTGATGTTGGAGCAGCGGCTGCTTCACTCGTGACGATTGGATCAGGTTGAAACTTTTTGAAGGTGCGAAGAGCAATGAAGAGTGCGACCAGAGCAGCGACACCCAATGAGATATTTTTCAAGATTTCATTAATTTGATCCCATGGAATCGTACTCGTTGCTACTGCGTCGAGTGGTTCCTCAGTTACAAAATCTATAAAATCGACGGTGATTTGGTCTTTGCCAATTCGCACCCCGCAAGCGGCGCCAATGGAGGATTCGAGAGTTGTTTTGAGATCAGCAATTTGCGTGGCAGTTCGGTCTTGTTTATTTATCGTTACCGCGATGGAAAGCGAATTGAGTAATGCACCATCGATTGTTTCGGTACGCTTTGATTCTGAATAATCCCATTTGCTCTCCTGCTCTTCCATCTTTAGCTGGCTCTTGTTTGCGGGGGCGGGCGGGGTTGCGCCAGCGGGCTGGAGTCCGATGTTTGTCGCGGTTCCTGCGAGACCAGAGGCCGGCCCAGCTGCGCTATCCATTTGTTGTTTGATATTCTCTTGGATAAGGAACTTTTCAGGCCCTAACTCGCGGCTCTCCTGCACTGCATTTTCAAATTTATAATCAGCAGTAACTTCAACGTTAAAATTGCCCCATCCAAAAAGATTTCGCAACTGATTTTCGGCTTTCCGTTTTAGCGCGCTCTCTCGTTCAGCGACAAATTCCTCTTTTTTGCTGAGGTTCATCGCCTCGGCGTCGGTACTGTACTGGTTGCCCTGAGTGTCTGAAACCGAAACCGAACCGGGAGTAAGGCCGGGAACAGCGGAGGCGACGAAATCGGCGATCGCGGCGGCATCGGCTTCGTTGAATTTTTCAAGATGCGATGTTTCGATGAGAACCGAAGCGGTGGGATCGGTCGATTGACGGATGAAAGCCTGCTTTTCCGGAATGCTCAAGTGAACATTCGCGGTTTTCACACTTCTGATTTTTTCAATATCGACCTTTAGTCTTCGCTCGAGATTCGTGTTGAGGTAATACTGTTGGCTTACCGGATCCATCCAAGGGGAGATTTCTTCCATCTCGCTGCCGGCACTGGTCAAGCCCGCTTTTCCCGCGGCAATTCGCGCACGCGATAATTTACTGGAGCCGACCATGATCATCGAACCGGAGCCTTTAATCTGGTAGCTGATGTTCTCAGCATCTAAGGCCGCCATGATTTTTGCGGCTTGGGTGGGGTCATCGATGTCGCGAGCGAGAACGACGTAGTTTGGTTGGGCAGACCAAATTCCAACCGTAATGATTCCGCCAACGCAAATCGTCAGCAGTAATGCAATCCCCACTCGACCAGCGCCGGTAGAGTCTCTCCAAATTAAGAGAGATTGGTTTAGAAAGGATTTCAAAGTTTGCATAGGTCTCTCGAATCGGCATCCTTACGGTTCAAATTGGCCATGCCAATTTAAAACGAATAACAACTAAAATTGCATTCGCATGAGGTCGTTATAGGAATCGATTAGTTTATTTCTTATTTCCATAAATAGCTGAAATGACATCTCGGCGTTCGCGACTGCCAACACGACTTGATGCACGTTATCTGTTTTTCCCTGGATCAGGTCGTCAATTGCCTGATCAGAGATCATTTGGTTTTCATTGGTTTGCTGTACAAAGCTGTCAACCAGCTTTGCAAAGCCACCTTCACCGCTACTCCGTGTCGCCCCCTTGTTATTTCCAAGACCGGAAATACTATCCAGTGAAGGAAGCGACGAAGCCGGTACAATTGGGTTCATCTAGGGACTCGCAGTAAGGTCAACGTTTGCTCCACCATGTCTTTAAAGGATGAGAGTGCTTTGAGGTTTGCTTCGTAGGAACGACTCGCAGTGATTAGGTCGACCATCTCATTGGGAATTTGTACGTTAGGCATTCTTACCATCCCTTTCTCATCCGCATCTTGGTGACCGGGCTTGTAAACCATCTCAAATGGGCTTTGGTCGGCTTCCATTCCGGCAACCCGGACTCCCTGTAGACCTGATGTGTTACCCAGTTGGGGGTCCAATATCTCGGCAAAAACAAGTTGCTTGCGTCGGTAAGGAAGGCCGTCGACCGAACGCGTAGTGTTCGCATTGGCGATGTTATTGGCAACGGTTTCCATTCGCAGACGTTCGGCGGACATGCCTGAAGCGCTAATATCCGCTGCTGAAAAAAGGTTGCTAAACATTTAAACTACTTCCCACGATTGACTGGCGGCTTAACCGTTAATGGCTTGTTTGAGTATTCCCATTTTGGAACCCAATAGCTGGGTCAGTGTCTGATAGGCCAACGTGTTTTTCTTAAGGGCGGCGAGTTCGCGATCGAGGTCAACATTGTTGCCGTCACGTCGTTGGGCTAGTCCCTCAACCTGGCTGACTTCATAATCTGAGTTCGTGGCAGTACTCGCGCTGCTCTCGAGTCTCGCCAACAATTGATCAAAATTGACTTCCCGAGTTTGATATCCCGGCGTATTGATGTTGGCAAGGTTTTGGCTAGAGACACGATGGTTCTGGGACGCAAATTGAATTGCTTCCTGAAGCGCTCTGAATTGTTCAACTTTTCCGATCATATCACCTAGATCGGTTGGGTAGGCTTTAACCCTGAACAAGTTGCAACAAGATTGCGGGTTCCCGCATCAAGGTTTGCGGAATCAGTTTCCCAGAGAAGGGATGGGGACGCGATTCCTGAACTCTATAGAGAGCCAGTACGGAAGCGATGGGCAGTGGATGCTACCACAAGGAAGCTAGCAGAATTAGGTCATGAGGCGAGAGAGGCATTTTGGTTGCTCAAGGTTGGGGAAATTCTCACTGGTGATCCTGTCGCACTCTTGGGTGGAATCAGTTGGCTGGAACCAGAAGTCCATCCCCTAGAAACGGCATAATCAGTTTTACTGGAATCCAATCCCCCGAGGCGGGTGTGAACGACTCGAATAACCGGATTTTTAAGGTTCTCAGCGTGATGCGCCGTGCGCGCTACAAGCCTGAAAACTGAAACAAAATCAAAAAAATTAAATTAAAAACAGCGGTTTCCCCAGAGATGACCAATACTTCCGAATAGTCATGCGCTTTTTAAATAATCGGTAATTCGATCTGCGAATCGATTTAGGCATTTCATAGGGGCGATGATTAAGAGGACGGGATGTCCTTGTTCACTACCGAATTGATCTAAACCTAGTAATTAACGCCGATGGACATAGCAACAATTGTAGGTCTATTAGCCGGTTTCGGCCTAATCTTTACCGCCATCCAAATTGGCGGCGACAAGGGATTTGCGCCGTTTATCGACTATCCTTCAGTCATGATTACGGTCGGTGGTTCCTTCGCGGCTTTGTTGATTAACTTCCCGTTAAAGACTTGTCTTTCGACGGTCACGGTAATTAAGAAATGCTTTGTTTCACGACTACCTGAGTCGAAAGCACTGATTGCCCAGTTCAAGAACTTGGCGATCATCGTTCGAAAAGATGGACTCTTGGCACTCGAATCCGAGTTGGACAACATTGACGATGAGTTCATGAAGCGAGGTTTGGAAATCGTGATTGGCGGTGCGGATGAAGAGCAGGTAAGAAATGTTCTGGAAACGGAACTGGCTGCCATTGAACATCGCCATGCCGTTGGAAAAAATCTTCTTGACTCGACTGGTGCGGCGGCACCAGCATTTGGCATGATTGGCACGCTGGTCGGCCTGGTGCAAATGCTTCAATCATTGGATGACCCGAGCAAGATTGGTAAGGGCATGGCGGTCGCTCTTTTAACGACCTTATACGGTGCTGTAATTGCGAATGTTGTTTGTATACCGCTGGCTGGAAAGCTTGAAGCACGTTCTAAAGAAGAGGTTGCTTGTCGGGAATTGATGATTACAGGAATCACTGCACTGGCGAAGGGACTTGCCCCGCCGGTCGTCGAAGACGTGTTGGTGGCTTATCTATCTCCCAACTCAAGGCAGGTTTTTCAATTGGAAAAGGACGGCGGCTAGATTCGGGTTGGGAGCGAACTTGCGTGGGCTTTCGAGTTCGGAGCAAGTTGGTTTTTGTGATTAATTCAGTCAGTGACATACCATGGAGAGAGAAAAAAAATTACCGGAGCCCAAAGGTGATATTCCCGCTTGGTTTATGACTTACAGCGACGTTATCACGCTACTGATGACGTTCTTTATTCTCTTGTTGACCTTTTCCACTACTGAACCAGAGCGATTCGAAAAGACGATTTCAACGATATTTTCCAACGGTTCGGCGACTGGTGTTGCGGGTAAGAAAATCAAGCACAACGATCATGATTCGTTTCTCAACCGTTTGCGAGTACCGGCGGCGCGGATTGCAATCCGTGGTGCGACGATGCCCCCGATTCTTAGACAGCCCGCGACGGAGACTTGGGGAAATGGATTAAAGTCGCTGACGGATGAGGAAGCTGAACAAAACGAACTGACGTCTCATGCGTTCGAAATTCCCTTGGCGCTGCTTTTTGATTCCGAGGATCAGTTGACTTTTCGTGGGCGTGAAATCTGTGGAATGTTATCTCAGCAATTGCAAGACTTGCCATTCCGGGCATCACTTCAGTTTTCGAATAAAGCAGACACGGACAGGCTATCGATAGTGATGGATTATTTGTTTCATACGGAAATGACTCGTCCCGGTCAGGTTGCCATGACTTTAATGCGGCAGGGCGAGGTGGCTAATTCAAATTTGCGTATCGTGATTGAGCGTTTTACTCCTAATGCCCAGAGCGGTTACGCTTCTGGATTGAGGAAATAGCTCAAATGGCCAGAAAAAAAATCCCACTTTCTAAACCGAGCAAGGCATATCTTATCTCATTTGGGGATACGATGACGGCCCTGCTCGCTTTCTTTATTGTTCTCAACGCCTTTGCGAAAGAGCAAACGGGCGCAAACATGTATGCTGGAACAGGTTCGTTCATGAGCCCGAAGACGACGATCGCGTTGTCCGGCGGTGAACCCGGCGATCGTTCACGATTGTTGATTCCGAAGAAAGCTCCGAGTCCAATTTATGCGATACACAGCGAGAATTTAGAAAAGGATCTGAAAGCTCACCTGGGTCCGGATGACGAGGATGACAAAGAGCTGATCATCGACAGGCAGACGGAGGAATTCAAGCGTTTTCTAACGAATATTGGCAGAGAATTTGATGTGGATGAGTTACCACCCACCCGCAGCCAAATTGTTTTTGATTCATTTGAGAATCTCCAACGGATCGAGGAGGGGAAGGTTCGTGAGCCGCTACAGAAAGACGCTATTCAACTCGCGTCGTCAGCGATCACCAAGCTCGCCAGAGACGATTTTTCTTTGGAGATTGTTGTCTGGGCACGAATGCCCTCCAAGGGCTGTCTGATCGAGGCGATGGACTCGGCCGAGGCGATTCGCAACCAAATCGATCGCAGCTTTCGACTCGATGAGGCTGTGAAATCACGCATGAACGTTTCGGCGAAACCGTGGTTATTCTCTAACTCAACACGACCGAGAATTTCGTTCGTTATCTCACGCCTAGATAAGTAATGGGCTCTAAAATTCGTAGGGAAAGCAGTCGCCGATTGATGCTTTTTTTCAACATCGGATTTGCTGCTGCGAGAATGCCTCCCCCTCGTCGGGTTAACCGACAGGACCGTTTGCTTTTTTTGCAACCGCGACAGTTCTTTGCGGTTTGACCATACCTTAGCCGCAAGGTAACGCACATTTAAACGATTACAATTATCGAAGGGAGGTCGCAAGGCGACCATATTCCCATAGGGATGATGAAGTTGCGCAGGATGCCGCTAAATTAGTTCAGTAGATGTTAGATGCGGTACACAGATTGAGTTTGGGCCCGAGCTGTGTGACTTAGACGGTTGTTTTGCTCAAAAGATATGCGTCTCATCCCAAGCATTGCGGGGAGAGAAGTCCCAAAGGGTAAGCTCATGGAATCCATTCAGCTGAAAAAATTAAACATTGAGGATCTCCCCAGTCCTCCCTCAGTCGCGGTCAAACTTCTCGAGTTATTTGATGACCCCGATGTAGCTTTGAAAGACATCGCGAAAGTCATTCAGGTAGACCCCGCGCTGACGGCTAAAATTGTTTCTTATTGCAACTCCCCGTTAATCCAAGCGGCGCGGCCGATCGAGACGCTTGACGGTGCTATTGTGATGCTTGGCATGGGTGCTGTCCGTATGCTTGCCCTCTCTTTCTCACTATTCAACGTTGCAGAGGAAGAAGGTGGTTTTGACTATTCAGCGTTCTGGACAAAATCGCTGGCACTGGCTGTTTCCACGCAGTCAATTTCGCATTTGACACAGATGAATCCAGACGAGAGTTTCCTCGCTGGGTTGATGACTAACATCGGGGAAATTGCACTTTACCGCGAAACTCCCGATGAAGCATTGACTGGGGCAACCGTCAATTCGATCGAGTCGGTGATCGAGCACGAAAACAAATCGCTTGGATTTAACCGCTTTGAAGTTGGCGCAGAAATTTTAAGCCGTTGGAATTTCCCAGAAGCGGTCGTGGAGTTTGTAAAAGGTATTAATCAGGATCAATCTGGAAAACAGCGTCGGCAAGCGGATTTGTCCTGGCAGTTGGCCAGTTTGTTTAGTTCGGCGGATGCAACCCTGGATCAGATTCAGTCCTGTAAAGACAAGTTTCATGGTGAATTGGCAATCAATGAAGATGCTTTGGAGTTGTTGTTTGCTGCTGCTCAGACCAAGTGGATTGACTATGCGAAACTCCTGAGTTTTCGCCATGATGGCACGACGATGTCTCTCCGCGATATCGAATTAGCAGCCAAAGCAAAAATGACGGAAATCTCAATTTCCCATGTCAAAGCTCAGCAGAAAATTGCTGCGGAGAATGAGAAGTTAAGGACGACCGTTTACAGGGATCCATTGACGGATGTATTGAATCGTCGCGCCTATGAGGAGCAATCCAGCCAGGCTTTTGCACGGTGTTGCCGCGTGAAGAGTTTTTACTCGTTACTGGTCGTCGATATTGATTATTTCAAAGAGTGCAACGATTCCTATGGTCACCAAATCGGCGATGAAGCGTTGATTCACATCGCCAAGTTGCTCACAAGTGTTTTGCGGGAGTACGACAACGTTTATCGCTATGGCGGTGAAGAGTTTATTGTTACTTTGAGTGACTGCAATCAAGAAATGTCGTTAGCGGTCGCTGAACGTTTGCGTGGATTAGTTGAAAGTAATCCACTGAAAGCCGATGGCAAAGTGATTCGATTGACGATTTCGGTGGGAGTTGTTTCTACCGAATTCGCAAATGCTCAATCGGTGGTTGAGCTTTTTGAAATGGCTGACAAGTGTCTCTATCGAGCGAAGTCCAGTGGTAGAAACCAGTGTGTTTTAATGACGCAAGATATTCTTGAATCATTGAACTTTCAGTCGACGGAAACGATCGAACAAACTTAGAGGATTGGTTTGCGTTCTGCTTGTTCGCAGTCTTCCACCTAATAACTCTCACCCATCATCGCCCCATCAGCCCGGTCTCCCAGGTTTTGATAAATGATTGGGTCAATGCTGTCCGTGATGGAGGAGACGCGTCCATCAGCGAAACAAAAGTTGGTGATGCCTGGATGGCGGCTGCCGAACCCACCGACCTCTTTTAGGTTGGTCGGAGCGGCTGGACTGGGGACCGCTCCCGGTGCCATAACAATAGGGCCTGTGTTTCGCAGCGATGCTCGAGTGCCTGACGCCCAGCCGAGGTTGCTTGATTGGTCGAAGAGTCGTTCTCCGATCAGGATTGTGTTGCTGCTTCCATCGTGTATGTCGGCATAGCTGATCTCGCTATTTAAAAATAGCAGGCCGTTGTTGTCGGTGTCGATCGGTGCTTCCATGCTGTGATGGCAGCCAGCGTAGCTCGTCAATCCGGCTGTTCCATCGTGGGCTGGGAAATAATCGGAGGGACATTCAAAGAGTGAGATTTTTTGTTCGCGGGCCGGTGCATTGGCAGGGGCATAGGTGCCCAGCGATTTGTCGAAGCGATTGGCGATTCCAGACTGATCGATATAAGGCAACAGCTCAACCAGGAAGCTAACGTGCTGACCAATCGGCTGAGAAAGGATTGGGCCAGTCGGGTTGATGACTCCCGGGGGAAGATGCTCATGACCAAATTCAAAATTGTGTAGTGCGATTCCCAGTTGTGCAATGTTGTTTGAACAGCTGACACGGCGGGCAGCTTCGCGAACTTGCTGGACAGCAGGCAGCAGCATGCTGATCAGGATTCCAATAATGGCGACGACAACGAGTAGCTCAACAAGCGTGAATGCGGAGCGGTCATTAGCTTTTGAGTGCGGTTGCGAAAAGCAAAACATTTGAATTCCTTTATAACAATCATGACCGGGTTGGTCGTGCAGTATGGGCGATAGCGGGAGGGTTCGTGTATTATTTTAACGGGTCACTGAGTGAGTTCGAGCGTGATAGAACGCATCGTCACCGTTTCCGCGTTGGATGCATTTTTTTGGATGGTGGCGATTACTTTCATGCGTTTGGTTTTTAACAGGTCGGTAGCCGGTAGTACTTCAATTTCAATTGCCGCGCGATCGAGATTGGATAATGATTGAGAAAGAGTGATTAGTTCTCCCTCATAATTTTTGTTCGATTGAATGTTTTGCAGCCCTTGTTGAATGCCGGCTTCGAGCAGCCAGTGCGTTTGAACCAGTTGCTGGTCTCGACGAAGGCCGCGCCTCATGTTGAGGCTCACGTGTACCCAGCCAAGTATTATGGATGAGATGAAGCCCATGCAGACGAGGACGGTAATTAAGGCTGTCCCCTTTCGAGTTTGTCTGAGTTTTCGTGTCATTGTATCTCTCCTGGTAACGACTCTGCATCAGGCAGTAAGTTCATCCCCCATCGATTAGGCTTGGACCGCAAGTGGAGTTCGGTAATCAATGCTTGGTTGGAGGGAGCATTTTGTTCCGATGACTGCCGGTTGGCACCAGGCTGTCGAGTAACCAACAATGAAATCCAAGTGGGCAGTTCGGTGGCATCAAATTTTGAGATTGAGCCTGATGCTAATTCAAACTGGTCCTGCCGAATTCGCTGTCCATCGGGCGTGTTTTGCCAGAATTGAATCCCCTCGTCAGTAACGGTGTAATTGATCTCAGAACGATCCGGGTATTGAAGACAGATTTGCTGGTCATTGACCACGGAAACGGTTTGGCATCGTTGGACATCTTGGCGGAACCGCGAGGCGAGTCTCGTGAGGTTTTGATGCTGTAATTGCTGTTTTTTCATGTTCGATGAAAACGCCATTGTTTGGTGAATCCACGCTACTGCCGTCAGAAACAGCACCACTAAGGCCGGCATTAGCAATGTGAGCTGAATTAAAGAAAAGCCGCGGCGATTCATTCGCGCACCTCCGGTCCAGAACTGTTGATTTTGGAATATTGGCTTGCCACAGTTATCCACTGTGAGTTGGAGCTCGATGAAGAAGTCTCGGACTGCGAACTGGGATTTTCTTTTTGAGGCTTGTTTTGAAGCCAACCCGAGACTTCCATTGGTTTTCCTGAATGGCGTTTGCCCCAATTTAACTGGAGCGTTACGCGGCTTCCTAGTAAGTCTTTTTTTAACGATCCAGTCAGTTTAGGATTTTGCAATGATTTTTTGCAGATTGTTGAAGGCACGAGGGTTTCTAAGGTCTCGGAAGCTTCCATTTCGTTCAAGAGTGTGATGGATTCGAGCTGGTTATTCAGCTCTTCCATCGCAATTCGTTGGTAGCGAATATCTTTCCAGACAAGACGAATTTGGAAAGTGCAGGTTGTAAAAAAAGTCATAACGCTCAACAACGTGACCGCAGCAACAAGCAGGTCGGTTGTCAAAATGCCGCCTCGATTAATTCGAACGGTGGCAGTTTTTGGGATTCTACATTTTGAGTTGTTTGCCATTTGTTTGCCTACTGGAACCCGCCAACTGATACAACTAATTCGCGATAGTAAAGAAAAATCGCGTTAAAAAATGCGATGATAAACAAGGCGATACAGATGTCGATGGTTGTAATGAACCAGTGAATAATAAAGGATCTTCGACGATTTCTTTTTTGCTCAATTCTCATTCCCGACCAAAACAGGAGCCATGATTGTGTCTTGGTGTTCCCGGCCAATTCTAATGCTTGAGCTTCACTCTGGGATATTATCTTTTTAGTTCGGAGATTTTGCCATGATTCCGAATCCAGCGGCACTTGAGCGAGCAAGGGAGCAGCCTCGGGAATAGCCTCGTGGACGATTGCAGATTTGCCGTCTTCATTCGATCCATTGGTGTGGAGATTTGAGTTTAACAAGGCAAGCGTCAAGCGGTTTTTGGTTTGCGTTGAATAGATGGGCCTCTTCCAGTGCATTGGGTTCCAAGTGCGTAGATAGGCACGTCCGAGATTCAACCATAACGGTGTGAAAAAAAGAAGTAATAACGGTATTACAATCCAGAAAAACGCGAAGCTGTAATCGAGAAATTCAGCTGTTGCAATCAGTCTGGCAGGGATTTCGATTCCGAATTCCGAGAAGATTTTTAAAAATTCCGGGAGAATGTTTAAGCAGAACCAAGTGAAAAGAAGGCCGACAATCAGAATGCGAAAGGTACATCGAATGATACGTGAAGATTCGCTAGAGACCGGATTGTAAGATTGAATCTGGAGTGTGTTCGCGTAAGTTAGGATCGCAGTGAAAAGTTCCGAGAGATTATCATCATTTTTGGCAATTTGGATCGTTGTAATGCAATTCTGTGGAAGGATCCCATTCGTCAGGCTTAGTGCTTCGATGTAAGGTATGCCGGATTGAATTGCTTTTGTAAAGCTGGCAATCCGGCCCCGATCGAAGTTGGATAACTCCATTCCAAGACTACAAAGAAGTGGAAGGAGCTCAAGTTTCTGTTGATGGGCGACTGCGAGGATTCGTAGTAGGGCTAACTGATTGGGGGCGCACTGGATGGCTAATGATTCGATGGTTGACCGATCGAATCTGTCCGGGAATCGGTGCCTCGGGTTTGCGTTGAGTGCGTTAGAGTTCATCAGGAATCTTGTAGATAAAGTTGACTCGGTTTAGAGAATGAAATGAGAGTTAAAACCCCGTCAGCGAAAAGATGAGATTCAGAACGGGAAGTCCGATCGCCAAAACCGCAAGCAGAGCAAGTAGTCCGATAAGCCAAAAAAGCAAGTTGAATATTAGTTGGATCCACCATTGGCTCGTCGTTTGGCTGCGTGACCAATAGTAGTTGGAGATTTCTTTCAATAATGCAATTTTACTCTGGTGTGAAGGTGTTAAAATAGCTTGATTCAGTAAGTCGAATTGGTCATCGAGTAACCAGTCCCCCTCTCGAAGATGAGTTTCCGTGGTGTGGTTCTGAGCGAGTTTTTCACTCCATTTTGATATCCAGTTTTTGCTGACTGATTTACTGGCAAGTAGGTAGGCATTCTTCGGCGACCAGCCAAGCTCTAGTAGCATCGCGGTGTGCCAACACCAGTTTCCAAGCTCACCTCGGATATTTTTGAATTCGTGGTCAATCCAATTACTCGCCAGAGACTTTTGGCCAGCGGTTGAGCAACGCCAGATAAGATTGTTAATAAAAAGTCCTAGAACCAAAATTGGTAATAACCACCAAGTGGCACGAATCAAGTGACTGGCGGTAAAAACAAGTGCCGTTACCGAGGGGATTTGAATTTCAAAGTCGTCGTAAATCAGTTCGAACGCTGGAGCCAGGAAGATACTGAAAATAATCAGCAGGCCGCTGATCGCGAATAAAAGGGCGAGCCGGAATTTTAACAGTTTCATTATCTGTGGTCGAGAAAACGCGTTGTTGACCATTTGAAAAAAACCATCGCGAGCGCTTTCCTCAATCAGTTCCGGATTGATCGGACTTCTCTGCGATTTCAAGGCAGAAATGCAGGTAGCGAGGAGCTCGGGGCGCTCTAAGAGTTCATCAAAGTTGGTGTCTTGTTTGAACCAAGCGGCGATTTGGAGGAGATTGCTTTTTAAAATTCCGTCGGTTTCTTGCGAAAGCCTGGTAATGTCGCCGGCGAATTCCAATTTAGACTCACTGATTTCTTGCCATCTCGCTGCCAGCGATTCGTAGATGGGGTCTGATTTTATTGAATTACCCATTGTTAATACGTTGCTTTCACAAGATCTTGCGCAACGGCAATCAATGGAGGCGCGCAATATAGCAGGATGGATGCAGTTGCAATGAGTCCACCAATGCCAATGACCGTAACTCGAGTACGTTCGTTTGCAATGTTGTCAAATTTAAGTGCGGCGGCAGTTGTGTAGTAAGCACGGGTTGAAATGAGTTTCATTTCATCAGTGGCAGAGGCGAGGGAGGCAGTGAGTTCATTTCGAAAGCTGTTCTCGATGCCACTCAAGTCCATGCTTAAACAAGCGGCTTTGACAGGTTCCAATTTCCCATTAATCAGTAACCGCGTCATTTCAACGACAGTGGCCGATGTGCGAAAGTTAATGTAGCGGGAGCCGCCAATTCGCATGGTAAGTTTTTGAATGCCACCAAAGATAAGCCATCCCATAAAAAGTAGGATGACAGTCGCGATTCCAAAGAATAAGACGTCTTGTGAAGTAGCGTGTTCGAAACTGGGAGGTGGTTCTTCCTGACTGGTTAACGCAATGTCCGCTCGTAAGTCGTCTACGACAGAAAGAACTTTCATTTTGAAAATGGTCAAGCTGACCAATGTTGCTATCAAAACTAAACAGAGATAATGCATCGGCCGACGAGTAACCTGTTTTATCTCAGTTTTGGCGGTGTTTTTGACTGCCAGACAATCGAGGATGGGAGGAGTCTCATCGAGAATCTCGAACGCCCGAATGGCGGCTTGATAACGGATACTCAAAAACGGCTCGGTTTGTCCGCGATTCGATTCTTTTTCAATGGCAACTTGCTGCTCACCCTTGAGCCGTTGCTGATTGGCATGCCATCGACTTAGAAGGTTTTCATCAGCAACTCCATCAGTCGCGAGCTGTTGTTTCAGATTGATCTCGGTCTTATCGAAGATCGGAGCGTCGACCAGAATTGCGGCTCGCAAGTCATTCCTAAGTTGATCGATTTTGGTTTGATTCATGGTCACGTTTGATGGCGGTCGGAGAATCGAAATCGAATGTTAACATAAAATCTATCTTCATGAACCAGATTGCCCTACGTCCCAGGGGCGAATTTTAAGGAAATTAGTTCCCCCAGATTTTTCACGGCCGACTTGAAGCAGAGAAATCAATAACGCTAGGGGAAGGGTTTTAGATTTTCCAGCTCAATTTTGCTTTGGAAAAGTATGCAATAAACCGTACGGCCAAACAGGAAAGGGAGCCAGTTTGGCAGGGTGTTTTGCGGCACCTTAGAATCAGGAACCAATGAGGGAAGGTGTCGAAGCGAGTGAAGGTGTTGGGTGTGTTTGCTACTCTTACTGCGGCGCTGTAGTGGATTGCCCGTTAGATATTTTCCGCAAAGATCCGCGGGTACAGATTATTTCATAACTTCGATAAGGTTGCTGTACTGATCCGTCCATTCAATTGGCGATCGGTACCAGTTGCGGGGATCCTGAGAAATAGCCTGAACGTCTTCGTCTTTAATGAAATCCTGGTTGTTGGTTAGAAGTATCCAATCGGATGAGGCTTCTTCCATTCCACTATCGTCATCGGGGATGTATTCGATATATACCATTTCAAGATTGTGATGGCCTGCGATTCCGGCGACGACCGGAAATAGGTTTAAATAGCGATTGCTAATGTGCACCGCCACGATTCCGTTGGGAGCGAGATGTTTTTTGTAAACGTCAAACGCTTCGAGCGTTAAAAGGTGAGCAGGAATTCCATCGCCACTAAATGCGTCTAAAACAACTAGATTGTATTTTTGGTCTTCCTCACGCTCCATTGCAATTCTTGCATCGGCGAGTGTCGTTTCTGTTTTTCCTTTGCAATCGTTGAGATACGAGAAAGTGTTTTTCGCGATTTTTATCACGAGCGGATTTATCTCATAAAAATGGAAGTAGTCGTTCTCTCTGCTGTAGGTGGCCGTGGTTCCTGTCCCAAGGCCAACGATTCCCACCCGCAACGATTCGTTATTGTCCTGAAGGTATTGGAAGGCTGCTCCCAAGCCGCTGCTGTGCGCGTAGTATGTCGTGGGTTGGCTGCGCAATTCAGGGTCAGTGAACTGAAATCCGTGGAAAGTATTCCCGTGATACAATCCATAGCCCTGTAGTTCACTGTCGCCAAAGTTCTCTATGTCGACGCGAAGTGTTCCGTAAAAATTTCGATATTTGGCAAACGTGTCTTCATTCACCCCACTCCATTCACACTTGAGAATGATGACAAAGAGATAGAGGCCAATGACGGCGCAGGCAATTCTAGTTCCGGTCGATGCCGGCAGTTTTTTGTGAAATCCAGTTTGGCAAATTATCCAGAGGGTGAGTATCAGGCCAAGGATCAGCGTAAGTGGAGTTTCGAAAAATGTTTTGAAAAAGTATGGGCAAAGGATTGCGACCGTCATGCCGCCAATCGCTCCACCAGTCGCCATCGCCATATAAAAACTAGTGAGCCGGTTGGCCGCTGGTTTATTTCGAACAAGTTCGCCGTGTGCGATCATGCAGATAAAGAATAAAGAGGCCAATGCAAAACTGGATTGAACCAAAACGTCATACTCGTAATCACCAATCGACAGTTCAAGGCCCAGATTATCAAACAACGCGTCAAATCGCTCAGTCAGTTTTTCATTCTTTAGTGAAGCGAAGGCGAAAATGCTAACGAGGCTCGCGATGGCCCAGGCATGGCGGTTGTACCATTGGGGACGATCGAAATTAATGATGAAAGTAATGAGGTAAAGGCTCAGAGGGAGAACCCACATCAGTGGTGAAACCGTGAGTTCCTGGCTCAGGTAGTTAGAGATAGAGAGAAGTGTGAAAGAGCCAATCGCGGATAGTGAAATCCAGACGAGCCAATTATTGAAGGTGACTTTCGATTCATCTTCGTTTGTGGTTTCGTTTAATCGTGTATCGGGTTCGGGAATGAGTGGGTCATTATTCGTGCGAAGAATGATCACGGTCATTAACCCCGTGAATACGCCAAAGGTTACCAAGCCCGCAGACCAAGCGTAAGCTTGTAAGGTACTGCTCATCGTTGGTTCTATGAGGAATGGAAAACTCAGCAGAGCTACAAGTGAGCCGGCATTGGATAAAGCGTATAGCCGATAAGGGGTTCTTCCCGGCAGTTTTGCCGCATACCAAGCCTGGAAAAGGGGCGCCGTCGAAGAAAGCAGAAAGTAGGGCAAGCCAATGGTTGAAATGAGAACCCAGAGTATTCGTAATATTGGGAAGGTTCCGTCAATCGGTTTCGCAGAATCAGCGGGGATGATTGGAAGGAATAGCAATGAGGCAAATACCAGTACAAGATGCGCGATGGCTTGCCCTTTAATTGGAAGTAACCGGTTGATTGAGAATGCATAAGCGTATCCGGCAAGCAACGTCAGCTGAAAAAACATCAGACAGGCTGTCCAGACTGCGGGGCTCCCGCCAAACCACGGGAGGATCATCTTTGAGAAAACAGGTTGTATTTGAAAGACCAGAAACGCTGAAAGCAGAATTGCAATTGCGCACCAGATGCTAAATAACAAAGCGACTTTAGAATCCTTTTCAGGATTTATGCTTAGATCCTGAACAGGTCGAGTATCAGGGATCGCTTGAACATCTTCATCAAGTGACTTTGAAGAGCTATTTTGGTCAGCCATTTTTTTATTTTTGGTTGAGACTATTAAGAGGAGCGCATCTCGATAGAAATTATTGACCCTGAATTGACGCTTTGAGTTGGCTATGGGAGCTAATTCACTTAACGACTTGATGTTTTCCCGCATCATTTTCGGTATTATCGAATATGCGGTTGGTGTGGTTTTTGGCTGCCGCGATGTGGACACGTAGCGATTGAAGATTAAGTATTATTATGTTTCGACAATTGTTGCAACTGGCGTCAGCGAACTCAACTGCCAGAAAATTTGAAGTACCGTTTCGATCTCTTTTTTAAAATCTGCCGCGCAAGATGAGATGGACTGTTTGTGAATACTACTGACGATGAATTTGAAAAAACGCTTGATGCTTCTCCTGGCGAGCTCGAGGAAGTAACCGTTGCCCATGGGCTGGGCGATACATCCAGTAAAAATTTGGCCGAACTTGCTGGAGCGTCGGCTGATGCTATCCGTCCACTGGAAGGCCGCTTTGCCCTCGTTTCGAGATTGGGCCAGGGCGGGATGGGCGAAGTATTTGCTGCGCGAGACGGTATGTTGAATCGCGAAGTTGCTGTGAAGGTCCTTTCGAGTGAAGCCGACGTAGGTTTGGCTCGCTTTGTACGTGAAGCGCAGGTCACTGCGCAGCTTTCCCATCCGAATGTAATTCCCGTTTACGGGCTGGAGGAGACGAATCAGGGTAGCCCCGCGCTAACGATGAAGTTGATCCGCGGAATTACATTTGCAGAGTATGTAAAACAATGCTCAGCCGTGTTGGGGACTTCAGACTATGACCACGAACGGCACGGTCAGATTGGTCGTATTGAACACTTTTTGAGAGTTTGTGATGCGATTTCCTACAGTCACAGTCGCGGAGTGATCCACCGTGACTTGAAACCCGACAATTTGATGATTGGCGCTTATGGTGAAGTGTATGTCATGGATTGGGGGATTGCGCGTCTGCTGGATGAGCCGGATGATGAATCCGCCAACGGCGGTTTGGAAGCGAAAGCCGGGTTGGCGGATATTTCAACCGTCAACGACGGTATGAAAACGCAAGTGGGCGCGATGATGGGAACGCCAAAGTATATGTCGCCCGAGCAGGCAATTGGAAAAAACGTCGGCCCGAAAAGTGATCAGTTTTCACTCGGCATGGTCTTATTTGAAATGCTCACATTTACAGCCCCGCGTGAAATAGAAAATATGAGTGAATTGCTGGATAAAGTTCCCGCCGGAATTCGCGATTCCTTTCCCAAAGCGAAACAAAGTGAAACCGTACCGCTTGCATTACAGGCGATTGTTGATCGAGCGACGGCGAAAGATCCTTTAGATCGCTATGCTTCTGTCCAAAGTTTTTCAGACGACTTGCGACGATATGTTCATGGAGAGGAAGTCCATGCAAGGCCTGATAATTTAGTTCGATCTGTGTGGCGTCGGGTGCAGCGTCATCCTGTCGCGGTAATGTTGACCCTGTTGATTGTTATTTCAATGGCTGCGGCCGTTTCGACGATCAGCTTGTATCGCGGACTCGAAGCCGAGCGTCTTTCTTCGACGCGTGGGCAGACACTCGCCGACTTAGTTGCGAAGGTTAATCAGAGAGTGCATGAGTTCGATTCCTTGCTATTCCGCGTGGAAGGCTTGTTGGAGGGAATTTCGACATCTAGTCGTGAACAGCTTGAGCACGCGCCGGTTGAGCCCTATCGAATAATTGAACCTGCGGATCTAAAAGGGTCGAATCCCCCGGCTGATCTCGTGGAGGTTCAACGATATCAGCAGCGAGCGAGTTTTGATCATTGCGTTGTTGTCTTGGCCCCTGACGTTAAGATGCCTGAAGTGCAGGATCAAGTGTTTCAATTAGGAGGATTGCAGTACGTCTTGCGTGATGCGGCGTTACGCAGTGCGCGCATTGACGCGAGCGAGCTTGATAAAAGTCAAGCGGATACAATTCTCAGGGAGGGTACTCCAATCCACTGGGCGTACGTCGGACTCGAAAATGGGGTAATGATTAATTATCCCGCAAATGAAAAATACCCGCCTGACTACGATCCTCGGAAAAGGCCTTGGTACGTTTCGAACCTTTCAAAACACGGCGCGATCTGGGGGGATATTTATCCCGATGCATCAGGGACAGGTTATTTAATGCCCTGCAATCAGCCGATCTATGATCGATCTGGCAAATTACTGGGAGTGGCTGGCCTCGATATTTCAATGGATACGGTCATTGACGAGATGGACATTCCGGAAATTGCCGGTGTGAAAGAAACGTGGTTGCTGGATGATGCAGGACGAGTCTTGGTTAGTTCAGAGGAGAAAGGGCGTAAGTCGGCGCTTTCCATGAGTGGAAATAAAACGAAGGCACTTGGCGTTCTGGGAATTCCAGAACTTGAGACTCACGCGAGGAAAGGGACGACTTCGGGCTTTGTCGTCGACGACAGCGACGTACTGGTTTTCGCTCGATTTAAAGCATTACCCTGGATTTTAGTCGCTCGAGTTGATGCCCTTTCACACGATCTCTAGACAATGAACCTGTTTCGATTCGTTTGAATGAGTTTTGTCTTAGGCGTGATAAGTTTCGAAGTGTCGATAAAATTTGGCGAACCAACAGCGCCGAAATTCGTCAGTACCGATTGGGTTCAATTATTTAATTCAACTCGCCACAAATTAAATAATTCTGTATGTTCAGGTTTTCGGCAGATAATTAACGGGTTCGTAAACATGGCTTTTTTTAAAACAGTTCCCAATTTGCCCGACATGGAAAAGGCGAGAATTGAGCACGCTCTGCAGCGTTTAGCCGATTGTCTGGGAGCGGAGAAATTTCTCCTGCCTTATCAAAGTCTCCATTCCATGGTTGGTGTTTTTCAAGCTCCCGAGCAAATTGTTGAATTTGTTGGTGGCCACTTGGCTTTCGATGTGACTGATGTTCAGCTTGTTGTTGAACCGCAGATGCTGAAAAAATCTGGCGGCGGTGGCTGAGGGGGAGGATCTTGTGAAGGACTCGGTAGTTTGCCGGGCGAGTATGATCCTGAAACGCGAAAAATTACCGTAACGACGGAGTTAAGCGATGAACCTGTTTTAACCACAGCAGCAGTTGTGCATCACGTGGTTCGAGATTTGTTATGTCAGCAGAAATTTGAATATCATCACCTGCCAGAATTTGTTGATTTAGCAGTGGTGGGTGTTGGCCTTGGTGTGCCGCTGAGCCAAATTAATTTGGTCAATGAAAAAGGGCTGTTTTGGGATACAACAGAATGGGAGACATTCCCGCGTCCTTTTCTTGATCAACAAGATCTTGCGTACGCATTGGCGCTGTCGGCCTGGGCCCGTGGCGAGACGTCGTGGTCATGGTTGGATGCTGTACCTTCGGTGATTAAGAAGCCGGCTCAGAAATCACTGAAATATCTTTTAAAAACGAATGACTCTTTTTTTCGCCCCCAAGAAGGCAGGGCTACTAAGTTAACGCAGGATCAAAATGCGTGGCTTGAGACCGTCGCTCAAAATTCGATCAGTGAGCAAATCATTGGCCTGCGTTATTTGCAGGTGACGAGTGACAGTGATACACGGCAATTGTCCGCTCTCCTTGATAAACTGCGTTCTGACAATCCTGCAGTTTTATTAAATGCAATCAATAATGCCGGAGCAATGAAGAAGGCGAATGCTGGAGTCGTCGATGAGTTGAATTTGTTACTCGAAAATCGGAACGATCAGATTCGAGCCAAGGCGATGTTTGCACTTACCCGCTTGGCGGCGGTTGACGAAGGAGTAATTAAATTCGCGATAAAGATGCTCGAGAGTCACTCTAAGTTTGTCATTTACGCGGGTTTGTTAGGTCTCTCTTCTGTCAGCGATGTGCCGAGTTCCGTTTTTCCAGCGGCAAATCGAGCGTTTATTCGTTCCCTTCAAACTTGTGATTACGAATTCGTCGGCCTCTTCGTGTCAGCCTTCCAGCAGTGGGTTGATGATCCAGAAATCTATCTGCAAAATTTATTGCAGGATGATAGTCCGGAGTATTTCGAAATTGCTATGGAGGCATTGACGAGTGCACGTGAGCGGCTGGTCGAATTAGGCGCAGAGTGAATAGGAATCTAATTGGTTAAAGTAAAGATTTTCGATTGATCGAGAGTACCGCGTTAACGTTGCCGCGACAGCGAGACTCCTTTATCGGTTCCGTCTAATTGAGATTTAACCGATTCAATTCGCTGCCTTACAAATGGTTTGATCGCGAACGTTTTACGTCCGACAGCCAGGTTTCGTCCGCTGGCATCGCCTTCGATTCCCATTTCAAACGAATCTAACGCACTCGTTCCGAGTTTTTGAATTAGGGGTGTGAGTGCAGTTTTATACTCATCGATCTGCGCAAACAACTGTTTTTCGGTAAACGCTTTTTTCATTAAATCGGCCAAAGCGTTACGGTAGATTTTGGGGAATTCTTCAGTCTCAAACAAACGCTCTAGCAATTTTCGTCGTGCGACCCACGGACGGTTGATTTCCCATTTGACAATCTGCTCACACGGGGCGAAAAGGGTAAAGGTCCCGAATGCTTCATTGACATCCCAAGGTAGAATTTTCAGCTGGTCTCGCGGGTCATTGAGTAATAAGTAGTAGTTGTGGGGCATGCCAATGTAGCTGTCGATGTTGCCAAGCAAACTCGTAGCAGCCAAGTATCCGGCCAAAATTTCCAAATCAACATAGTCTTGAATCTTATCAGTAAACTCTTGGTCATCAGCTTGTTCAATCAACCGGATAATTTCCGCAAAGCGTTGGATTGTTTGTGAGTTCGTTTTTCCAATTTTAATGTTGTACTGCTGGTACGCTTCGAGATCCTTCCCTGAATAAACCCAATCGTCGAGCGACTCCGGTTTCGTCAAAATACTCTGTTGAGGGTCGCCCTGGAGGTTCTCCTTTAAATATCGATCGTCCAACTGCTCGATCAGGACGTAAACTCCAAGCGGCTTTTTATCGGCAAGACCTTCGACAGAAAGGACGACATTGGCCCACCCAGTTTTTGGTGTTGGCAATCCGGCGGCTCGATACACTTCGTAGGCAAGTTTTTCTTTCATGTAAGCGGGGTCAAGGAATGCATTGGAGAGATTCAGTTTGGTTCGACCATGCAATTTTTGCCCTTTGATGAATCGATTCGTATCGATCTTGAATGGTTTTTTAAGGCTGTTTCGAGAAGAGCGATAAGAAGAGTTTCCTTTGAATCGCAGACCAGCATCCGGAAATAGCTGCCCATCAATTGTGATTTCAGATCTGGCATAGTCGAATTCATTGGCGAAGTCTAACCGCCCTTTTCTACGGGCACTGTTATTTCGTTTGGGTTGCATGGCTTCCCATGACTCACGTGAGATTTTTATTTCAATTTGTAAGACGTGGTTGTCATCGTAAACTGATTTCCAAAATGCATCATCGTCCTGGGCAAAAGTCAAAAGGACAGGCGCGATTGTTGACAAAAAGAGTGATGTGCAGATGGTGTAGCCGTTCACTTTGGAACCTATGGTTAGCGTGGCGATTGGAAAAGGGAAAGCACAGAGAGTTAATCTAACGAATTAACTATACAGAGTCTGCAACTCAATGATGACAATTGCGGGAAAGTCATCGCAATTTTACTGCATGCTATTTACTGAATACTTGAGCCTGGATTAGGGTTTTAGCCAAGTTTTTTGGTGTCAGCCGAGTTGGACTGCTGTGATCCCAGACGTAAGTTTCGCTGATCGATGTCTTCTTTATTTGGTCATGGCTCCGGATGTCAATTTCTGTAAAGGTCTCCCCTCGAAGAGGCGGGAAGGTTAGGATGTAGCACTGGAATTAAATGACAGAGTTTGAT
>JAPOIJ010000170.1 GCA_029979005.1 Planctomycetota bacterium | reverse complement strand
GAACCTAGGCAACTTCTGGCCACCAGCGCAACCTTTACAGGAGGCGAATTCACGCTCACCGGTGATAATGCGGCAGACGATTTTGTTGTTCAAGTGGACCCGTTAACTAATCGTTTAACATGGAGTGAAGCCGGCGGTACACCCACGGACGATCCCGATAACGCCGTAGCAGGCGTACAGTTCTATGAAATGGGAAACCCTTCAACCCCCATTTCATTAACCATCGAGGGAAAAGGTGGCCAGGACTCAATTGAACTTGATATCGGCACCAATGTTGGCATCAAAGATGTCACCATCGATGGTGGTGCCAATATCGATTCTCTCACCATTCAGAGCGACCTTAACCTACTACCTACCAGCGGTAAATTCGATGTAAAAGTTGAGCAAACATCGATCGCTGACAATTCATTTATCGCCGCTCCCCTTGGGTTTACGATCAAAGATCCGGGCTTCGACGGCAACATTACCATTGGCGATAACGCAACTGTTTCAACAAGAGTGATTGCTCCGGGGGGCAATCATTTTTCCGACAGTTCTACGGAAGACTCAGCCAATATTTCTCTGAAATCGAAAGAAATCAGTGTCGGCGATGGCACGACCTTCCTCGCCAATGTCGAAACGGGTTCAATCCAGACCCCGGGCGATGTTACGCTTGATGCCCAAGACCAGCTTGCAAGCTTCCTTGAATTCGCCTCACTTATGGACGACCTCGCGGCTGGAACAGTTAGTCCTTTAGATGCATTGAATTTCCTAAATCAAGAGGCCTCCGCTTTTATTGATCTAGGTACCGTTGAAATTCGAGGGAAAGACATCGTTCTAAAAGCATTCGCCGGTGGAAGCTCGAAGGTGCCGACCATTGGTCAAATCATCAACGCGATTAACGACCCAAACATCACTTTCCTCGAGACAACTGCTGATTATCTTCTCGATTATGCCGACAGCTTACTTGACGGCTTGCTTATGTCGATAACCGATTTGCCTGCCTTCTTCGCTAATGAAAAGACGTTTGCCAACGTTACCATCGGAGAAAATTCGATCATCGACGCAGCCAGCGAAGTCAAGATTTCTGCAAAAACGGAAAGTGCAGAAACAGTAAACGTAAAAAGTAAATACCAGGCAATCGCCGTCATGCTGTCTGAATCCGAGGCTGACGTAACGATCGAAGAGGGAGTTGAAATCGATGCCCAAAATCAGGTCGAGATAAAGACAGATGTTACGCTAACTGCAGAAGCCAAGGCAACTACAGCAAAAAACAAGAAGCCCACCGAGACCGAAGAACGGCTCTCATTCGCCTTTGCTTTGGCAAAAACGGATTTGACGTCAACCATCTTTATCTCTCCCAATGCAAACATCTCCGCAGGCACGGATGTAACCATTCATGCCAAAGGTAAACAAAAGGTAAAAAGCAAAGCGTCCAGTAGTGTCTATACGGAAGGGGGAATCGGACTAGTTCTTGCGTTCTCATTTCCGAATGCGAATGTCGCCGCGGAGGTCGAGGGCAACGTTACTGCGTACACGGGAACTCCCGGTTTCGAAGACGATCAAGGGATCACAATTAAAGCAGAGCTGGAAACGGAAGAGGATTCCGAAGCGATTTCAGGCCTCGGTGGGGATGCACCAAGCTTTAAGCCAAAACCTACCGTTGCCAATGTGAAGAATTTCTTCACAAAAAAAATAAAGCCAATACTGGATGGGTTGAAACTTAAAAACCTGACCAACGGCACAAATATTCCAATCGATTTCGCCAGTGCTTTGGCATTGAATGAATCGGACAACGATGTACTGGCGCGAGTCGGAAGTGAATCCAACTTGTATTCAAATCAAGATATCCTCGTGAAATCTAACCTAGTATCAAAAATGCGGACTTTCGCAGAAAGTACGATTGATGACCAAACTGCCGACGCTGGCAAAAAGGACATGTCCAGCACCGCTGTCGTCGTTGGCCTTTACGATAACAGCTCCCGCGCCATTCTCGATGATGGAGCTACGGCGGATGCGAAAAGAGCGATCAGCGTCAATGCGACCACCGAATACCCCTTTAAAAATCCGGTCAGCCTAATCGAAAAAGGATCAACCCGAATATTAAAACTAAAAGGCAACTCCTGGGCTCGAAGCCATAGTTTGAATGGTAAATCTACTGTAGCGGGCTCTTTTAATTATCAAGACTACAACACTACCACACACGCGAAAATTGGTTCGAACGCCAACATCAATCAGTTGCCGGCGGCATGGGATATCGACCAATCGGTCAAAGTAAATGCCGAAACGAACTTATTATTGATCGACATCGCCGGTGTTTTCGAGCTGGATATTGTCTTAGCGGAAGTCTTAAATACCAGTAATTTCTGGAACATCCTTAAAGATGATGGATTCATTGACTTTACAAATGCTGTTTGGAAGGCGGTAAAAAAAGACACCAATTCGTCCGACCTAGGTCTCGGTTCAGATGCAAAAAACACAGCCGTTGGTGGGGCCTGGTCCTTTACGGATATTTTCGACGATACCGAAGCTAGTATTGGCGAGAATTCAAAAATCCGCGCAGGGTCAGATGGAGACGTCAAGGTCTCGGCTAATTCAAAAATAAATCACTTTTCCTTCGCTGCGGCCGGAGGTAAGTCAGAGAAAACTGGAATCGCCGGGAGTTTCGCTCACAATCGCCAACTATCAAATACACGTGCATTCATCGATCAGGGTGCAGAGGTAACTGGAGGTAAAATATCTGTTGCCAGTGAGAGCGACGTAAACAATTTCGCGTTCGCAGGATCGGCGATCCGCAGTTCCAATTATGGATTCGGAGCTTCCATCGCTACCAACAAGATCACTCGAAATAACCTCGCCTATATCGGATCCCCCGGGGATCTTTTCTTTGATTCCATGTTTTTCACTCCCGGTGGATTATCGGTCACTGCCAATTCAGAAGGTGGATTCTATGCCAATGCATTGTCAGGCGTCGTTCCATCGAAAGGAGCTGCGTCCAACGTAGCGCCAAGCTCGGTTCCCTCGGGTTCGATTCCCATTCCGGCCAATTTTGTCAGCAAAGGAAAGACCGGAAAATTTGGTTTAAGTATCTCCGGTGATGTCGCCATCAACAATGTGAAAGACGATACGCAGGCTTTTATAAACGATGAAGGTATATTTGTTGCGAAAGACATCAAAGTCTCAGCCAAAAGTAAAGCTCCACTCGTTGCCGTCGCTGGATCGGCCGCCATTAATGGCAAAAAAGATTCCGTCGGACTGGCAGGGACTTATACCCACAATATCCTGAACGGTTCAGTGAAGGCCTGGATTACCAATTCCACAATCCAAACAAATTCCGGCGGACTTTCAATTATCGCCGAACGAGAAAAGGGGGGAAGCCTATGGTCCATTAACGCATCCGCCGCGTCAGCCGGAAATGTCGAAGTTGCAGGGAATGTCTCACTGAACAAGACAAATTGGATTACAGAATCAGCTTTGAGTCTTGCTGACGTCCTCTCTGCTGCCGGCACAACCCTATCAGCACACGACAATTCGAAAATCTGGAGTTTTGCTGGAGCGATTGATTTTTCGGGCAAACTTGGTTTTAGCTCTTCTTTCTCCAAAAATGACCTCACAACGATGACCAGTACACTGGTCGAAGATTCGCAATTGGAGTTAGCACGGGATCTCTCATTGACTGCTCTCAATGATACAAGCATCTCTTCTGTAGCTGGAGGTTTTTCCAACGGAAAAAAGTTAGCCGTCGCGGGAACAATCGCAATCAATGAAATCAAAAGCAATGTCAGCGCTCGCATCGCTAATTCCTCCGACGTCAACGCCACAGCTATCAATGTGACCGCCACAGACAAATCTGACATCTTGGCCATATCCGGTGCCGCCACCGTGACTAAGGGAAGCGGTTTTGTGGGGGGATTCTCCGGAAACAACGTTGAACAATCGGTTACTGCAGAAATCGACAATTCATTTACTCACTCAACAGCATCCACCACGCTCACCGCAGAAACGGACGGGCGTATTCAAAGTTTCGCCGCTGGCGTATCCGTCGGTGATCAATTCACATTGGCCGGATCAATGGCCATTAATAACATCGAATCAGACATTTCTGCCAAAGTAGGTCAAAGTGATGTCGAAACCGGTGGCCAACTCAATGTTCGAGCAGGGTCCACAGGGACAATCAACGCTTTCTCTGGTAACTTCGCTGGTGTTGGCACCGCCGCTGTCGGAGCCGCAGTCAGCATTAATAACCAAAACAACCAAGTCGAAGCGTCGATTGTTGATTCAACCATCCAAACTCAGGAGGGTTCTACAAGCGTTTCCGCCGACACCGAGTCAACCATTCATTCACTGGCCGTTGGTGGAGCCTACGCGGAGCTTTTCGCCCTTGGTGGAAGCGTTTCGACAAACAATATCAATTCAAACACCGACGCGCATATCACCAGTACTTCTCTTACGACGGGAACCGATGTATCGGTGACATCCAGTAATCAAGACACCATTAAGGCTTTGACCGGCGGCGTCGCCGGAGCGTCCACCGCGGCAATCGGAGCAGCGGTCGGAGTTAACAAAATTGACTCGAATCTTCGCGCCTGCATCGTCGATTCGGAGGTAACCGCCGGAGGAGACGTCGAGGTTGCCACGAATAATCTGTCAGAGATTCAAGCTCTCGCCATCGGTGGCGCCTACGCCGGGACATTCGCTCTAGGTGGCTCGGTATCCATTAATCAAATCGATGTCGACAATCGCGCCTGTATCATGGGTAATTCAACGATCGCGGCCGGAGGTGACATCACTGTCTCCGCATCTGATGATTCGTCTATCAAAGCGCTTGCACCTGGCGTTGGAATCTCTAGTTCAGCGGCCGTAGGAATTGCAGTGATCGATAACGACATCGATCGCGATATAACCGCAACAATTTCCAACTCGACCGCCACTGCCGGTGGAAACACATCCACTACCGTCGATGTCAAAAGCCTGCAAAAGGGAATTGGTATTGGTGGCGCCCTTGCCGCAACGACGGCGATTGCAGGCTCAAGCGTAAACAATCGTGTCAATCAAACAATCGAAAGCACCATCGACAACGAATCAATAATCAATGCCAATGAGGATGTCCTCGTCCAAGCAAACGTAGACAATGTTATCGACACCAATGTAGTCTCCGGTTCTGGATCCAACGGATTCTCCCTCGCAGGCTCCATCGCCACCGTTCACGTAGACTCGGAAGTTACCGCAAGGATTGGCGACGAAGTCACGGTTTCGGCGGGCCAAAACGTCGTGGTTGAATCCATCGACACAACCACGGTCGACTCACTCGCTGGAACCGGTGCGGTTGGAATTGCCGCAGCGGGCGTGGGGGCAAGTGTGAGCACTGTTCAGATTCACAAAAACACGCTGGCCTATATCGGAGAGAATTCGAATGTTTCTGCCGCAAACGACATGTTGAGACCGACCTTAGTTTACAGCGGAGAATACAACTCAGCCGGAGACTTCTTAACCGAACAAATCTTTGGTGTCGCCGTTAAGGCCACATCCAATGAAGCTATCACCAATTTGAGTGCAACCGGCGGTGTTGGCTTGTACGCCGGAGTCGCCGGAGCAGTGACAGTCGAGGTCATCAGCCCCCATGTAGAGGCGTGGATCGGTAAAAACTCGATTGTGGATGCGAACTTTGATGGAATTGGCGTCGATCCGAACGATCCGAATCATCAAAAACAACCAATAAACGTCAATGTGTCCGCGGTAAGTAATCTAACCGTGGATTCAACGGATGGAGGAGGTGCAGTTGGTGCTGCTGGAATCGCTGGTGCGGTAGACGTCGGTAAAATTGATCATTTTGTTTGGGCCCACGTCGACGCCGATGCAAAAGTATCCGCCTACCACGACGTCGACCTTCATGGACTCTCCCAGATCGATGTTAAATCCGAAGTTGGAGCCGTTGGTGTGGGCGTGGCAGGTCTATCCGGCTCTGTTTCTGTCTGGAATGTCGGTTCCGAATTTGATACCGATTACTGGGTCGAAGGTGTCAAATCAAACTCAATCGACGCGGATGGAACGACCATTGATGATTTTGCCAGTGATGCAGCCAGCGTTACGACATCACGACGAGACAATTTCAACAATGCCGAAGCCACAAAAACGAAAAGCCTCAAAGATGACCTTCATTCCAAGGATGGCCCATCGGGTGTAATTGCTACTGTAAAACAAACCGCTGAAATCAAGGCCGGAGATGACATCGACGTTAGAGCCAGAGAATGGGTCAAAATCGACAACTCCGCCGGCGGGGTCGGAGCCGGAATCGCGGGTGTTGGAGCATCAGTGACTTTGGTAAACGTCCATAGCGATACTGAAGCAAATGTTTATGGCACTCTCAGCGCAGAGGACGATATTTTTGTTCAAGCAAGCCTTGAGGAAACCAACAGCACACGAGCTTGGGCTGGACAAGGTGGCCTGGGAGCAATTGGAGCCTCGGTTGCCATTGTCAATGAGACCAGCGACCAAACGGCTCGTGCGGCCCAACAAGCTACAGTCGTGAAGGCAGATCAATTAAGAATCAAAGCTGATGTCATTCAAAATATCGAAACCAAGACTAACCAGGCCGTACTCGGCTTGGGAACAGTAGGCGCCTCAGTATCAAAAATCAACGCCAATGGCACCACTGAAGCCTACCTCTCGGACGCCACCATTGGACACGGAAAAACGCCTGGAGGAGGCGACCAACCGTGTGATACTGAAATGGCTACGGTGAACAATGTTTTAGTTAAAACCAACGCAGACATCGATTTGGAAAGCAAAGCAACGGCGATAGACGCAGGTATCGTCTCTGGGGCAGGAACCATTGCAAAGGTAGAAGCAACACCGAAATTTTTAACATGGGTTGGAAACGGTGCTCAACTTCAAATTGCAGAACAACTGTTTGTCAACAGCAATACTTTGATTAACGGCACCACCGATGCATTGGGAGTCTCGCCACTCAACGGCGTAAGCTATGGCGTTGCCATCTCCAAAGCAACGGTGCAACCAAACATTAGAACGCACCTTGGCGAAGTGGAAGCTTGTGTGGGAACCGACATGACAATTCAGTCAGATAACCGCACCAACTCCACGTCCGAAGGACAGGCAGTTACCATTGCGGTCGCCAACGGAAATGGCCTGATTGCAAATGCCATTGCAAAACCCGATTCCCGAACGTGGCTTGGGCACCGAACGACCCAGGTAGAAGTCGGAAGAGACCTATTGGTTGCCTCCAATATCTCACAGTCGGCAAACACCGATGCCTATGGACTCACCGTCGCCTTGGTGGGCGGCGGGGTAATTCGTGGTCTCGCTGATGCTTCAGGTTATATCTCGACCGAGGTTGGTCGCAATGTCGACTTGGTGGTGGGAAACAATCTCTCCGTAATTTCAACCGTCGATGCCGATGCTGATACCTTCGCCACCGCTCCAGGCGTTGGAATCGTAAACTTCGTCGGGACACGAGCTAATTCCCATGCTTCATTCGATTCGACTTCCATGATCTCTTCAGTTTCCAAACTTAACGTAGGCGGAGATACGCTTGTCGAAACAATATCTGATAGAAAATCAAATGCAGAAATCGATGCCTTCAACTTATCGATAGGTGCGGCAATAGGTGCAACGAAGGCAGACGCGTTTTCTGAAGGTAAAACGATTGCCAGTGTCACGGGAAAGATCGATCAAACCAACGATTTGTTGATCAACGCCGATGACCAAAATACGACCACAACACGTGCTAAGTCGACCTCCATTGGCCTCTTTTCAGGGTCCGGTGTAAAGTCGAAAGTTCACATCAATCCTGTTGTGAAATCCGAACTTTCCTCGATGGTCAATACCGGCGGCCAAATCGACATCACCTCCAGTTCAATCTCAGAGGTTCAAGCGCACGCCCAGACCCTAGGAGTCAGCGGAGCCGGAGCCGGCCGAACTGAATCCACGGTAGAAGCCGAACCAAGTGTAACGGCCAAGCTCGGTGGCAACGCCAGTGTGACCGCCATTGGGAACCTCAACCTTTCCGCTGATCAATCCCTAAATACACTCGCCGGCGCGACCGACTCCGTGACTGGTGAAGGAGGACAAATTGGAATTGGACTAAGTGGGTTAGCGCTAAACTTAGATGCCTCAGCCAATCCTCTGGTCACCGCGCAAATTCAATCCGGAGCATCGGTCGTTGATGTACAAGACCTTAACGTCACCTCATCTACAACTAATCAACTCTCTGCCTTAGATCAGTCATTTAGTATTGGCGGCTTGCTGAGCGGCGGAAAGAGCAAGTCAAACGTCCAAAGCGGGGGCGTTGCCACCAGTGCTGTCGATGGAACCATTGGCAAAGTCGACGACATCACCATTTCTGCCACAGCGACGGGAATCGCGAAGGCCGAATCCACAGCTGGCGGTTACTCGCTCGGAGTCGGCCTCGGTGGCGCTAATACTAATACGACAATCGACCATCGAGTGGCCTCCAAACTCAATTCAGACGTCTCAGCTGACGGAAACGTTACCATCTCGGCCAATTCAATTGGGGATGCCGATTCAAATTCAAAAGGGGTGGTCGGAACACTCGCGGTAGGCGTCGGTAATACGACGGCCAGTTCAAACGTAAATCCTACTGTCGAATCGAAGATCAGTCCTCGCAACAACGTTCAATCTGCAGGTAATATCTCGGTAGCGACTCGCCACAACGTTGACGCCTCCGACAATCGATTAAATTATGGAGCTAATTCGAAGGCCGAATCAGCAAACGTCGCCGTTGGGGCGAGCGTTCAAAATACAAAGGCATTTGCCAATTCTACGCCCGTTCTCAGTTCGATCGTCGAAAATTCCGCAAGTCTCACTGCTGGCTCGGGAATCGACGTCACGTCAAATTCTCATAGCGACGCAAAAACGGACGCGGATGGTTTTGTCTTTGGACTGGTCGCGGCGGTTTGTGGGCTTCGTTTCGACGCGGCCTCCGCCGGAAGAACGGAAATTTCACTAAAAAAAATAGTAGCTCCGCTAGGCCACGAGGGG
>JAPOIJ010000319.1 GCA_029979005.1 Planctomycetota bacterium | reverse complement strand
GAATGGTGCTGTTGCAAAAGGGTTCTCGTCTTTCCGTTCAGCCGGTAACGAAAAAACAATTCGAGACGATTTGCAAGCTTTCGGAAAAACCAGCGCCTGTTGTCTAGCCAAATTTTTGGATGCCAAACCACTGGATTGACGGCATTTAAAAGGGGCCTCACCACAAAAACGCCCGAAGTCGCAGATCGTTTTTTGGATCTGCCTGTTTCAATCACCGGGATCACAAGGATGCCCAAAGCCCCGGGCTGTCGAAAACGCTCACGGGTAGCGCGAAGTATAAGAGTTTGCCGCTGTCGTAGAATCAATAGAAAGCAGATAACTCACATTGAAAATCTGCGTTCTTTTGAAAAGCGAGCCAACATTTGCCGGGAGTAGTAAAGAAAATGCTTCCAAATGGCGATGTTTTCAATCTGAGGTTTGCAGGTTATAATCTTAGAAACGTTGAAAGCCCTGCTTTTAACGAACGGATCCGGGCGATTAGCTCAGTTGGCTAGAGCGCCACGTTGACATCGTGGAGGTCGTTGGTTCAAGTCCAATATCGCCCACTGAAATGCACGGTAGAGAGTTACTATTCTCTACCGTGCTTTTTCGTTATTGCGGAGGTGTCGCTCTCAGGTTTACGGCAGACTTTTTGATTTGATGAATGCGTGAGTATTCTCGCTGTAATCTTCAATCATGAAAGACGGCGATCATCCGAAGCCGAGCTTTTCAGCTCTCCCCCTTAATATCACCAATCTTGATGTATTCCAACTCGCCATTGTTGGAGGTTACAAATAGAATCGTGTTTCCAGTTTGTCCGTAAGCGGTATCATCACGAGAACTCGATTCGCTGTCCGATGCTGTAATAATGACTACCGCGATTAAAGCATTTCCAGTGTTCGGGATCCATGGAAGCATCGCCGCAGTTAATTTGTATTCAACCGCCGTCACAAAATCGAGCTCACTTCTTTCGCTCTTATTCGGCATCCAAGGTAGCATCGCCGCAATCAGCCCATATTCAATAGCGGTTGCAGAATTAATGGGGATATCGCAACGGTAGACAGGCACACCGCTCTCGAAGGCACTTACGTACTCAGGACTATCCAACGGTTGCACAACTGTATCGGCCGGGTTCCCTACGACGATGCCGCCCAAGGTTGGGGCGGATAATTGCCGATCAAGGCCGTCTGTCTCATAAGCGGTTTGAGCTGAGGCAAACGAACTGGCAGAGGCAACTAAGGCTAAAGCGAACAATCCGATCAAGGAATTAAATTTCATTCTTTTCTCCAATATCTAGCGTTTCGTTGTGACACCCTGCTGCAACCGCAAAGAGCGTGCCAAACAGCAAATCCCCTGATGGGACAAGCAATTTGAAGGACCGAATGGCTAAGTTTTGATGAGAGCGTCTCAAAAAGAGAATCGAATATCAGAATGGAACAAACTAGCGAACATCTATTTTTTGACTAGGACAAAGTATGGGTAGGTGTTTATCACCTCGTCCTGCTAGCGGTTTCTTTTTCTTTCTGTCTTTCTTGTTTCGTTAGCTAATTTCTCATGACGAAATCGATAATCCAGGAGCCAGTGGTTCTCCGAGTGTTGTCTTTCCCTTGTCTAGGTGTTTTTGCGCAGGATGTGCCAAAGCTTAAATGATTGTCGGTTGAATAGCCGATTCGCACGTGGTTTCCCAATTCTAGGACAACGGGAAAAAGCAATTTTCGTTTCTAGCGAGAGTAGGTGTATAAAATTTTGTCATTGGTGTCGACAAGAATGACGGTGGGAGTGGCGAAATCGAATGATTGGTCGTTGATTTGAATAGCTTTTGGACTGCATCGAAATGGAAAATCAAAGGCAACGCACTCCACTTGTTCATCCGCATACGAATAAGAAAAATATTCATCGCCATTGGGCGATTGATAGGTCTTTTGTTGGTGGGCTTCTCCCGCAATCGGAATAAAGCCGGCGGTACTAATTCGCGTGTCCTGACGCCGTTCAAGCAAG
>JAPOIJ010000001.1 GCA_029979005.1 Planctomycetota bacterium | reverse complement strand
CCCTTGGGCGGCGGGCGCCGCCCCCCTTCCCAACCAAAAATGAGCCCCCCCCCCGCCCCCTCGCCGGTCCCCGCCACTGCTCCCCCTCAACCATCTCAGTCACAAGCTCAGCAACAGAACAATCTCGCCAGCATTCTGCGAACTCTTGACTTATCTGCCCATTCCAACAACTCAGTTTTCGAAGCCTAACCTGCAGTCTTTTTTTAGTTTTTTAAATTGCACACTTTACGTTCTAAATTAACATCAGCGCATGCGTTACTTCGGTACTGCGCGTTGGCTCTATTTTGCATTGGCCTATCGGTCGGCAACCAACCAGCCGCGGCGCAGTTGTCGAGCCCAGATTCGCTCGATGAACAAGAATCGAAAACCGCTAATCCTTCAGATCAGCTACCCAGTGAAGTTAGAAGTCAACTTGGATTAGCAATTCCGCCCGGCTCCACGGCACCGTCACAGAGCGCATCCCCTGACCACGCACCTTCTTCCCCGCAACCATCGCTCACATCTTTTCTGTCTTCACCGACCGACCAGCTAACGTCTCCTCAGGGTTTAACCTCCTCCATTAAAGTTGCCTTAATCTTGGCAACCTTGAGTCTTGCCCCGGCGATTGTCTTGATGACCACCTGCTACGTGAGAGTCATTGTGGTTTTAACCTTGCTCAAGCAAGCATTTGGGGCTCAACAACTACCTCCGACACAAGTTTTGACGGCCCTCTCACTGTTCGTGACTTTGCTAATCATGACACCCGTTTGGAACGAAGTAAAAAATGAAGCGATTGATCCTTATACACAAACTGAAAATGGAATCAGTTGGGAAGAGGCATGGACCCGCGGAATTGCTCCTGTGAAAACATTCATGGCCAAACAGATTGAAGCCGCCGGAAACGCAGAATCGATTGCGGTATTTTACAAATACGTCCCTGAATACTCCGAAGCGGCACCAACCAGCGCACAGGATGTTCCAATCAATGTCCTGTTACCTGCGTTTATGGTGAGTGAACTTAAGGTAGCGTTCTTACTTGGTTTTCAAATATTTCTTCCATTTTTAGTTCTTGATCTAGTTGTCTCATCCGTCACCGTCTCGACGGGAATGCTAATGTTGCCGCCGACCATGGTTAGCTTTCCTTTAAAATTAATACTGTTTGTGCTGGTGGATGGATGGAACCTTGTAGTGGGAATGTTACTTCAAAGCTTCATCCCCATCACCTGACTGAAAACGCTTTAACAACACCGTTGCCCGAGACTTTCCCTCGAGCCTCACTTTTCAAATTACGCGATCTTACTGGATCACAAGATGAACCCCGAAGATGCAATCGATTTCAGTCGCGAAGCCATGAAAACGTGCATGTTAGTTGGAGGCCCAATTCTCGTGACTAGCCTGCTCATTGGCTTGATCATCGGCGTTATTCAAACCATGACCCAGGTTCAGGATCAAACGGTTTCGTTTGTTCCCAAAATCCTCATTTTGATTGCCGTAATTGGACTCTGCCTCCCCTGGCTGACGGAACGCATGACCGATTTCGCTCGGCTGTCATTTGAAAAGCCAATGACTCAATGGGCAAATTCTCCTCCACCGACACTCTTCGCCAGTGCCTCCGCAGTAGAAACTGAATCAGACTCAACCGAGACGATTTCGGAACCCATCGCAACAACGCGGGCTTCTAACACAAAGCCTGACAATTCTATCTTTTCTCTCATCGGTCAGTTTCAAAAAATTGAGCAATCGATCGAGCAACCGACCCCACGCCAACCTGACGGTCAATCGAAAGCATCTAACAATCCGTTCCTACTTCCTCATTATCGCGTCTCCAAAGTACCCCGGACTGAAAAAGGCGGGTAACAATGGATTCGGCATTTATTTTTTTTCTTGCATTCTCAAGGGTTACGGCATTGGTGATGACGGCACCAATTTTTGGCAGCCGATCTGTGCCGTTAAAAATTCGACTGGGAACTGCCGTGCTTTTAAGCTTGGCTGCATTTCCATTAATTACACTTCCCGAATTCGAACCCTCCAATCTAGAGAGCCTTTTTTCGGCAATCTTTAGCGAAGTTGTTATTGGCTCACTTTTAGGATTGGGTGTGATGATAATGTTTTCGGCCGCTCAATTTGCCGGAACCGTTATCGGGCAAATGGCAGGAATTCAAATTTCCAATACACTAGATCCGCAAACTGGCGAAAACTCATCCACCATCAGCCAGTTGTTCGCCATTCTTTCACTGGCTGCATTTGCTCTCGCCGGCGGTCCCGAATTAGTTATTTCTGCGCTTCTTGATACATTTATCCATCTCCCACTTGGTACCGAATTAGCCCCTAATCGAATAAGCGACATTTTAGTCAACCTCTTGCAACAGAGTTTCATCTTAACACTTCGCGGCGTTGCTCCAGCAGTTGCCGCAATGCTAATTGCGACCATCATAATTGGGTTCGTCAGCCGAACTTACCCGCAAATGAACCTGCTTGGCATGGGACTCAGTTCCAATCTTATCGTGATGTTTCTCGCGGTTTTTTTGACCCTAGGCGGTAGCGTTTGGTTATTCGTAGACGATTTGGATCACTTCGTTTCAATGATCACAGATTCCATGCAATCGTCGATCAAAGAGGTCGCAAAGAATGAGTGATTCCATGGAAGACCGCATTCATCAGGCGACTCCAAGCCGACGGCAACAAGCCCGACAGAATGGCGACATTGTCAAGAGTCATGAAATGGCTGCCGCCGTCCAAATGCTTGGTGCCATTGCAATTACCTACTATCTGCTTGGAGGTGTCAGCAACTGGATTCGCAACTGGACCGCTGAAGTTTGGACATCAGCTCCGGGCAACTTAAACATGTCCAATCAGGAATTCACCGAACAGATTCAACTCACTATCCTCGGTGCCGTCACTCACCTCGCACCTCTGTTGTGCTTACTCGTTGTCGTAGGAGTGGTTTCCCACTGGATTCAATCTGGCCCACTCTTATTACCTGGACGAGTTTCCCCCGACCCAACGCGACTGGCATCTGGTGCATGGAGAAATATTTTCTCTTTTAGTGGATTCTTTACCATTATCACTGGGATCCCGAAAACGATCCTCGCAGGAATCGCAGGGGGAACAAGTATCTGGATTCAACAAGCTAGTTTTTTTCAGTTGGCGAATTTACCAATTGACTTAATGGCCGCCAAACTGCTGGGCCTCGTACTCGGTGTTTCACTGCACGTTGCAATTACTCTTTTGTTTGCCTCGACGTTAGACTTCTTCATGAAATTTATCAGTCATGAAAATCGTCTCAAAATGACGGACCAACAACTACGGGACGAAATGAGAATGCAAAACGGTGATCCTCAGATTCACCGGCGGCGTCAAGAATTGAGCCGATTAAGATAACCGCTTTTTGGCGATTCGCTCTAGCGACAGAGGTGACCGTCCCTCAGTCCGTCGCGCTTTCAGATGGATCTGAATAACCAAACTCATCCATGTAGCGATGCCAATTATTATCAATCTCAAGTTCAAGCGAAGACTCAAGCGTAAACGGGTTCTTCTTATGGTGCTTTTTGCGCTCGAAATACTCCATCAGCGACGGCTCTAGTTCCGCAAACCCATCCATCTCAAGTTGGTCGTAGACTCGTTCCATTTCGACGATCGGCTGAGATGTGAGATTTTCAAAGTTAACCTCAACTAATTGATTTTTTGGAATCGAATCACGCTGATTAAAGTAGGCCGAATACATTAAGTCTTTACACTCAAAAATGTAGTTTTTGAGCCACGTATCATCGTATCTTGGAATCTGAAATCCTTGAAGCGAATCTAACAGCTTCCATAGCCTCATCGTAGAAGGCACAAGTTTGTGCGGGTGACGCGCCATGTGTACAAACTTCGCCCCGGGAAACCAGTCGGCCAACTGCGACAGACGTCCGGTGTGAGGCGGTGACTTCAGGACCAACTGCGAGTCGTACCTGACCGTGAGTGCCTTTAGGAAATAATCCATGGCCCCGTGCAATCGTTCCTGCACCTCGTGATCCGCATCAGAAAGTTTGAGATTTAGGTGCTCTCGATTCGGTTGATTCGGAAACGCAATTCTACGGTAGGGCGTTGGAGCTCCATAAGCACACAATGCAAAATCATCTTCTTGAGGAGACCCGACTCCCATCGACATATTGTCCATCGGTCGTTGCCGAGGCATCAATAATTTCAAAAACGGATAAAAAAAGAACCGTGAGGCAAGAAAATGATTGGGAATAAACGCATCAAAATTTGTTGGAAACGCCAATCGCGAATCCAAAGACATCAATTCATGCATCAACGTCGTACCGGAACGCCAATGCCCAATAATAAAAACGGGAGGATCTTTGAGTTGAGCAGACTCAATCACACTTCCGTGCGTGACATCTTGAACCTGAGCGAGAATTGAATTCATCACGGCGCATCCACCGCCAAGAGCAAACATTGGATACTTGAAAGGATGGATCTTAAAGCGGTTCTCTCTCATCAACCGCAGATAGTCACCCAAACGCATCCCGTTCCAAAACCTGGGGGCCCACGGCGGATACCAATTAGGTTTCGGTTTTGATTTTGTAGATGTATTTGACATGGCGGTGCCGTGCTATCCCTTTCACCAGACTCTCGTCGCAGCCTACTCGATCTCTCAGAAAAGTAAAACGCATTAACAGACATTACCCTCGTCAAGCCGCTTTACCCAACTCGTCTTCGACCTCGTTAACTGGCGTGATTTTACCCTTGGGAGTCGTTAGATCAAACAGCCCGAAAATTTCATTGCGGGACAAACCTCGCTTGGCAGGGGCATCACCGTCTGACAATATTTCCCGAAACAGCTCTCGCTTCTCTTCCAATATCTGATGAATTCGCTGCTCGATGGTACCCGCCATAATCATTCTGGTAATCGTCACACTGCCCGCGGCTCCAATTCGATGTGCTCGATTGATCGCCTGATCTTCGATTGCCGGATTCCACCAGCGATCGAATAAAAATACGTAACGGCAAAATTGCAGATTTAAACCGACCGCTCCTGCGCCGTAGCTCATCAGGAGAACTTTGCGGTCTGGATTCTCCTTAAATTCCTTTAAAATCGGATCACGTTGTTTCGATGGAATACGTCCATGATATTCCAGTGGTCTGTGCACCGTCAGTTGTTTTCCAATAACCTCAAGGGAATCCACCCACTGACTAAATACAATTGCCTTCTGACCGCTCGCCGCCACCTCTTCCATGTCCGCTTTGAGACGTTCAATTTTACTACTCATCCCCGTGGCAGGATCAAAATTACAGATTTGCTTTAACCGAAGAACCAACTCGAAGACGTGCTTAATCGTTAACTCATCCCCCATGTCATTGAGCCGCAGGACCCCGTCCTTTTCTGCGCCGTCGTAGCTTATCTGCTGCTCCGGCGAAAGATCCAGTTCCGCGTCGCGCATCAATCGCGGGGGCATATCTTTCATGACCAAATCTTTTGTCCGGCGAAGTATCAAATCCTTCACACGCACGCGCATCTCTCGCGCCGTCATTCCACTTGACACAGCTCCCTTCGCTGCAAATTCGCAAATTCCGACGAGATCCTCGACACCGTTTTCGATCGGGGTTCCCGTTAATGCCCAACTTCTTTTTCGATTAATTCGATGCACAACCTCACTTGTCGCATTCGCCTTGTTCTTGATGCGCTGAGCTTCATCAAGAATCACCAAATCATACTCATTCTCCGGAGCCGTAACCAAAGCCTCGTCACGTGTCAAAAGTTCATAATTGGCGAGCTTGACCATTGCCGACTCAGTTTTCCAATGCCAGGCACGTTGATGCTGATTGCCTTTTATTGCTGCGACGGTGATTTCAGGCGCCCACGATTTAAATTCTCGCTGCCAATTGGTCACCAGTGGCTTGGGGCAAATGATCAAGACGCTTTTAATGAATCCGGCACGAAGCAACATCCGAACCGTGGCGATCGTCTGCATTGTCTTACCGAGTCCCATTTCGTCGGCTAAAATTGCGCTGTTGCGGGGAAACAAGAATGCAATACCCGCATATTGAAATGGAAAGGGCTCAAACGGAAACTCCATCGTCTTGCCGTCGAGGAGATTTTCTAACGGAGGTTGCAAAAGATAAAACAAGCGGTCTTCCAACTTGATTACATCCGCAGGAGCTTTCATACGGGTTCGCGTGGTTACTCTTTTCGCCTTCGAATCAGCTTTGCTCTTCTCGCCTACGGGTTCCGCCGATGGCTCCGGCGCGTAGGGGTCGAACAGATTAGCAGCGATGGCAGATCGATTCCCCCGTTTCGCTGGTCCCGTCTCCGAAAAGTAATAACTGGTTGTTTTAATCCGCCGCCCTTTGAATCGAGCAGAAACGACAGGCGGCTTAGCCGGCGACTCGGCTTTCCAACTGCTTAAAAGATCAGGCAACTGAGCTTCGATGGCTCGATTCCAAGAATTGGTATCCAAAACAACTGGCTCAATTTTTGGCACAGCCGCATCCTGTCGAATCAATTGATTCGGCGGTTTGTCCGTAGAAGAACCCCGATGGTTTAGCGATTCGGTTAATTTAAAATACTGATCCATCGAGACCGCTTCTTAAGATTTGAAAGAGACCTTTTCACGCCGCGCGAAGCACGGAGTGAGCCTCCTCAATTGCCTGCCGAATTCTTTCGAATGGCTCATCCAGTGGTAACCGGCTTGCAAATTCGTGCACGCCTTGAGAGATCGCAGCCGCTTCGGTGCCGCGATGATTGACGCAGTAAACTGACTGCCCCGAGAGATCAAAATGTTCCAATCCTGACCCATCAAATTCCGTTTCAGAATCCACTGGTTCGGCAAACACCAAAGGATTATCGATCAACTCCGTTAGCGGCAGCATTTCCGAACAGTCGGTAATAAAGACGGATGGCCGATTTTTAGCCTTATCAATTAAAGCCATTCCTATCTGATCAGAAAACAGAAAACCACTGTAGGTTTCACCGTACATGATTTGCTGAGCACGATTGGTAGCCACCGGCGCGGTACAATGAAACTCAATCGGTCTTCCAATTCTTGAAACAACCAATAGTCCGCCGCAATGCCCGAGTGAGGGCAATTCAACAACGGTCATAAAACCGAATGATTGAAGTGGATGGTTAGTCGCTTGGGTCAAAAGCTCTGTCCTTATGAATTATCAAAATTCATGATGCAACAGTAAATTTCAGTTGAAATTTGAGGCATACAGAATTTGTTTTTTTGTCAACAACCAAAATATTTTTTTTCGCAAAATAGCTGCTCTCATACCTTTGGTCGGCGCGCGAACGCTCAAGTGACATCGGCGGAAACGGGTTTTTCACTTTAGATTACCAACGTCTTACCGAGGGCTTACTCCAAACCGAATTAAAGGCACACATAGATTCTCTTAACAATCAAATGAAAAACTTTTCGGGTCAGTCTATTTTTTCCCTCAAGTGGCTTTTCAAAAGGATGAATCCTCAAGCAAAAGCTCGACACTTTCCATGGCGCGGTTTATACTGTTTAGGTATTCATAAAAAACTTCCCGGAGTGTTGATCATATGCCTCACGATTCACAAGATATTTCCCCAGTTTTCCGGATTGACGTTGCTCAAAGTGCTAGCGATTCTGCGGCCCCTCATTCGGGAGCCGGGCAGAGTGATATTGCCGCGATCCTGCAACAGCTTGTGGCAGGCCAGGACCGTCAAAATGAACTGATGGAAGAAATGATCGACCAAATGCACGCGAGCCAACGACAACGCTCAAATGAGTTGTCCCAATGGAAAGAAGCAAATCCGTTGCTTGCTCGACGCTGCCGAGCTGCAGCCGAGGCATTATCCCAAGTGCAAACAGAATTTCTGCAAACTCTGACCATCGACGTCAACGACAACCACGAAGAAATGATGGACAGCGAATTCGTATTAAACGAATTTGTGGATCGCTACGGGCCACGCCTAGCCCATCTCAACGGTGTCTTACAACTGCTCTCCCAGTTGAGCCTTCATCCCGGCGATAACCACTAAAAAACAACTACCTTCGGGTAGTCACACTTCACAGCAAAACATGCCTCTACCAGACTGGTTGAGGCTTTTTTTATAAGTGAGAAAACTGGCAACCTCAATATTTTAAAGACTTAGCTATAGTATTGTTTGAGGATGCCCCGTTTGCTGTAGATCGAAGAGAACAGGTAATAAATCAGCTTTTACATTTTTTTAAGCCGAGAGTTTTGATGCACGGCGAAATAGTTCATACCATCACTTCGGATTTTGTTAGGCTCCATGGGTTTTACCGCGAATCCAAGGAAACGCTTGTCACCAATTCCGAGACAGGTGCGATTAGCGCTGCTATTTTGACACATGGCCTCGGAGGTAACTTTTATTCTTCGAGGCTGCTATTCCATCTGGCTCAAGTGCTTGAGTCGATTGGCATCCATGTTGTAATCGCCAACACGCGAGGTCATGACATGATCAACTCCTCTACATGGGCCGGGAAAACAAGATCAGTTGGCGCCGCTTTCGAAGACGTTGCCGACTCAAAAATGGACATCAGTGCATGGGCAGACTTTTTGGCAAAACGGGGCCATGCCAACATCGCTGCAGTCGGGCACTCACTCGGTGCCATTAAGTCAATTTACTCTCAGGCATTCGCACCGCATCCCAATATTAAAAACATTATCGCGTTATCGGCGACAAGGCTCAGCTATGCCAAACTAAGCGATTCCCCGCGTGGCGAACTGTTTCGAGATACAATTAAAAAATGCGAATCACTGGTTGAACAAAATCAAGGCCACAACCCAATTCAAGTACCTTTCCCGTTCCCTACGTGGATGAGCCCTCAGGGTTACCTGGATAAATATGGGCCGGCGGAGTCTTTCAACTGGCTTAATTTTATCGATCGAATCGAGATACCAACGCTGATGCTGTTCGGCGAGAGAGAGCTTAACGAAAACGTTGCTTTCGAAGGTCTCCGCGACGACCTCGCTCTGTTAACTGCTGGTTGGAATTCTTTAACCATCCAAGAAATCGAGGAGGCCGACCACTTCTATACCTCTAGATTTAATGAGGTAGGAGAAAATATCCTCCGCTGGTTGGCTTAAGCAACGACGACAACTGATTCCCCAAAAGGGCAGGGCACAGGACGCTTACCATGCTGACCGGCTTTAGCGAGATGCCTCTTTATCGGCTAAATCATCACCCGAAAATTCATCCACATCGGGAACGTTTTGCCTCAATCGCACAATGGTGGTTACCCAGCAAGACAAAATTACAAAAGGCATCCCCATCATAAACAGGATGCTCATTGCGTAGGCTGCTGCAGAACCATCGGCGTGAAGGCCGTCTTTACAGGTGGGACAAGCAAGTAAACTACTCGAGAACACCAACTGCAGGAGCACGACCTGAAAACTACAGGCGACAAGCTTAGAGAATTGTTTAAGGTTAACTTCGATCATTATTCCGCTACTGTCCGTAATAAGGTTGCAGCATGAGATAGCAAATTGGCCCAGTCAACGCGACATACAGCCAAACTGGAAACACGAGTTTTGCCATTTTACGGTGTTTGTCAAACTGATTGGTGAATCCAAAAATCCATGTTTGCAGTATAAACGGAAGGCTCAATGCCGCCAGAACGATGTGACTGATCAATAAAATGAAATACAAAGTCCTCGCAAACCCTTCACCGCCAAACTTAGTTTCTTCATTAGTAAAATGGTAGGCGACATAACAAAGCAAAAACAATGCTGAACAGACCATCGCCGCTGAAATCGACAATCGATGCAACTCGATTTTCCGCTGTTTAACAAAGACTAACGCCAGTATTAAAAACAGCGCAACGAGGCAATTTAAGCCGGCATGCACCATCGGCAGAAAATCTAAAGTCACTCCCTCGGGTAACGGAATTTTAGTCGGTCCTCTCATGAGGCCAACCAAACCCCAAACCGCGACTGTCACAATCCAACTGACAATCGTTAACTTTTTACCCAGTACAGGGTTGGGTTCAAGCTTAAAAAACTCTTCTCCGCTCATTCTTGTCCCTCGGATTTCGTTGTTTCTTTCGTTTCACCACCTCGCGGATTGGGCTGATCTTCACTTTCCAGCAATTTGACCAGCTTTATCATCTCCGCCTCGTCAGCCGCATTTCCCCAATCAAACTTCCCACGAACTTGCCCCCACCGGTCGACGACATACAAAAGTGATGAGTGATGCTCGCCCCCCGAATCCGCCTTGAAAAACTCACTTCCAATTCTCTTGATTAACACAGGACTTCCGGTCAAAAACAACCAATTTTCCGGGTCCGCTTCTAGCGTATCGGCAAATTCCCTAAGATGCTCCACCGTGTCGCGAGCCGGATCAGTCGTAATGCTGACGATCCGTGGGCAATCATCTCCAAGCCGTTTTTGTAAATTACGCAGGTACTGATTCTGAGCCTTACACACTCCGGGACAGTTGCTAAAGAAGAAGTTCGCAATCCAAACCTCGCCGGTCAAATCCCGAGAGAAAAACTTTTCGCCGGACCGTTCGGTAAGAAAAAAGTCACGAACCCAGCGGATATCATTCAGCTCTTCCCGCTCGACACCTGCCAAAACGTTTCTCGTATCAATTTTCTTTCCTACCGGAGGTTTCGTTTCGGCTGCAACTTCCTTCGCAACCTTGACGAACCGCTTCATATCGTAAGGTTGATCCCACTTGAACCGATCGCGATAACGTCCCCATTTATCAACCAGCAGTATGTTGTCCGTATGCGTTTCTGGATTCACCGGAACATTAAACATGTTCTCACCGATCTCTACTAATTGATAGTTTTGTCCGGTAAGAAACGCCCAACGATCTGGCGATGCACCAAACCCTTCTGCATATTTGTTCAAAACTTCAGGCGTATCATTTTTAGGATCGACGGTCAGTGTCAAAAAGCGAATATCAGTACCTTTTAGAGCCGAATTCACTCGGTCTATTTCTTTATTTAAATCCATGCAAAACGTTGGACAACTCGCAAAAAAGAAACTGACCACGTAGGCCTGACCCGCTAGGTCAGCTGAGTCAAATTTATTTCCCTCCTGATCGATCAGCTCGAAACGATCAACACTTGGCAAGTGTTCCCATGGAACCGTCGCAAACGCTCTACCGTTACTGTCTAGCTGAAGATTGGTACCGTCGTTTTCATTTTTGTCGATAGACGCCGCCTGAGGTCGTTCAACGGGCCGGCGGTCGACCGACCGCAAGTAGATCACTACCGCTGCAGACACTACTACTAATATCCACAAAAATACTCGAACTCGTGCAAACATATTTCTTTTCGCCACTAAAGTGCGTCTTTATCTAATCTCGTAGTTCGCAGGATTGACGTCAATCGTGTCACTGACAACGGGCTTGGGAGCATTCTCACGGCGATCTTTTGAGTAGGTTAAATATCGATAGCCAACATCCGGAACCAACAACAAAACCAGCAAAACACCCATGAACAGCGCTGGTATCGTGAGCACATACTTCCACGCCCGCTCCCACCACAGATGCATAAAAAATAAAATCACCAACAATGCTTTAGCAACTGAAACCAGCATCATTGCCGACCAACCCACAACCCTGTTCTCCATTAAGTAGGAGTTAGCGACCCAAAATGAAATCCCGGTTAACGCACACAGCATTAGGAATACAAACAAAAAGACTTTCGTGTTTGAATTCCCGGTTGCGTCTCGATTGATGGCGTCTGTTTCATTCATGAAATCAAAATAAGTAAAGCAAAGGAAACAAAAAGATCCAAACGATGTCGACGAAATGCCAGTACAAACCGACATTCTCCATTAAACCAGCCCTTGAACGATCCAATCGCAACATCAACAAAACCATAAAAGCGACCAGCCCTCCCAATACATGCAAAGCATGGAAACCAGTCATCAGGAAATAGGTGTTCGCCCAAGTATTACCACTCGGAATGACCATCGGAAGCTTCAGGTGAAAATGCTCGTTCAGCCCCTCATGAAGTCCATTGAACTGCTCATAAGCACTAACCCGATTTTCTAACGGAGTTAGTAAATCAACCAACTCGGTTGCCTTGGTCGCTGCCGTCTTCGATGCTTCGGTAGCTGCAGACAACTCACTCTCAATATCCGGCTTCCTCGCATCGTCCTGTTCAGCTTTGAGCTGCTCCGACAATACATCGATTCGCTCCTGCATCTCGCGGACATCCTGTTCCACAGTCTCCTGCTGACCCATCAATTCGGCAATTTGATTTTTCACATCAGCATTTTCGCTCGCCAGATAAGCTTCGACCCGTGGGTTGGAAGTGCGGGGATTAATCTGATGAGCCAGGCTTTCAAGAGCCAGCTCTCTCATCATTGGATTCTCAGCTTCTCCAACCGTCCGTTGAGTCCACTGAACCAGGCCAGCTCGAATCAGGACAAGCGTATCCAATACATCATGATCGTGAGGCACAACCGATTCAGACACCAGAGCCGTTTTTTCCTTTTCAAGACTCAAAATTTCAGCATCCAAATTCGACTTCACAGCAGAAAGATAATTTAAGTCGGCGCGATCATAAAGCAAACTTCGGGGAGTACCGGGGTGGATTCCGTGCTCAAACTTGGAATTATATTCATACGCCTTGATCCCGAGAAAAACACACCCGAGAACAAAAGTACCGAACAACCAGGACTTTGCTTTCCCTGCCTTGTTTTGCTTGGCAGCCTCCATCCCAAAGACAATCGTCACACTGGAACAAATCAAAACAAACGTGTTGACGGCGCCTAGCCATTCAAGAACGCGTACATCCCCAGGCGTCGGCCACGAGCCTTCAGGGGCCCCAAAACGAAGAACAATGTAAGTGCCAATCAAGGCCGTGAAAAACATAATTTCTGTGGACAAAAACAGCCAAACCGCAAGCTTGCCTTTGGGAACTGGCACTGCTGGCTGATACTTCAGTTCAATATGTCCGTGCGAACCCCCATCCAATCCACCGTTGGTAGCGTCTGTTTCATTGGACGGGTTCGCTTTTGAATTCATTTTTCTTTAAAGATCTTGGAGCTAGTAAACACAAACTCGATGTGTGTTAAGAAAACATTCGAAACGCCTAAGTCAAACACGCGAGAATCAGAACCAGCATGTAAGCCGGCAAATAAAGTAACGAAGCACGCAACAACTTCCTCGCTACTTGGTCATTACGATCGAGACGAAATGCCCAAGCCGCTCTTAAATAATAAACTCCTAAAAACAAGGAGGCGAGTGCGAAAACCCACGCATGAATTGGCGTCCTCAAACTCAAGATTGGAAGCAAACTAACAAGAATCAACATCACCGCTGTGACCACGGATTTTAGACCGGCAACTCGACCGGTTGGCTCGGTAACCGTAATCATCTTCAAACCACCCTGGCGGTATTGATCACGATACATCCAGGCAATTGCCATAAAGTGAGGGAATTGCCAGAGAACTAAGACTCCAAAGAATGCCCAACACACTAATCCAACTGTTTCGGTAGCTGCCAACGATCCCATGATGATCGGCATCGCCCCGGCAATGGCACCGATCTCCGTGTTAAGCGGTGTCCTTAATTTAAGAGGAGTGTAAATGGCTACGTAGAGCACCCAATTGGCAATACCACAAACCGCCGTCTGCCAATTCACCATCCCGTAGAGGAATGCGACTCCCACCCCGAAAGTCACCGCGACGAACATTGCCACTTCCGTCGAAGACAATCGCTGCGAGGGAAGTGGACGCGATGCAGTTCTGGGCATCAAAAAATCGGTGTAGCGTTCGAGGTACATATTCATCGCGTTACCACTCGAAGCAATCATCAACATCCCGACGAGCGCACCGAACATTGTTCCGATGCCCATTGCCTCACCCGCGGCATGCGCTGCTAATACGGCGGCGACGGCAAAAGTAATTAATACCATTACCGAAATTCGCAATTTCGTCAGCGCCACATAGGTTTGCAACCTCGTGGTCTCCTTGGCTGTCGTAATTTCTGGATTCGTTGACATTGCTGACATGCGAGCTAACTCGTCTTTTCAGAGTTTTGTAGGGATGGAGGGCAAACCAAGTTCACTCAACTCGTTTTTGTTTGTGGGAAAAAATCGGAGTCTGTCTCCGGGTGACTGTATTCGTAAGGACCCCGGCGAACCACAGGTTGGACGTCAAAGTTTCCGTGCGGCGGCGGACTAACGGTTGTCCATTCCAGCGTATTTGCATTCCAGGGATTTCGACCAGCTTTTGCCCCGAAAAACATACTGCCAAAAAAGTTCGCCACGAAAATCAGCTGAGTCAGCCCCATCCCGATCGCACAGATTGTCATAAACTGATTGAGCGGCAACAAGTCCTTCAATCCCTCGTAAATGTAGGGATCAGCCACACGCCTCGGCATCCGACTTAAAAAATGCATTGGAAAAAATGTGCCATTCAAGAAAACAAAGGTAAGGAAGAAATGAATCTTGCCTAACCTTTCATTCATCATCCGGCCAAACATTTTTGGGAACCAAAAATAGATTGCACCCAAGACGCCCAGAACACTACTGGCAAACAAAACATAGTGTAGGTGAGCCACGATGTAATAGGTGTCGTGAATAACGATATCCACCGGGGGCGCCGACATGACAATCCCGGACAGTCCACCGATCACAAACATAGCAACAAACCCGACACAGAATAACATCGGTGTCGTCAGTTGCAGTTTTCCGCCCCATAAGGTTCCAATCCAGTTAAAAACCTTGATCCCACTCGGCAACGCAATCAGCATGGTCGAAACCATAAAACTCATTGCCAAAGTATGATTCATGCCAGAGATAAACATATGATGGCCCCAGACAATAAAACCAAGTCCGGCAATGGCGGTGATCGAGTAAACCATCGGGCGGTAACCAAATAGCGGCTTTCTCGAAAAGCAGGAAATTATGTCTGAAACCATACCCATCGCTGGCAAAATCATGATGTAAACCGCTGGATGCGAGTAGAACCAAAACAGGTGTTGCCACAGCAAAACTTGCCCACCACCGCTGGTCGCCACGCCGTTATTCACAGCGATGTTCTCAGGAAGAAAAAAGCCAGTCATTAATAATCGGTCGGACAATTGCATGAGAAGTGCAGCTGTCAAAACCGGCAATGCGAAGGCTTGCATAATTGCCGTAATGAACATGCCCCAAACCGTCATTGGCATTCGGAACATTGTCATCCCAGGTGCCCGCATTTGTATGATCGTCGTCAGATAATTGATCGATCCCATCATCGATGAAACCCCGACAAAAACCATTGCCAACAGCCACAACGACTGCGCATCCCCCTGAAAAACACTCAGTGGAGGATAGGAGGTCCAACCGGCAGAAGCTCCATACTCGGGCATAAAGAAGCTAAGAATAATGCACGCAAACGCGGGCCACATAAACCAATAACTCAGCATGTTCAACCGAGGAAATGCCATATCCTCCGCACCGACCATCAATGGGATCAGGTAGTTTCCAAACGCGCCAGCGAGAATAGGGATGATCACAAAAAAGATCATGATCGTCGCATGCATGGTAAACAACATGTTGTAGAAACCGGGCGACATCTGCCCGCCCGACTCAGCAAACAGCATGTGTCCAAAAATTGGCATGTCCGACCAGGGCCAAGCCAGTTGCCAGCGAACGGCTAACGCTAAGAAACCGCCGACAAAAAACCAGATCAATGACGAGAAAAGGAACTGCAGACCGATGACCTTATGATCCGTTGCAAAAACGTAAGTCCAGACAAATCGGGAAACAACATTCCCCTTGTGATCTGGTGTAATCGAATTTTCAACAGAAGTTTCTGCCATTTACAGATCCAACCCAAACATAATCTACTTTACTTTTCAAATCCCAAATCGGCTTGAGCAGCAATTAACCGCTCCGCCGAATACAAACTACTTGAACCTCTCAGCGAAGCAGTGGGCTCCACCGCTTTTTTAAATTCTGGCGAGTAAGCCGATTTTTGCTCCGCAATCCAAGCGTCGAATTGAGCCCGCGAAACAAAATTCAAATCTGCTTTCATCATGTAATGCCCCCAGCCACATAACTCGGTGCACATAATCTCAACCTCTTTTTCCTCACGGGCATTGAACCAAACGAACTGAGTCATCCCCGGAACGATGTCCTGTTTCAACCTAAGCTCAGGAACATAGAAGCTATGAATAACATCCCGACTCTCCATTTGCAGAACAATCTCTTCACCCGCCGGAAGAACAAGGAGGTTTTCTACAAAAATATCATCCTCAGTTTCAACGACACCGTCATCACCCGCGTAGTAGAACTCCCATCCAAACCGCTTGGCCTTTACCATGACCATCGGTGGCTTGAATGAAGAGACTCCGTTGACCGTTACGGTAGGACGCTCCATTTTATTCTCAGCCCAGGACTTCATCTGGAAAAAGGCAAGGAACACGAGAATCAGGGCAGGAATCACTGTCCACGTAATTTCTAATTTCGTGTTGTGAGTGATGTAAAGAGCTTTTGCATCAGAATCCCCACGATCGCTGAATCGCCAAAGTGCCCAACCAATAGTGAATACGGTGCCTGCAAGTATGAACGCCGCCAGCAGATGGATCCCGTTAAATAACTGATCAATCGTGTCTCCGGCTTGACTCAGCGATTTAGGCAACCAGGCCGACTCCAGCGGCGCCACTCCGTACATCGCCATCAAGATGGACGCAATTCCCAACACAGGAACCAACAGAAACAAAACGCTCCAGAAACGATTCATTATCTCATCACCTGCTTTTCATTGACAGGTTTTGACGAACCATTCTTGTTGGCGTCCTGATAGGGCATCGCACGCACATATGCGACCACCGCCCAAATCTCATCAGATGTCATTGCCGTCGATGCCGGCATCGGAGTTCCTTCAATGCCGTTACGCAATCGCAAATACAAGTCATTCGGGTGATCGCCACCGCGATAATAATGACGCGTCAAGTTTCTTGGCTTCACCGGACGAGGCGGGAGCGCACCGACTTCTGTAAAATCTGCATAACTTTCCGGATTTTGCGGATCGACCTCGGCCGATTTAATCCAATCGTTCGTCCAGTCATCAAAATTGTTCAACTGGCCGTCGCCAATCCCAGTGTCTCCATGGCACTGCATACAATTCCCTTTGGCAAAAAAGAGCTCTCTCCCTTGCTGGACAAAATCTTTGTGCCCTTCGTGATTGATATCAAACTCAGGAGGCGCTGGATCAATCTTGGTAACCTTTCGCTCGGTTCTCAGCCAGCGGTCAATGATTCGCTCCTGCAGGCCTTCCCCGATCACCGTATACATTTGATCTTCAAACTCTTCGATATCGTCGTCCGAAGGCTCCTCACCTTCGGGCTTATCTACCAAAGAGAGGTCAATCAACGGCTCCCCATCCAAGGCAGCCAACTCGCCTAAAAGGAAACGCTCAAACTGCCCTCGCATAGTCAGATACTTGACATACTCAACTAACGCCTGAATTTGATCTTTCGGCAAAGTCCTGAAGGAAGGCATAGCGGATCCGGGGATTCCGTTTACTAAAATCTCCGTTAGGTCGTGATCGGTAGGAGGTGAGCGAAGAGGCGTCGACTTGAATTTAAATTTTCCCAACCGAAAATCGCGTGGATAAGGCTCAAGCGAAGCCGCAGTGTCACCGGCGCCGTTTCCTGTAATCCCGTGGCAGTGAGCACAGTGCTCACGATACAGCCCCGACGCCGACTCTCGCTTATCGACTCGTGTTGGCCCCGCCGCCATTTTGAGATTCTCAATTGAGATAATATCGTGTGCAGGATCTTCATCACCAAGAAAGAAAGGAAACTTCGGATCATCCGGCGTTCCAAACAAAGCCGTCATGATGGTGCCAATTTCGGTTTTGTACTCCTCAGGGAAGTGCTCGCCTTCGGCAAGATGAGTTTTTTCCTGTTTCACCCACTCCACCGAATTAAACCGAAAGACCGGTGGTTCGGATTTCTCACACCCGGACATTCCCAGCAATGCGGTACTTATGATTACAAGATGGAAAAACAGTCGAAACACAAAATCCCCAATCCTTTGAGATTGGCCTGGTAGTTTTAAGAGAAAGGTTCCGCGAAATTAACGGTCGAACACTACTGTATTTTGTCTGATTTTAGAAATTTGTCGACCGGACAAATTGTCACAGAACCACTATAAAACCCGTTCTCAGCCTATTTCTTTAACCTTAGCCGCTCGATTCGCTCAAAACAGGGATCGAGCGCCTAGTCCCACTCCATTCTTTTAATTTCGCTATCGAGAGTTTCGGCGTTTTTTTGATCAAAAGTCAACGCAGGTGCCACCGTACGCTGATAACAACCAACAAAACTACTCATTAAAACGATCAGCACGATCAGATACCATGAATTGCGGAGCATCATCAAATGTCCATTCCCTTAAAAAATTGACCGTTTCGCAAAACCAGCCTGAACTGGAGGGCGTGATAGATTGACACCGTAACAAAAAACAAAAAACACCCCTTTGCCGAATTGAGACAAAAGGGTGTGGGTTCAACTCGATTCAAACTCAAATCCGATCCGGCAACTGCCCCATGAATTCAACGACCCCAAAGCCGTCACTCAAAAGGTTTCTAGTAAACCGGCTGATTTGACCATTGTGACTACTTCGTCAACGCTTCGCCTGGCAACGAAAGTGTACCGAGATCAAGGGTTTCACCCGCTTTAATCGTCGCTTCGATTGTACCGCGCCGATCCGGTTCGTAACCTTTTACCTCAATGGTCTTCAGGTAGCCTCCCTTTTTATGCCAAAACTGAAACTTCCAGTCGCCTGCAGGAATGTTCTCAATCTTAAACTTTCCGTCTTTGTCAGAAATAGAGACGTACGGGTTGTCACGAATGAGAATGATCGCATCCATCCACTGATGGATGTCACATTTAACTTCACCGGGGATTTTATCGCTCTCTTCGCCGAGAACAATTTCAGACGCCGCGTTCTTTACAATGTTGACATTATGCTCATGCTCCATCGTAGCAATACGACAGTTATGCCCAACGTTATCACTGTTCTTGAGAATTAAAGTTTGCCCTGGTCTAGCGAAACTAGCCTTAGGAACAAACCGGCACTTGACGTTATCCAAAGTCAATTTGACTTCTTTTTGTGCGTCATAAGACGGGTGATAAGTGTCAGGAGTATCTGCTCCCCGACCTGTGTACATCATCACATAGACGTCACGCAGTTGATTTTTGTCGTTGACCACAACCCCATCATCTAGCGGAATCTTTCCGTCTACCAGGCAAACCGCTTTATCAGGATTATCCTTGACATCTTCCGGCTGGTTTTCGGGCACTTCCCCTGAAATTACAATCTGACCGGTTAGATTCCCCCAACCGTCCTGTGCCAATGCCACAGAACTCATCGAAACGCAAAAAACAAAAAACAGTGTGCAGCAGAAAACTCGCTTCATTATCGATTCCTGAATGTGGATTAGGACTTTCATATAACATTAAGACGCTTTGAGTACCGGCCCTATTGTAACAAATTTGCCCATTGATTTCATGAACTCGGCCGGAAGTCCATTGTTGCCCCTGTCATTCAGCTTTCAATCCCTTAAAATCGTTCTCCAGTTAAATGACGCCTGTTTGAAGTCCACCATTTCAAGAAAATCGCTACATCATGAAAGTTCTCGTTGTTGGTAACGGAGGGCGTGAACACGCCATCGCGTGGAAAATATCACAAAGCCCTCGGGCAGATCGTGTTTTCGTTGCCCCTGGTAATGCCGGTACTGCAAAAGATGTGGAAAACATCGAAATTGCGGCCGACAACATCACCGAGCTGGTCGCTTTTGCCAAACAAAACGAAATTGGACTGACCGTCGTCGGACCCGAAATTCCTCTCTGCAATGGAATCGTCGACGCGTTTGAGGATGCCGGTCTAAAAGTCTTTGGCCCCTCGCGTGCCGCCGCCCAACTCGAAGGCAGTAAAGTATTCTGCAAAAACGTTCTCCGAGCGGCTGACGTACCAACCGCCGATTTTCAGGAATTTCACAGTGCCGAACCGGCCGAACGATTCATCAATGAACGCTACAGCGAAACACCTGATGACTGCCCCGTCGTCATCAAGGCCGACGGATTGGCCGCTGGTAAAGGTGCCATCGTTTGCAGCACTCGGGAAGAAGCACTCGAAGCGATCGACATCATCGCACGGCAAAAACAATTTGGGGACGCCGGTAATAAAATGATTATCGAAGACCGGCTTCAAGGAATAGAAGCCAGTATCCTCGCCATTACTGACGGACAAACGATCCTCACACTCCCGCCCGCCGAAGACCACAAACGTGCTCACGACGGAGACACCGGCCCCAACACAGGAGGTATGGGCGCCTACTGCCCGACTCCCTCGATTGACGACAAAACGCTTCGCTGGGTCGAGTCGAACGTATTGGTTCAAACCGTACACGTCATGAAACGAAAACGAAACCCATTCCGAGGCATTTTGTATGCCGGCATGATGATGACGCCCCAAGGGCCGAAAGTTCTCGAATACAACGTCCGATTTGGTGACCCCGAGTGCCAGCCACTCTTAATGCGACTTAAAACTGACTTCCTGGACCTACTCGAGGCAACCGTCGATCGCAGACTTAGTGAAATTGGGCCGCTCCAATGGGATGAACGCCCCAGCGTCTGCGTGGTCATGGCTTCCGATGGCTATCCCGGAAAATATGAAAAAGGGAAAATCATCCGGGGACTCGAAGAAGCCGCTGCAATCGAAGATGTCAAAGTCTTCCATGCCGGCACCCGCTTGGACGACGAACAAAACGTAGTCACCAACGGTGGAAGAGTCCTCGGCGTCACCGCCCTTGGAGACTCCGTCGCCACCGCAAAACTCCAAGCTTACAAGGCAATCAAGTGCATTCGTTGGGATGGAGCCTGGTGTCGAAAAGATATCTCAGACAAAGCGATCACCCTCAGTCGTTAGGCGGTCACTCTCGACGGTCGGCGGAACCATGACCAACGTTTCGCCGACTGGCAATGAGAACCAACCTCAACGGGCGTTTTCGATCGTTGCTATAATTTAGTTCCTCGCGATCAACATAAGTCGACGCGATTTAGCCACCCCCGGGCAAACCGCTCCTGGGTCGAATCTCGATTCATCACATCAAGATAATGAGCAGCCTGCATTAAATTGAGAATTTTCAACAAGTAGTCGGGGCGTCCTTTCTCCAATTCAAGAAACGCCCCAAGAGTCGCTAAGGTTCGATCGCCAAATTTCCCGTCGACTTGAATATCAGCATAGTCTTTCTCATTCCGATTGAGACGATTTAACCCAACCTGAAGATAGCGTACGGATCGACCAACTCCCTGATTCACCCCCGTATCAAACACCTTGTTTGCGATGTGCTGATCAGGAATCTCATCCCCACGAATGGGCATCCAATACCTTACGCGAAACAGTTCCTTTGCCAACGAACTGAGCTCTACATTTTCATTGATCACCGCCTTGAAATCTCGAGGATTCTCACGTTTAAGTCGGTCAACCAACGCCCATCCGTCCCAATCGGGATTGAACTTTCGCGATACACCACGATGGGTTTCACCACCGCGGTCAACCGGGTCGTTAACGTATCCACCCTCGCGCAACTCAGTTTCGCCGTACGCAATATCAAAATCAGCCATTAATTCCCCCAAACTTTTAAAGCAGGCATCTGGCAGACCCAAACCACCGAAACTATCACAACGAAGCCGACTGCTACAAATCAATCATGCCCATCCAGTAAATCATCCGCGTAACCGGGGGGAAAAGGATCATAATTAGCCCCCTCATCCGACCTCAACCCTTCATCAGAATTCTCAATTTCATCTGAAACGCCTTGCGCCAATCCAAACTCTGCCAGCCAGTCAATTTCATCTAGCTGCTCAATCTGCTGCTTCTTTTCTTCACTTGGTTCGTTCGCCACTTGCTTCGTCGACTCACCGGTTATTTGATCGAACCATTGGTCGCTATCAACTGGAGTTGATTTTCGTCGAAGAGCTGCCTTATGAAGCCGATGGTCACTGGAAACAACTGTCAACTTCTTGGGGGTGGAATTCTTTTGAATCAATATTTCAATCAGCGTGTCGGCATCTTCGTAGCCGAGCGCATAGATGACGGTCAATCCGCTCTCGGTTTGGGTTGTCGACCGCGACTCCCCAGAGGGTAAACGTGTTGCATCAAAAACGAGGGCAGTCCGTTGCTTGATCGATTCGGGCAAACCGACCTCCAATTCCCCCACCAATCGATTCCTTCCACGCTGCAACGATGCGGGTGTGCGTGACTTGCCTTCCAGGCCGCACTGAAAAATCAGATTGTACCCGTCGATTAGAATCAGATAGTCGTTTACCAATCTAAATCCCATTTACCAGTCAAAGTGTATGCGCATAAAAAAAGCGGCCATCCAAAGATTAGCCGCCTTGTGTACTTATTCTTATGAACTGATCTAGCTCCTTCGTCGTCGAGCCAAGCCTGCAAAGCCGAAAAGCCCTAGAACCAACAAACCGCTAGGCTCAGGAACTGCATTAAAAGTAACTACATCGGCGAATGTCGACCCAACTACCAAATCATCGACCACAATGGTCTCGTTTACCGAGGAGTTTGATTCTCGGAGGTAAAAGCCCTCAACATTGTTCGTATCGTTAGTCGTTGTAACGATCGAAGTGTCTGTATCTTGGGACGCATCAATCCACAAATTAGCAAGCCCTGAATCTCTATCGTAACCAATAATCGCACGATATACCGTGTCGTAGCTTAGCGTTGACCCCCAACTTGCCTGGGCGGTACTTGTGTGACTGATCCCAACTAAAAATCCATTCGCGTCTGCGGTGTTAACGTCCATTCTCGCCGTAAAGTCCGAAGTTCCATTTCCGAAGTGCGCGAAATACTCAAAGTCGGTACCTCCGGGGTTATTGGCTGAGACCGAAAAGTCGAATCCAGCAAACACGGTTCCTGTAGTGATCGTGGTTCCAAGCAGACGATTTACATCTTCACTCTGTGAATCGGTCAGAAGTACCTTTCCACCCGATACCTGAATCTGTCCTTCAGTTCCACTGTGTCTCGTCCAGTCCGAGGATACCGTGGTCAAAGAACCATCCGAATAATCAAAGCCCTCCGAAAAGTAAACGTCCGCCTTAACCAAGCCAGACAGGGCACCAAATGCAATCACGGCGGCAGCCACAAATAATCTGTTGTTCATCGAAAAATCCGGATAAAAAATCTTAAAATTGCATAAATTCACAGTTGTTGGGGCTCAGTTTAATCCCGTCAGATTTAGTTTTCAAGGACTAAACCTCCTAATCTCTAAATTTTAACAAAAGGGAACAACCAGTAAATCTCCACCTAAAAAATGACCAAAGGGAAGAATACTCCCCTTAAAGCGAACTAACGTTTTGCCACGAAAACAGGTTTTATAATCTCGATTGTTCGAGGATAGAGCCAATCTCAAAGTTGTCTTACAATTCGAGCGAATTGAAGTATTAAGAGAACAATCGAGGATGGCCACATTTGGATTTGGCCCTAAGAATTGTCAGCTGAAGCCATTTAAGGAATGCAAATTGAGCGTCCAATCTCTGAGTAACGCACGGACAAAAACGGTCGCAACGGTAGGTCCAGCATCTATTTCACCGGATATTTTAAACAAACTCCTCCGTGCAGGCGTCGACGTCTTTCGAATTAACATGGCTCACGGCTCTCGAGAATCCCATGAACTGGCCGTTACGAACATTAGATCCGCCTCGGAAACGACAGGACTTCCCGCAGGAATCCTCGTTGATCTGGCTGGCCCGAAAATTCGTCTGGGGCAATTAACTCAAAATCCATTGGTGCTCAACAACGGGGATGAGATCAAGTTCGTCCGCGGGACAGAATCCAAATCGGATGACGAGCTTACCTGTATCTACGAACCGCTTATTGACGAGGTCGAAATTGGCGACGCCATCGTGTTGGCAGATGGCCTAGCTCGATTGTCAGTGATTACCAAAGAAAAAGACCATTTGGTGTGCCGGGTCAACGATGGCGGGGCGATTCGCTCGAGGCAAGGGGTGAACCTTCCCGGCACTAATTTAAGCGTACCCGCGCTTGGTCCCGTTGATCGAGACAACGCAAAATGGGCGGCAGGGCAGGGCGTTGAATTTGTGAGCCTCAGCTTTGTCCGCAACGCCGAAGAAATCAAGGAACTCCAAAGCCTCTTAGCGTCAGAGAATAGCGAGGCGATGGTGATCGCAAAAATAGAAAAAAGAGAAGCACTCGACGCGCTCGATGCGATTGTCGAAGCGACCGACGGTGTCATGGTCGCAAGAGGTGATCTGGGGGTTGAAATTGATATTGAAAAAACTCCAGCTGCGCAAAAACGAATCATCAAAACTTGCCTCCGCTTTCGCAAACCGGTGATTGTCGCCACCCAAATGCTCGAAAGTATGCACGCCTCGAAACAGCCAACGCGGGCCGAAGTAACCGATGTCGCCAATGCCATTCACGACGGCGCAGATGCCTGCATGCTTTCCGGCGAAACAGCCATTGGAGAATACCCGGTAGAATCGGTTCAAATGATGAATAAGATCATGACCGAAACTGAAAAATCGCTATCTCAGCAACGGGCCCGTATGAGGAGCGAGGACTATGCGTCGGCCTGGGACGTTTCCGATGCGGTCATTTTCGGCGCGGCTCACGTTGCCAAAAGAATTCATGCGAAAATCGTTGTGATTGCGAGCCGCAACTCAGAAATCGCACTCCTAAAATCTAAACAGCGCGATCTAATTCCCACGATTTGCATCACCGACCACCCCAATTGCTACCGGAGGATGTCTCTTTTTTGGGGCGTTACGCCGGTACTCAGCTCATCGCCACTTCAACAAGACGAACTCCTCAGTTTTGTCAATCAATGGGCAGCGTCCAATGAAGACTTAAAATCGGGAGATCATTTCGTCGTTGTCACGGATACAGATCTCCTACCCGGCGTACACGATTCGGTACTTGTCGCCCAGGTAGATTAGATTCAATAAACGAATGGTCTCAAATACCGCATACCCAATTGGCTAACCGTCGGATCAACCATTCTGGATCAACAAAAAATGCCTTCCCATTTTTTCAAATGGAACGCAATTACGCTAGGAAAAATTGGCGGTTGCTGCGTATTGAGTCAGCCCAAAAGTCCATCGTTCTAAATGGGGTTGCCTTAGATCCAAAGCGTCAGGTCATTGAGACCTTTTCATCTACGCCATCGATTTCGAGTGAGTTCGCCTTATCTGAATTGAAAGTTCGGGATTGGTTGCCAACTGACTGGCCAATCCGATGTTAATCGCAGGCAGCAACGGAACCCATAATCTTAATTCGCAATTGCCATGCCAATCAGAAACAATCGCTAAATCCGAAAACCGCCCAAGCAAATCCCAATCACAACGCGACTTCGCGTTAAAAAAATTTCACTGCGCATGTAACTCTTACACAATCCCAAACCAATGTCATCTGTCAGGAAACAGCTCCTCGACGCAACCGACTGGCGTTAGGGCTAAGCAGCTTCGAGCGATTGCAACAAACTAACGGTGATCGCTTTAAAAACCAACTTCTGTTTGTCGTAATCTCGATCCTCTGCTTGAGTCCAAAACATCAGACACCTCTCCTCTGTTTTTACAATTTTCAATTCAGCACGAATTAAAAAGTCGAGACAGTAAAACAAAGTTTCAACACCACTCTCAGATGCGTCGTCATCAGCGATCTCACAAGGTGAAATCTCAATGTCTTCATAAGTTTGTTGCAAAGAGTCGATCGCCTCCTTGAGCACCGAATCTATGTCGGTTTCGCGAGGATAAAGATGAACCGACCACGTTGTACTACCGTCCGGCGTCTCCAAGGTTATTACTTGCGGTGATCCGGAAACGTCATCAATTAGCTTCCAATTCTCTGGGTACAAAAACTCAAGCCCCAGTTTGTCGTACTTTGCTGTCATCTATCTAAAACTCTCCCAATCCATCGCAAACAAATTTGACGCCGGAAAACCCTGTATTGCTTCCCAATAGAAACCCAACACACAGCCAGCCCCTGTCCCCGCTAGCAGCCCTGTGATAGCAGGGCGTGGCTAATCCTTCACATGTTTGACTTTACGCGTCGAATCGAATAATCACAACCGCCCGAATGTTCCGATATGGTAAACAATCCGCAATTTTTGTAGAGTCCGCACTCGCTCGGGCAACACTAATTAATTGCGAAAACAAAAGTACTTGAAAGAGCCTCCATTGCGGCACACGATTCCAGATCAACGAATATCAAAACGCTGGCGCATCCTCGCGCTTGGTCTCGGGATCGGAATCCTTTCTTTTCAGACAGGCTGCTCTACCCTGACCGGATTAACCAATCACTCGACACAGCTTTCGCTCAACGATAACGCTCTGGAAGCGAGACAGCTGACTCGAAATGGCAATCTAGCTTGCCAAACAGGCGAGCTTCGCAATGCCGAGCTCAACCAACGCGAGGCCATTAAAAAAAACCCGTTCGACCCTTGGCCCCGTGAACGCCTGGCTCAGACACTTAAAAAGAGTGGCCAGACAGAAGAAGCGATCAGGGAGATGAGTGAGGCAGTTAAAATATCTGACGGCGATCCGCGTCTAGTTGTCGAGTTGGGCAACCTATACCTCGACAACGGAGATATCCACACGGCTAAAAACAAAGCTCAAATGGCACTGGAAGCAGAACACCGCTGCGGACCCGCACTCTTACTTTTAGGCCGAATCGCAATTGCAGAACAAGACTACACCGACGCGCTGCATTTATTTCAGCGAGCTGCCGCGTGCTCTCCACCACCTCCTGGAATTCGGCTAAAAATTGCAGAAGCTTACCAGCTCGATAAAAAATGGCGGCTGGCCAACAATACGATTGATAGTATTTTGCTGGATTATCCGGTGGAGAACTATCCGGAAAATCTAGTGATCGCTAAAGCTGAAGGTTTGATCGAAATGAACCAACCTTCTGCTGCTGAAAACTTTCTTCTCGAGCGACAAGCGAGTGAAAATTTCACACCAACCATGGTCTATCTTTTAGCAGCTGCCCAGAAGAGGATGCAGTCCTATAGCGACGCTCGAAACACGCTTGCTTCTGGCGCAAAAGCGTTTCCGAATTACCGGGCTCAATTTTTGGAAATTCGCAGTCAAATCGAAATTCCCGCGGTCAACGAGCGAGTTGCGCAACGAAAATAGCGATTCTGCCAATCAGAATTGCATCGCAGTGCTCAATTTCTTCCCCCAAAAGAACCGCACACTGCCCCCACAATCGGTTTAATTGATAACTTGATACCCGATTGGGGTCGCTCCGCCGTTTCTAGGCGAGGAATTCTTGCAGGAACCGCAAAAACACAAGTTTGCGACTTATGTTTCATTAGTTCCACCTACCACCTCACTGAATTCCAACCCAATTGCCCGCGGAGCACGTTATGTCTTTTGAAAAAACCACTGTTACCAACGAAACGAATAACACAAAATTTGTGGATCGCCGATCGGCGAGAAAACAAGACAATGCAGGTGGCTTTGAGCGTCGCCAATTTTCGGACGGACATCAGGGACTTTCTCCCGAAGCAGCCGAATTGGGCATCGCAATCGATCAATACAAATTAACCAACAGTCGCCGTTACATTACCCACGAAGAGATGATTCAAGTCATCAAATCAATCGGCTACGTCAAATCCTAATTCAGATACGAACGACACCGTTTATCCGTTGGTTTCCGGTCTAAAAAGATTACCAATAGCAACGCTCAAGCTCGTCGAAACAATTCGAGGAAATCTTGAGAACAGAATTATTTGCAACATAAAAGAACGAGCTCCTGCTCGTTCTTTTTTTTATTATTGACTCTATCGGCTACCGCTTCAGAGATCCCAGCGGGCCATTCAGTAGCGGGTCGGTCAGCTGATCTTCAAACAGCAAGCCCACGATTTTCCCTTCATCGCTGACCACCCGAGCCAAGGTTTGCCGAGTCGATTCCATTTGTAAAATGATCTCCCCAAATAGATCCGTCGCGTTTACATCTGAAAATGGATGCACCATGTCCTCAATTCGCACGTCTTCATCAGACACCATTAGCTCAACCGTTCGCAGGTATCCCACGGGCTCATTCTTTTGGGATTTAAAAACTGGAATATCGGCCATTCGCCGCTGCCTTGCAAACTTTAACGCACGATCCCGACTGGTCTTAATCGAAATTGCTTGAATCCGACTAACGGGGGTACAAATTTCGCCGATCGTCTTGGAGGCTACCAGAAAAAAACTTTGCCCGAGATGCCGCTGGGTTGGATGTAAAATCCCTGCCTCAAGCCCGTCTTCAAACACCTGCTGCAGCTCTTTCCTCGCTAAAGTTAACCGCACTTTATTCGGCGATTGCCCCAGCAGCCCTTCCAGCAATCTACCCATTCCCCACAACAAAGCCGCGACCGGCGAAAACAATACTGTGAATAGCAAAACCAGCGGCGCGGAAAATCGCAATAGAAAATTAGGGGCACGGTAAAAGAGGTTTTTCGGAAGCAATTCGCCGTAAACAAACAACAACGGCGACAGCAGAATCGGCGCCAACATTTCGGCGGCATTGGAACCAGTTGTCTGCTGGGCAAGCAAGACAATCGCAAGGCTCGTTAGATAATTTGCAACATTATTGCCGATCAGTGTCGTCGCCACAAACAGTGTCGGATTGTTAAACAACTTAATCAGGTACTGAGATATGAGATCTCCGTCCAAGCCGGCGATCACAAATCGAACGCGACTGGCTCGATAAAAACCGGTCTCGCATCCACTGAAGAATGCACTGAGAAAAATTCCCATTAAAAACAACAGTACGGTCATTAATAAAATCACAGGACGTCCTCCTCTTCACCGAGGACACGCACCTCAACTTGCAGGACTCCCCGCTCCTTCGCCTCAACCACCAGGAACTCAAACGGCCCCCATTCACATTGATCCCCGGTTTCTGCTAAACGTTGCATCGATTCTTGAATGACACCGCCGACCGTCACACTGACTGTCTCTGGAATTGCCACCTCCAATCGTCTTGCCAACTGCCTTAAACTCATAATCCCCGCGACTCTCCACGTACCCTCGGAGATTTCTTCAAGGGGCGGCATATCTAGCAACCGCTCACTCCGACTCGGGGAATACACAAATACCGTTTCAAGAATATCTTCAATTGTCAGTACACCAATCGTATCCCCGAATTCATTTACGACCACGGTAACCTCGCGATCGCGGTGCGACATTTTTTCCAACGCATCCGCAACCGTTGCACACCACGGAAGGTACAAAACCGGTTCAGAAAAACGCTCAAGATTGTCTTGGTCTAAGTGATACTGATTATCAAGCCGAATCGCCTTTTCTATTTCCCGGCTATCAGGTTCTGTAATCAGTAAATAACCACTCGCTGGGATTTCACCCCGTAGATCAGACAATTTCACCGGCGGCGAAAAAGAAACAAATTGAGTGCGAGGCCGCATCCACTCTTCCACGCGAATCGTCGACAATTGAACGATATTTTTTAATACAGCCTGCTCTTGCTTAATGACCGCTGCATCTTTTCCAGAATGCTCAATCGCCCGCTCAAGATCGCTCACCTCCATAAACGGTTCCGTTTTGAAACCAGGCCAAACGAGACGACGTGAAATTAAATTGACCGAACGCAAAAGCGGCATCAACGGATCCACTAACCGAACAGCAAACGTCAACGGAACACTCACGAGTGTCGCCAATTCTCTCGGCTTCAAAACAGCGACGCTCTTAGGCAACATTTCGCTGAAGAAAATAATCGAGAGCAGCGAAACCGCCGCAAAAGAAAAGGCCGGCGCCTGCCCGCCATCAGGACTTTCTTCGATTTTAATCGCACAAATCGATGCTATTGAGAAATAGGCAATGTTGATTACCAAATTCCAGAATAAGACCGCGGACAGCAATCGATCCGGCTTTAACAGCAGTGCCGCAACCGCCTGCTCGGCAAGTGTACCATTTCTCAAATGCCGCCGGTCACGTGCTTGAATATAAAACAACGCTGCTTCACTGGCTGAAAAAAAACCAGAGCAAGCCATCAACACCACCATGGTAATTAACCAGGGCAACAATTGAAAAATGCTATCCATTCTCCGCCGTTTTCGAACGTCCTGTAGAAACGAGGAATTCGCTCAATCGCGGGATCATCATCGCGGTTGTTGCAAATCCATAGGTAAAACTGACCACCAACAAGACTGACAAAAAGTTACCTAGCAACAAACTGGTAATTGAATAAAACATCGCAATTGGAAGAACACCGCAGGCAAGCACCAGAGCAGGGGAGGGCGTATGCCACCCCAGAGCTACATACAAACCGATCGCCCCTCCAACAATGCAAGCCAGAAACGGACTCAACTGGGCTTCAACATTTCCGGTAAAGGACACCATCATCACCATCACGGTCACGACGCCGAGGAAGAGAAAGAAAACAGTTCCCAAACTCACGCCAATCGCTTGGCGGCTACCTCCATAGGACATTCCGCAATGCACACCCAGCATCGTCACAAAAAAGAACAAAACACAGAGACCGATCGATAAATAAATCAAATTTTCACCAGACAAGGCACCGTTGAACCAGAGATATCCGCTGATCAAAATTGGTAACAAAATCATATCGGAGACGACATACAGGACACCTCCTATTTTTCCGAACAGAAACTCCCGTGGTGAAATATCGGTCACCATTAACAAATCAAGCGCACGACCGTCCCGCTCAGTGGTAATTGAAGTGACCGCCAACGCGTTAACCATTACGATACTCACCAAAATAAACGGAGCTAATGGACGTGCGGCAGGCGGAATCGTTACTCCCGCATCCGCGGTAACGCGAGTCGCCACCCCCGAATCCACCAGAGAGAAAACAGCAAAAAACACGAAAGCCGCAAGCAACCAATAGGCACCCCGAATGAATAATATCTTCCGCCCATAGGCCCACGTTTTCATCTCCCGCCAAAGAACAGGATTATCCCAAACTCGGCGACTGTTTTGGTTTGCCGTTCGAGCACGATCATCGACGTGGCCGGTACGCAAACCTTCCGATTGTTCGACAACCTGCTGACCAGTTAACGATTCTTCGACACCGGAAGCACCAGACCCTGGTAGCTCACCGACCACATTCAATCCATGATTGACCGTTGCCTCTGACTCTTCGGCGGAAGCCTGGCCGCTACGGACGTCACGGCTCGGGTTCCACTGCCTGACTCTCCAAATCGCCACACTGCAAAGCAGCACCGAGATAAATGAGGACAGGACCAAAAACGGTAATACGGAAAAACTCCAAGTCGACGAAACCGTTGGATGGCTTGCCGCCATAATTGTTCGAACAGGACTCATCGCACCCGCGATCTCGGTTCCAGTGAACCCTGCAACAACCGGACCGGCCAGCCCAATCCCCTCGCAAAGCCCCAACCAAAAAACGATGCACATCGCGACCAGCGCAAGCGTTTGGAATGTTTTCTCCCGCCACAAAGCGACGATCGCCCCCAAAGACCCTGCCGCGACGGAGGTCATTAACGTCACCGCAAACGTCCAGCCCACTTGCTCAAATGAGGTGCCACCGAAAAGGACAATCAACATAAAAATCGGCAGACTGGTAATTAGCATTACCCCAATGCTTAAGAGACTCGCGAACAGCTTCCCAAGCACGAGTTCGCTGTTGGTTAACCGACTCATCAACAACAAGATCAGAGTCTGCCTGTCTTTTTCAATCGCAATGTTACTTGCCGCTTGAATTGCAGAGAGAAACATCACCAATGCCAGTTGGAGCGGCGCTAGGATCTGAAATAAAATGGCGCCAAATCTCGCCATGTCTCCGACGTTTTGAATGATCTGAGTCCCCTTCAAGATCATCCAGGCAGTGCAAATCAACAGTAGCAACGCGACCGCGTAGACCGTTCGCATTACATGATGTCGAGGACGACGGGGGGCGACAACAGCTTCGCGGGTAAATACGGGACCGACTAACAAAATGGACTTTCAATGACGTTCGAAAAATTGAGTTCAGCAAGGATTAAAACTTCAATCAAGTATAACGCGAAGCATCCACCGTACGTAGACGAGCCCGAAAATACAGCACAATTCTGACGGTTTTCCAACAAGAGCACGTTTCCATGGGTCGGAATCTTCAGATTCTCCCTTTCAACCAAACCGATCCAGCCGATGCACCGATTTCCAGCCCGCCACCTAAACGCCGCTAGAAACACCTCGCAACCGCCAGCTTTCCCCGTAAATCATGTAATTGGCCACCACAACAGCCCTTTTTCAATGTCTCGAGGCCTGTCACAATGTCCAAAACATAGACAGCATTGAGAGAGTTGATTAAAAATGGCTTTTATTCGCGTTTAGCGTACGAAAATTCAATAATCTCGAAATTTCGCACATCTTATTGCTGAGCAGAGTGGCTTGGGTTTTGGTGACTTTTTGAATCTAGATTCCTCAAAACCCGAACCTCCACGATTGGACACTGAAAGAGTTCAGGCGATCTACTCAGAGCACTGCCTCGCACTTGAACGTTTCCTGATCGGAGTTCTCCGGGACGAAGCGGCCGCCGCTGATGCATTGCAAACCACTTTTACACGATTGATTGAGAAAGGCCATTTGGTTCAACAACAGGATTCGATGAAATCCTGGTTGTTTCGAGTTGCCTTTAACGAAGCGATGTTGATTCGTCGCAAGGAGACAACCAGTAAGAAACATGCAGAGAACGTTGCCTGGAAATTCCATGGGCAATTAGGGGCTGATCGAGGAGCCGACCATCGACTCAGCCAATCAGTTCATCATGCAATCCAACAAGAAGACATAAAACAAGTTAGAGCAGCCCTGGATCAACTCCCGCTGCCACAAAGAGAAGTTGTTAAAAAACGAATTTACGAAGGACTTAAATTTCGGGAAATTGCGGACGACTTGAACGTCCCACTAGGCACGGTTCTGGCAAGGATGCAGGCAGGCCTAAAAAAACTTAAACCACTTTTAAAATCAACCGACGACCACACGTAAAACCGTAAACGATCTTATCTACGATCATTGGTAATTTATTGAAATGACGCACTCAAATAATAAAAACACCGAGACAGTATCATCCGATTTGGATCCTAAAGATTTGAATTGGCTCGCTTTCTGCTATATCGCGAATGAACTCAACCAGACTGAACGAGAAGAATTTGAAGCCCGTTTGGTGGAGTGCGAATCTGCCCGCGACGCAGTGATTGGTGCCGTGAGAGACTCGCAAATACTCTACAGGACACTCCAGCAAGATCCGCAACCGATGGCCGCAGATTCCGAATTGGTCTCTAGAAAGACGAACTCATCGTTTCGCTGGATCGCGACTTTTGCTGCATCTGCGGCAGCCTTGCTGCTTGCGGTCAACAGTTGGTCGCTCTTTTTCCCCTCCGACACTCCAGTCGTTGTAACGGAATCGGATGGACTCGCTGCTGCTTGGGTTGAAACCCTCATCACCATGAGCGACGAAGAACTCAATGAATTTATTAACGAAGAAGTCCCACAAAATGAAGTGGTGACGGATGGACTGGACGACTGGATGTTCGTAGCCCTTGCAGAAGCCGATTCCTCAGAGAACATCGAGGGTGAAACCCATTAAAAACGTTTCAACTATCATCGCTCCGGCTTTACTGTTGCTCCTGTTTACAGCTAGCCCGGGGTTTGCGCAGACCTCCGCGAATGCTCCCTCCCCAAAACCAAATCAAGCAAAAACAAATAAAAGCCGAACGTCCGTCGCCTCGAAAAACCAAACTCAACAAACCTCCAAGAACTCAAAGGTTCCTGCTTCGGGGCAGGCAACGGCCCCCGACAAGAAAAAGCCTGTCACTGCCATCACAGAAAAAAGACGCACAGAGCTGCTGAATTTCTGCAAACAGCACCACGAGGAATTGATCCCCTTGCTTGAATCTCTGCAGAAAAAACGCCCCGCAGAATTCGAGAAAGCGCTGCGGACACTCGACCGCGAAATCAAGCAGCTTCAAATGGTAAAATCAAAGGAACGTTACGAAAAACTACTTGCCCAATGGGTTCTTCGTTCAAAGATCAAACTCCTCTCGGCGAGATTGGCGGTTAGGACCTCCAAGGAACAGCGAGCCAAGACGACCAGTAGCCTTAGCAAACTGATCGGCCAACTACAGGATCTAAAAATCAAGCATCTGAACGAAGAGCGAGAAACCACGAAAGCTCGGCTCGCGAAAATAAGCTCGCAAATTGACCAACTCCGTTCAACTCGCGATGCTGAAATCAAGAAACAAATAGAATCGTTCACTAAGAACGCCGAAAGAATACAAGCCGCACAAAAGGCAAAAGCCGCTGGTAAAAACAAATCAAAGAATTCCGGCAAACCAGCAACGGCAGAAAAAGAACCGGCCAAAAAAAACCAAGCTAAGAAGAACCAGGCAGAACAAGTCGAAAAGAACAAAAAGTAAAATTCGATTTCGCCGGTCTGGTGTAACGCCCTCGGGAGACGCGCTGTGCTAAAAAAACGCAAAAGACATTTGCTTGAATCGATCCTTCCCGCCACATTCATTTTCTGCTGTTCCGCAGTAGTGATCGTCACCATTGACCGAGCGAATGGTGCCGCGGCGAATCCCGACCAGCCCGTCACGGCTGCAACTCCGGCTGACAACGCTTCAAAACCGATCGAGAGCGTAGACGTTCGATTTAAAAACTCCGGACATGACGAATTACCGGACTTTCAAAAACACGTTGCACCACTCCTTGGCCGCTTAGGCTGTAATGGTCGAGCCTGCCACGGATCGTTTCAGGGACAAGGTGGATTTCAACTTTCACTGTTTGGCTACGACTTCCAATCGGATCATAAAGCGCTGCTAGAAGACGGCACCGACCGGGTCAATTTAAAAAATCCAACGGATAGTTTGATCCTGACCAAACCAACTGATGAAGACGAACATGAGGGCGGGCTTCGATACGATAAAGACAGTTGGCAATACAATCTCTTGCAGTCCTGGATTGCCGGAGGGGGAACTAACGCTGATTCAATTCACAAACTCGACCGCTTAGTGATCGAACCAAGTGAACTAATCTTCAAATCACCTTCTACAAAATTCGAACTCAAGGCAATTGCACACTGGAAAGACGGCACGGTCGAAGATGTGACTCCCTTGTGTCGCTTCCACTCCAACAACGATTCAATCGCGAAAATCACGGAATCGGGCGAGGTCTCAACCAACTCAATCTCGGGTGATACTCACGTTGTTGTTTCCTACGACAACGCCGTCGTACCCGTTCCTGCCATTCATCCGTTTGCTGGTAAACCTCTGAATTCCAGAACCGCTTTCGCCAGTGTGTCGAAAATAGACGTCCTTGCCGAAAAGAAGTGGAAAAAACTCAACCTCCAACCTTCGGAATTGTCCGACGACACAATGTTCCTGAGACGAGTCAGTATTGATATTACAGGAACTTTGCCAACGTCTGATGAAATCCGAAAATTTGTTGCCGATACAGATCCGCAAAAACGAAAAAAGAAGATCGACGAACTCTTAGAGTCACCAGCTTACGCATCATGGTGGACTACTTTTTTCTGTGACATGACCGAAAACAATACCAATCAATTGCGGAACATTGCTTTTGACAACAATCTGCCAAGTGAGCAATGGTATGACTGGATTCACAAACGTGTCAAAGACAACACCCCTTACGACGAGATGATCGAAGGAATCGTGCTTGGTGTTAGCCGGCAAACTGGTGAAAGCTACATCGATTTCTGCGAACGCATGAAAGAGACTTCCGCCAACGACTCGTTCTATGAAAATGAAACGATGCCCTACTACTGGATGCGTCGAGAATTCAGAGACCGAGAAACCATGGCCATTAGTTTTGCTCATGCCTTCCTGGGCTTGAGAATTCAATGTGCACAATGCCACAAGCACCCGTTCGATCGATGGAGCCAGAAAGACTTCAAAGATTTCTCTAAATTCTTCAGTGGAATCAACGTACGGCAATACTCCGGCGGAACCACTCCAGACGATAAGAAAGATTATGTCGCTATCCTGAAGAACCTGGATATCGATCCAGACCGCAAAAAGAACCCCAACCTCCAGCGTCAACTTCGAGAAGCTTATCGAAAGGGTGAGACAACGCCGTATGGATTCCTCGCCATCGACTCTCCCAAACTGACACGCGAAGAACTACGCGAACTTCAGAAACAATTACAGGCGAACAAGAAGTCCAAGAAAAAGAAAACCATTAAAAAGCCTGCCATTACCGAGGCCACCTTGCTCGGAGGCGATATCATCGACCTCACTGATCACGAAGATGTCCGAACCCCTTTAATGGATTGGATGAAACAGCGCGACAACCCATTCTTTGCGAAAGCTCTCGTCAACCGCGTCTGGGCTAAGTATTTCGGAGTCGGCATTGTTGACCCTGTAGACGATCTCAACCTTGCCAATCCCCCCAGCAATGCAGCTTTGCTCGACCATCTTACGCAAGAATTCATCAAACATGACTTTGATCTGAAATGGTTACATCGGGAAATTACCAACAGCCGAACCTATCAGTTGAGCTGGGTTCCAAATCAAACGAACGAAAGTGATCGACGAAACTTTAGTCGCGCAATTCCACGACGACTGCCCGCCGAAGTGATCTTCGACTCGATTACATTTGCAGCCTCTGACTCGGAAACAAATTCCACCTTTAGAAACTCCGTTAATGGCCGTGCGATCTCAATTCCCGGAACCGTCACCAATGTGAAACGCACCAAGTACTCGACCGACGCATCGTTTGCGCTGAAGGTCTTTGGACGGTCTGAGCGAGCCAGCAGTTGCGACTGCGACCGGTCGGAGGAAACCAGCCTAATTCAAACGGTTTACATGCAAAACGACCGCGATATCCACCTCATGCTTACGCAGAAAGACAGTTGGTTAAATCGCATGGCACAGCAAAACACCGCTCAAATCCAAGCAGCGAGCACTCAGAAATCACTTGATACACTGAACGAGCGAATTGCCAAAATGGAGCTGACGAAAACTGACCTGAAGCAAGCGGACAATAAAAAACAGCTTCAGAGCCTGAGCAAAAAAATTAAGAGTTTGGAAAAAACCAAACGGAGCTTGGAAGCGAAACTTGCCAGCATTCAGAAACCGGAAGGCGAACTGAATGTTCAACAAGTTGTAGAAGAAGCATACTTAAGAACACTCAGCCGGTTTCCAACCCCGGAAGAACTGGATCGTTGCATGCAGCATATCCAGGAAGAAGAAGATCTTGTCAAAGGTGTAACCGGTGTGCTCTGGGCTCTGGTGAACACTAAAGAGTTTATCGTAAACCACTAAAACAATTCCAATCAGATTTCCACCGATAAAAGCAGGTTAAAAAATGGGTTTTCATCGACAATGTGACGGCTTGACACGTCGCGATGCAATCAAGGTCGGCGTTCTCGGTTCTGCCACTGGCCTGACTATGGGCAATTTCCTGAGAATGGCCGATGCGGGGCAGATCAACAAAAAGGCAACCTCAAAGGCGGCGATTTTTATCGAACTGCCAGGGGGGCCATCGCACATGGATACCTTTGATTTAAAACCGAACGCACCATCCGAATTTCGCGGCAAGTTCAACCCAATTAAAACAAACGCTCCGGGTGTTGAAATCTGCGAGCACCTACCCAAACTAGCACAATGTGCTGACAAATTTGCAATCCTTCGCGGAGTCTCTCACTCACTCGGGGCACACCCACTTGGACAACAGTTTGTCTTCACCGGCAATCGGCCTAACCCTTCCCTCGATTATCCGGGTTACGGTAGCGTCGTCGCAAAAGAAATCAAAAGTGATGATGATTTACCCGCGTACGTCGCAATCCCTAAAGCGAAACAGGGGCCCGGGCATCTCGGTGTTAAATACGCGTCGCTACAGACAAACGCAACTCCTAAATTTGGATCCCCCTTCAGTGTTCGTGGAATCACACTCGGAAACGGTGTTACCATAAACGAAATGCAGCGACGATCGAATCTTCTGAAAGATCTAGATCGTACTTTTGACAACATTAAAGACCGTGACGACCTACTGAGTGGTCTCGATAAATTTAGCCAAAAAGCATTTTCAATGATCACCTCTAACCGGGCGCGTAATGCTTTCGATCTGAGTAAAGAAGCTCCGAGTTACGCCAAACTGTTCGGGGAAGACGATTTTAGCCAAAGCTGCATGTTGGCGTCCCGCCTCGTTGAGTCTGGTGTCAAATTCGTAACCGTTTCTCTCGGTGGCTGGGACACGCACTCGGACAACTTTTCGAAGCTTCAAAACAACCTCCTTCCCAAGCTGGATGCCGGTCTCTCCGGGCTGTTCAACGGTTTAGCCGCCAAGGGACTTCTCGATTCAACTACTGTTTTTGTCTCGGGTGAATTTGGAAGAACTCCTAAAATAAATGCACGTTCAGCTGATGGCGGTCGCGACCACTATCCTCGCTGCATGTTCATGTTAATGGGTGGCGGTCCAATCAATGGTGGACAAGTGATCGGCGAAAGCGATGCTACCGCTGCAGGGCCCAAACACGAAGGAATCAATCCTGAAGATGCGGCGGCTTCTTTCTTTAGAACGCTAGGCATCAACCACCGCAAAGAGTACGACACATCGATTGGCCGACCTATCTCAATTGTACGCGATGGGAATATTATTCCCGGCCTAGTTGGCTAACACAGAAAACTGAACGTGCTCAGTTTAAGAAAATACTCGGCTCGGCCTCTATCTCTGAAGGCCGAGCTTTTTATTTAGCTTCCGTGCTCATTGGTCACTTTGAAAACGGCGTCGCAACTCCCCCAGCGTATTAATTGAGGGGTCTCCCAGCAACTCAGTGACCCCCGACTGTTCGGTCACATCAACAAACTTCTCTCCAGCTTGGTTTTCGAAAATCTGACGATTGGACAACAAGTCCATAAAACCATCACCGTTATAATCGAAAAATGCGGTGATCGGCCGCGTCACCTGTGAATCTCGCACCTTCTGATCGACCAAGCCCATTGCCGTCGTCCCATTTTCGTAAGAACCGTCATTAAACAAAAACAGGAATCGACGCCCATCTTTGGTAGTCAAAGCAATGTCTAAATCTTGATCTTGATCAACATCCTCTAAATCCATGGAGTAAAACGAGCGATCCTCAATATCTATCCCATTTTCCGCAAGGAGTTCTTGCAATTGTTCCTTAACCGGTGCTTGACTCTCCCTTTCCAACTCAGTGTAGATGTGCCACAACCTAATCGAAGGCGGCACGTTAGAAGACTTGGGAGGAATAGAACTAACCAGTTCATTCTCCGAACGATACTGAGTAATACCGCCTTCCTGATTAAATCCAGTCGCGGCAAGCAATAATCGTATCGACCAAAAACTTTTCCGTTTCTTAGAAAACTCCATTGACCGAATGATACTGAACTCTGTACTGACAACATCGACTCCTGCTAACTGGTCAAGCAGGCCACCAAAAAAGATATCAAAATCATCAGTTTGCTCTCGATGCTCCTCCTCAGTCGAAATTCGTCGCTGCACATTAAATGGAGGTAATTCTTCTCGTTCCCATGGGACAAGATCTGGAATCGCCCCTTCAAATTCTCCACGAAGAAGATTTTTCAAAGACGGCACATCGCGATCAACCCATGCGGCAACGAACGGGATGCCGATTTCAGATGCCGTTACCTTGGCGGCTTCCTGTGCATTGGTGACGCTGCCTTCGTCAGCCGGTGCAAACGCTAACGAATACAAAAACACCACTGCCACAATGAGCAAAATAAAGATAACAATGGCAGCGAGTGCGTTAAGGAGACTTTTCATTTTGGAATTCTGCAACCAGAAATTTACAACTGGCTTTCATTAAAACAAATAGAACTGGCAAAGGAAACGTGAAAACGCTGGTTCCAATTCAATTGGCGCTCATTTTAATTCAACAGCTTCTCAAGTAACTACGCTGCTGACGACAACATTTGGACATAAAAATTTACTTGGCAGCGGAAATTTGGTACGTCAAGGAGTTAAAATCGTCAATATTTTCTTCAATACGTTGAATAAAGACATAATCGCCGATTCTAATAGGGTTTAGTCGCTCAATTCGCCGCAACGCAGTTCAATCCAATGAAACTCAGCCAATCCATTTCAGGAGCTTTGCTCATCGTCGTCGCGGCGTTCCTCGGCTTGGCGTTGGTCTATCTTCCCGGTTGGGTTCTTCTCAATTACGAAAGAGCTGCCACGCTCGGACTTGGGTGGCTATACCTCACCATTGTCTTGCTCGGAGCTTGTCTACTCATTGGCAGTGCAGGGTGGACGTTCTGGAAACTCTGGGGAGCATCGGTCGCAAAAAAGAAACGTAAGCTGCGAAGAAATAAAAACCCAAGTCAACTGACAAAAGGACAACAAGAGTCAGAGATCGATGAAAATCTCGAGCAAGTTGAGCGACTGTCCAAGGAAGTCGACACGGAAGCTCAACTGAAAAATCAACTTGCACCACTCGTTAAAGAAATTGAGCAAAAGAGAATCGCTCAGACCTTGGAGATCGTGTCCTTCGGCACGATCTCGAGTGGAAAATCATCCGTCATGAACCTTCTGGCCGGACGTGATGTTTTTGCCACCGATGCGCGTGGGGGGACGACCATTTCCCGTAATGAAATCCCGTGGCCGGGTGTCGACCGAGTCACATTAGTGGACACGCCCGGGCTTGGCGAAGTTGATGGTGCTGAGCACGTCAACATTGCTGCCGAATCCGCGAAGGATGCAGATCTCGTAATCGTAGTGGTGGATGGTCCTCTCAGACAAAGCGAACACGAACTTCTCACCAAATTAGGGCAAATGGAAAAACGGGTGATTATCTGCCTGAACAAGTCAGATTGGTATTCTCCCACTGACCAAGAAAAATTGGTAAACCAAATCTCCGAACAAACAGGGAATTTCGTAAATCAGAAAGATATTGTCTGCATCCAAGCTCAACTGGGGCATCGCACTCGCCGAAAAATTCTCGCCGATGGAACCGAGGTTGACGAAACGATCGCAATCGAACCCAATATTGAACCGCTTGCGTCTCGAATGCTACAAATCGTCAAAGAAGACGGCAAAGACCTCTTGGTCGCAAACTTACTCCTCAGATCACGTGGACTCGTTGAGAAAGCAAGGAACAGCGTCGAGGACGCCATTGCACAAAAGGCTTGGAAAGTAGTCGATAAATATATGTGGGGCGCCGGAGGCGTTGCCGCGATTAGTCCGTTTCCGGCAATTGATCTTATTGCCGGCTCCGCTATTTCCACCAAGATGATTATCGACCTTGCCGATGTTTACCAGCAAAAAGTAGATCTCGAAACAGCTTCGAAATGGCTTGGTGAAATGGGTAAAAACCTAATTGGCGTCCTTGGAGCCCAAGGAGCAACGGTTGCTGTTAGTGCCGTTGTTGCCTCGCTCATCAAGACGGTGCCATTCGCGGGAACCGTTGCGGGGGGAGCGCTTCAGGGAGCCACCCAGGCTTTGATTACCAAATGGATTGGTGCCGTATTTATCGAATATTTCAGCAATGAAATGAAAGCTCCCGAAGGAGGCCTCGCTGGTCTCGCTCGGCGAAAATGGGAGCAAGTGACAACGGTCGATGAGTTGCGAAAACTCGTTCAAACCGCACGAGAAAAACTCAGTGATTGATCGCTTCGGCTCAACAACGTACAGGATCTAAGAAACCTTGAACGACACTCGCTCCAATCAAAACCTGAATTATCAGGATGCAGTAACGGCCGTTGAAAAAACGCTTGCTGACCTTCGGGGTTGTCCACCCAAAGAACGTGAACAACTACAAGCTGACATCGCTCAACTCAATGAGATGCATGAAAAGTTAACTTCAGGTCGAATCGAAATTGTAATATTTGGTGAGATCAGCACGGGCAAGTCAGCTCTTATTAATGCGCTCATCGGACGCCAAGTAGCCGAGGTCGATGTGCAAGGTGGATGGACTCAACAGGTTTGGGGAACCGTTTGGAGTGGTGCCGGTTACCGATTGCCAAGTCTGGAAAAATCTGAAATCGTAATCATCGACACGCCCGGAATCAACGAAGTTGGCGGCGCGGATCGAGCTCAATTGGCGGAGGTAACGGCGAGACAGGCTGATCTTATCCTGTTCGTTACCGACTCCGACCTAAACGATACTGAGTACGCCGCATTGGTAGAACTTGCTGCCATCCAAAAGCCAATTCTCTTCGTGTTTAACAAAACTGACCTCTACTTACCTGATGTCAAAGCCACGCTAGTTGAAACTTTAAAAGGCCGCATCGACGGTTTGATTCCCCCCAATCACCTCGTCCTCACCACAGCAGATCCCCGTGAAATTGAATACTTAACCGAGCAACCTGATGGCACGTCGCAATCCGTTTGGAAAAAACCAGAACCCGAGATTAGCGAATTGAAGCTGCTAATCCTCAAAACACTTGAAAATGAGGGACTCGGATTAATCGCATTAAATGCCGCCATGTATGCGGCAGACAAAAGTGATCGAATTTCCAGCCTTCGCGTTGAATTGCGGAATCGACAAGCGGATCAAGTCATTTGGACAATGGCTGCGACCAAAGCAGTGGTGGTTGCCGCCAACCCGATACCCGTTGTCGATCTCTTAGGAGGCCTTGCCGTCGATGCCGTGATGATTGCGACGCTCTCCAAAGTCTATGGACTGACGTTCACCATGAGCCAAGCGCGCAGCCTAGCCAAGACCATTAGCGCTGCCGGGGGAATCTACGCTCTCGGTGAACTCGCTAACTACGGAGCAAGTTTTTTCAAGTTGGTGACCGGAACACTAGGAACTGCTTTGACCTTGATCCCCCAAGGAGCTGCCGTCGGATTTGGCTCTTATATTATTGGAAAATCTGCAAAACACTATTTTGAACACGGAGAGACTTGGGGATCTGGTTCAGCTAAAAGCGTGGTCAAAGAAATACTGGCTACGACAGACAAAAACTCTGTCATGAACCATTTAAAAGACGAGATCAGGCAGAAACTAAAATCGAATCGGCACTCAAAAATCGGTCATTCTGAACGATAAAATCCTTTATCAACCCAGTCACTACGACCCGAACAATCGCTACATTTCGCTTTTTGAGTTTTTAACAAATTGGAAACCGGGGCACAGCCAATTTTTTTTCATGCCAATTCAGCTTGCAAACCTATCCTTGGGGAAGCAAGGAAAGAACCATAATCCCCGATCGAACTATGTTAAAAAAAATCAAACGGATCTGTTCCCACCCGCTAAAGGGTGAAGAAGGCGCTGCAACCACCGAGTATGCTGTTCTTCTTGCCCTGATCATCCTGTTCGGTATCGGGGCCATTCTCGGAACAGGCCAGGTTCAAAAAATCCTGTGGGAAGATGCTGCCGTGGAGATGCAGGTGCTAGAGTAATCACCCACACTGAGTGACGATCCTTGAAATCCGTATCACCTCTTCAGAATTGCCACTGGCGCAACGCAATACCCCCTTCCCAATAGACGACCTCCTCCGTCTGATACTATCATTGAGAGATGACACTCTGGCGATTAATCGCATGATTGATTTGAGGATGACTTAAGTGCCAAATTCTACTTCGATACTGTTCGTTTGCCTCGGCAATATCTGCCGCTCCCCAGCGGCAGAGGGGCTATTACAACACTCCATCGACGCCCGTGAAGAGAAGGGCAGTATTGAAATTGACTCGGCAGGCACCATTGGCTACCACACCGGTAAACCGGCTGACCCAAGGATGCGCAGTGCGGCACTCAATCGCGGAGTGCAACTACTTAGTAAATCTAGAAAAATCACTGCCCAAGACCTGCACTCATTCGACCTCGTGATTGCGATGGATCGAGAAAATCTCGCAGACATAAAAAGAATGACTCCTGAGCCGACAGCAAAATTAAGACTGTTAAGCGATTTCCTGGGAGACGAGTGGCCGACGGACGTTCCAGACCCCTACTACGGTGGAGACGAAGGTTTCGAGTATGTTCTAGACATGATAGAAGCGGCGTGCCCCTCAATCATCAACTCCATCTCAACCTAGGACGCTTCGGGAAAGTTGGCAGGCAGGCTCTCATGGGAAATTCTGAATCACAGCCAACCCTGCTCAAAGTCATTAAAAATATCATTGCTGGAAGCAAGGATACGCACTTTGATCGGCTCCGCGAACTCCCGTGCACTGTTGTATCATTGGAACCTCTCAACGGTGGATGTATCAGCAACGCCTTTCTGTTGAGGCTAAAAGACGGAAAACAGGTTTTTGTAAAATCCTGCATTCACGATATAGCTTTATATAAAGCTGAACGGAACGGGCTGGAAGCTATCCGAGCAACACAAACTCTGCGAGTCCCGGAGGTTCTTGGATTAGGGAAAACCGATTGCGGCAGCTCATTTCTCGTTCTTGAAGCGGTGGAATCCGGGCACGCTACTGCAACCTCGGAAATCGAACTTGGCCGCTGCCTCGCCAAGATGCATCGCAAAACACAAGTAACGCGTTTTGGTTACCCGCAATCCAACTTCATCGGCAGTACGACCCAAGTGAATAACTGGACCGACGATTGGACATCATTTTTCATCGAACACCGATTAACTCCCCAAATAAAATTGGCTCAAAACCATGGTCTCACCACACCAACATTCAACCGATCCGCAGACCACTTGCTTTCTAAATTAGGAAAACTCTTAACCAATTCATTTTCGCCCGTACTTATTCATGGCGACCTTTGGGCAGGCAATGTAATCATTGCAAAGGAGGGAACACCAGTTTTGATTGATCCCGCAGTCTCCTACTCAGATCGGGAATTTGAATTTGGGATGACTACACTTTTCGGTGAATTCGGTTCCCATTTCTACGAAGCCTACAACGAATTCTGGCCGCTTAACGATGGCTGGCAAGAACGAGTAAAGATTTATCAACTCTACCACCTCTTAAACCACCTCAACCTCTTCGGCTCCTCCTATTTTGAGGCATGCATGACTACGTTAAAGCGATTCTCGTGAGTTTAAAATTTTCGCATTCAAGTGCTCAGACGCCCTTTCTGGCTGTTTTCATCTTGGAACCCCTCCATAATTTTGCGTAGAATCTCGCGATGGTTATAAATTTACACGTGCCGAATTGCCTAAAGCCCATTCGTCGAAATTAGTTATAATTTGCGTCACTCCTTATTGGTCAATCTTCATGCCATTCACTAAGCATCATGCAGTCCCCATCCTGCTTTTTTTCGTTGCCTTATTGACCTCTCAATCGCTAATCCATCGAACCGCCGCTCAGACTGCTGGAACCTCTCAGAAATCAAACGTAGAGACAATTCGATTCGCATCGTTCAATATCTCGTTCTATCGGTCGGAGGCCGGACAACTTAAACGGGAACTATCAGATGGCAATTCAGAGAGCCCAAAGAAGATCGCTGAAATCATTCAACGAATCCGCCCCGATGTAATTCTTCTTAATGAGTTTGACTACGACTCCGCCGGAAAGGGAATAGAGGGCTTTCAGAACAACTACCTAGCTGTCTCACAAAACGGAAACCCTCCTATCCAATACGGGTTTTCATTTTCAGCCGCAGTAAACACCGGAGTCGATTCCAAGCTGGACCTTGACGGTGATGGCGTACTGGGAACTGCAAATGATGCGTTTGGCTTTGGAAGATTCCCCGGCCAATACGGCATGGTCGTACTCTCCAAATTTGAAATTGTCGAACCTGACATCAGGACTTTTAGAAATTTCCTCTGGAAAGACATGCCTACACGCCTGGTCCCATATAAACAAAATAAACAACCCTTTTACGCTCCCAAAATCATGGAGCACTTCAGACTCTCATCAAAAAGCCACTGGGATATTCCAATCCGAGCCCAAGGAAAAACAATCCATTTCCTAGCAGCTCACCCCACTCCGCCAGTATTCGACGGTCCCGAAGACCGTAACGGTTGTCGTAATCACGACGAGATCCGCTTCTTCGCCGACTACATTACCGAAGGCAAGTCAGACTATATTTACGACGACCAAGGTCGCTACGGAGGACTTGCGCGAGATGAGCTCTTCGTCCTCGCTGGAGATATGAATGCAGATGCAAATGACGGTGACAGTACCAACAACGCCGCGAGTCTGTTGACTAAACATACTCGAATCAATGACTCCACTCCTCCGGTGAGTTCAGGAGGAAAATTTTACGCTGAGATTCAGGGAGGCGTTAACGTCGATCAAAAAGGAAATGCAGCATGGGACACAAGCGATTTTGGAGACAGCAATGTTGGTAACCTGCGTCTCGACTACTGTCTACCCTCGTCAAACTTCAAGGTTGAATCCAGTGGAGTCTTTTGGCCAAAGCCGTCTGAAGCCGGATCCGATCTAATTGATGCGACGGACCATCGTTTGGTTTGGCTCGATCTTCGAATTGACTAACCGAACCGAAATATCGGGGATTACGTGACCTCCAATTGCCCTCCACATGCCCGCTAGTGCGACAAAAGCAAGCCCAAAGCCAGAATCATCAATTCTGGGGATTCACTTACATTGGTATATCGCGTACCGGGCTACCGTCTCCGTTCCAATAAAATTACGCACGAAAAAAGCCCCGCGGAAAACCGCGGGGCTTCTGTTTATCATCAATTAGTTCTTACTAATTAAAACTCTCTACACTCCAGTTTTACATTGCCGGAGCTTCCATCGCTTGTCCCTTGTCACCGGCCTTTTTGCCAACTTTACTTTCGGCTTCAACGTCGGTGGCCTTCGTCTTCTTGAATTCTGGGTCCTCTTTTGGGCCATTCTCACAGCCACAAGCGATTGCCAGGAAGAAACAAGTCATTAATAAAAAACACTTCTGCATCGTAAAACCTTTCGTGGTTTTCAAGTTTTTAGAAATCAGTGCTGATAAGAACTTCACCGTCTGCGCGACCGGCCAACTGGATCAAAAGATCAGGGTTGATCGACTCAGAGATTGAGTGAGCTGAACCATCGCTAAACGCCCAGTTGATAAAGTTACCAGCGTGACGTGAGCCGAATACATACCAACGACCATCGTAGTCTGGGTATGGTGTTCCAGCCAAGTTCTTAGTGTTCCAGTGAACGCACTGAGGAGTCGTGGTCCATGCGAAGCATGCGTTAGTACCGAATCCAGTTACTTCACCGTAAGCAATTGTGTTTGAAGTACCGTCAGTGATTGAACCCATCTTAACTCCACGGTTCCACTCACCGAAGACACCGTAGTAAGGTGACCAGCGAGGATCAGTTCCACCAACTGGATCGTAATCCAAGCGACCTGAGCAACCGGTGTAGTTAGTGATTTGGTGATGGCTAGCGATTGGATCGCCACCAGCATCGTTCATCCACCAACCGTTCCCACGACCACTTAGCAAGAAGAAGGTCGAGAAGTCACCGCTTCCACCGACTTTACGTCGAGTTTCAGCTTGGTCAGAAGGACACTCAAATGTTGGAATCTTCTGTGAAGCAGCAAACTGGTTGATGTCCGCTGAGCTCCAGTAAACATCAGGAACTTTGTACTCTTCAAAGTAACGAGAAACGTTGTTTTGCTCCATGAAAGGAAGGATAGCAACCAACATTCCACCCCACTGGTGACCAGTAGTTGAAGTGAACAAGGCGTCAACATTCGCATTGTAATCGTCGCTACCGTTCCAAGCTTTAGGGAACTTTTGGTAGGCCGACTCGTAGTTGAGTGTTGCCAAAGCAATTTGTCGCAAGTTGTTCATACAAGTTGTACGACGAGCTGCTTCACGAACCTGCTGAACAGCAGGAAGCAGCATCCCGATGAGAATGCCGATGATGGCAATCACAACAAGAAGTTCCACCAATGTGAAACCAGAGTTTCTTCGATTTTTCATAAATCACTCCAAAAACATAAAAAAGAAAAATTACCAATTTTTTGAACGATGCCGTCGCTAATTATGACGTTATTTAACGGCGTCGATTGTTCATCGTAATAAAGAAAACTTCATTTCTTAGTCGCCATGATAGTGTGGGCAGCCTCGGATTGTCAAGCATCGAACACTGTAAAATCAGTGGTCAAACCAGTTTTTTGAACCCCAAAAAACAAGGAATCAACATTAATGGAGCCAACAGACTCATTTCACAGCGTGAATAAGCGACATGAACCGCCTCTAACGAAACAATCCCATCCATTAAATGACTCGAAACAGTAGTTTTTTTTCTGAGATGCGGTTTTAGGATAGCCGCAAAACGAACCTAAAACCCCTAAACTAACAAAAACTAGGTGGCTTCATGACTATTAAAACGACATTAATTGCCCCATTCGCCAGTAGAGCCACGCAGCAGGCAAGATCAGCGGTGAAACCGAGACCTGAAGTCTCCGTGGAGCCGCTCTAAACGCTAGACTGACGGTGTACTCAAAAGGGGTGGGTCAAGCCGAAAACCCGAAACGAATTGGACTCTTTGGCGGGAACCGACGGCCAGCTAATTACTCGCCGCCATCTCCATGTCTTCTCCGCGTTTTGCCTTTTCAATCCAGGGATCCATATCTTCAAAGACTTTACCGGGATTCCCCTCGAAAACACGCCCAATTAGAAGATTGGTAACGTTTTTCGCATGCTCTGGGTGTGCCTTCATGAAAGACCCAAAGCTGAACTCTTTCGTATAAAAAGCACGAACCAGTTTTCGTATCCACTTTACTCCCGACTCGTACTCTCGCGTCCACTTCCCCAGTTGTTTTGCGGACGTATCACCTGCGTGTAGACCCTCAGCTACGGCCTCGCCTGCCATCACCCCAGATTTCAACGCAAGGAAAACTCCCGAAGAATAACAAGGATCGATAAAGCCACCAGCATCGCCGACAAGAACCCATCCATCACCAGCCTGTTCTTTGACGGTGTAAGAAAATTCCTTGGCAACCGCAAACTTACCGCGAAGTTTCGCATCCATTAGACGACGCTTAACTCCCGGGCAGTTGTTGATCTCCGTTTCAAAGGTCTTGGCTGGCGATCCTCCCCGCTTCAGCAAGAAATCATTGTCGCCAACCAGTCCAACGCTAACCGTGCCATCGCTTAGCGGGATATACCAAAACCAGGCGTCCTTACTTTTTGTATGAAGAATACAGGTAACCTCTGCATTACCACCGCCCGCACGCACGGCACCGTCATAATAACCCCAGATCGCCGCCTTACGTAAATCTTCGTAATACTCTTTCGTCTGCAAACGGTTAGCGAGAAGAGAAGACTGACCCGACGCGTCGATGATTACCTTGCCGGAAATCTCCTGCTGCTTGCCGTCCTCCCCCTGAAGTGTAACCAGGTGCGGCGATTTGTTCCGAATGTCAATATCTAAAACACGAGTCCCATCAACACAGGTCGCTCCCCGATTGAATGCTGTCTCAAAAAGCAAGTGATCAAACTTGGCTCGATCGACGTGCCAAGTCTCGTTGCATGGCCTTGGGTCATGCTCAGCGAACACAAATGGCTTTGTCTCACGATCGTTACTACTAACGAACTGAACACCGTACTTTCTCGTGAAGCCAATTCGATCCAGTTCGTTAACAATTCCCAGCCTCTCAAACACCCAGTAAGTCTCGGGCATCAATGACTCGCCGACATGGAATCGGGGCATCTTGTCGCGCTCGACGAGCAAAACCGACAATCCCTGTTCCGCTACGATTGCCGCCGCAGACGACCCTCCGGGCCCGGCGCCAAGAACAACACAGTCATAGCTTCGATTCGCAATCATCGTAATTCCCTATTCACAACCAAATTCAGCGAAATGAGCCATTCGCTTTAAACTCGCACGGATCGCCGTCGACGCCGACCTAACGCACACCACCAATTATCGTCATCAGCAACGCTGAGACTAGACTGAACAACCAACATTTAACGTTTTGCCGAAATCGAGCGAACAAATCGTTCTCAGCCCGCGTTGGTTTGCTCGGGGGAGCACTAACTCAGCCTTTATCCTCGGCTCGAACCGATATTCGAGCAAATTATTTAACCATTCCACCCCAAATTCGCTACCAAATCCGACCCAACCCTTCTACCTGAACGTTTTATAAGGTGTGATAATCAACAAAAGCTCAATCAAATCCAATAATCTTAAACCTGCTCCTTATTGGATAAAACAAACTTAAATACAATCGGCCGCGTCGCGGGCTTTAGTTTTAGTGAGCCCCAGAATATTTCAACTGGCTTTTCAACAGCCTCCACTGATCAGTTCTTTTAATTTTTTTACCGGAAACTGTAAATGTTCACTTTAATTCGCCCCATTGCGAATCAACAATCCATTTTCGCTTTCGCCCTGACCGGACTACTCAGCCTCAGTTTCTTCGCCTGCTGTCCCGTAGCAGCACAAGAACCGAACGCTGATCCCTCTGAAACAAATGGCGGTCAGGAAATCAAGTTTATTTCCAATGCCCGGCAACTGACTTTTGAAGGCAAACGGGCGGGCGAAGGTTATTTCAGTCCTGACGGAACGTTACTTGCGTTTCAAAGTGAGCGACGAATCGACAATCCCTTTTTCCAAATTTACTTACTTGATTTTGAATCGGGTGACGTGGAACCAATCTCTCCGGGCTACGGAAAGACAACATGCGCGTGGGTACACCCCAACAACAATCTTGTTCTTTACGCTTCAACTCAAGCTGACCCTAACGCCAAAGCAAAACAAAAAGAGGAAATAGAATTTCGGGAATCCGGACAAGCCCGACGTTACTCATGGGACTACGATGAAACCTATGAAATTTTTTCCTACGATCGCAATTCAAAAGAATACAAAAAACTAACCAACGACCTTGGCTATGACGCCGAAGGATCTTACTCTCCGGATGGAAAACTGATCGCATTTGCGTCCAATCGCAATGGCTATTCTAAGCAACTAACTGCCGAACAACAAAAGAACTTTAAAACAGACCCCGCCTACATGATGGATATTTTCATCATGAATTCCGATGGCACGAACGTCCGCCAGCTTACAGATGTCCCGGGGTACGACGGGGGGCCCTTCTTCTCTCCCGATGGAAAACGTATTTGTTGGCGACGATTTTCAGAATCCGGGGCGACCGCGGAAATCATGACCATGAACATCGATGGGAGCGATCAGAAACAACTCACTAACATTGGGGCAATGAGTTGGGCACCGTTTTACCACCCGTCGGGAGAGTACCTGATCTTCACAACCAACCGGCATGGATTTGGAAACTTCGAGCTTTACCTGGTAGCCACTGATGGCAAATCGCCGCCCGTACGCGTTACTGACACCGACGGTTTTGATGGACTTGCAAGCTTTACACCCGACGGAAAAAAACTGACTTGGACCTCCACTCGCAATCCCAAAAAGGAATCACAAATTTACCTGGCTGACTGGAATCACGAGATAGCATCCGAGGCAATTTCGGCAAACCAGTCGGCGGGCAACCAATGGTCTCCGGAAGAGAAATCAGCATTCGACACTGGACTCAATGCTGCACAACAAGCAAGTGCCGGTTTTGACCCAAGAGATATCATGAGACATGTCGACTACCTCTGCCGCAAGGAATTGGGCGGCCGAATGACGGGCTCAACCGGCGAACGCAAAGCAACTGCTTATGTCGCAGCTTACCTTGATCACTTAGGGCTGAAACCTGCTGGTGACAATGGAACTTGGTTCCAAACGTTCGACTTTCCTAATGGCGTCAAAATGGGACCGAAGAACCAACTGGAGCTTACGATTGGGGAGAAATCCGAATCGCTTAAGGTCAACCAGGACTGGAGACCGCTTTCGTTTTCTGGCAATCTCCAGATTGATCCGACAGAAATCGTCTTTGCGGGCTACGGGATCGTGGCTCCACCACAAGGCTCGGAGGAAGAATATGACTCTTACGTCCACCTCGACGTAAAGGATAAATGGGTTTTTGTGTATCGCTTCCTACCTGAAAATGTCTCCCCTGAGCGACGGCGTTTTTTCAAAACACATGCGGAGCTTCACAAAAAGATTTTCCATGCCAGACAGCAAGGGGCGAAAGGTGTGATCGTTGTCAGCGGCCCTAATTCTCAGGTTCGCGAGCAACTGGTTCCTTTGCGAAATGATTTTTCACCGAGCGGATCAAGCATCGCCGCGATCAGTGTCTCCGATGAGGTCGGACAAAAAATTCTTCAGGCGGCTGGCAAGGACATCCACAAACTCCAAGATCGATTAGATGACGGATCGCCGGTCATGGGTTTTATCCTTAAGGGGAGCAAGCTCAAAACAGAAATCGATATTGAAAAAATTACTGGCAAGGGACGCAATGTCGTGGGTCGCCTTCTCGCCGGGCAATCCCCAAGCGAGGACGCGGTAATCGTTGGAGCACACATTGACCACCTCGGGGCCGGCAAATCTGGCAGCAGCCTCGCAAAACAAGACGAGCAAAACAACATTCACTTCGGTGCAGATGATAATGCGTCAGGTGTTGCCGCAATGCTGGAAATTGCCGAGTATCTGGTCGCTCAACAGCGCACCGGAAAACTAAAACTTAAGCGAGACGTGATCTTTGCCGGTTGGTCCGGCGAAGAACTCGGACTTTACGGCTCCGCTAATTATGTCAAGTCGCTTGAACCTGCCGAATCTCCCGCCTCTCAGGATGCCTCCCATGACTTCGTGCTTGGAGTTGATGCTGAAGGGGAAATCTTGCTCAACGGTGAATCTGCAAAAACTAACGAAATAAGTGAGTCTTTAAAGTTTATCGCCAAAAACTATCCTGATTTTGAAATTCAAGTCGAGGCTCATCCAGAAGCAAAGCGAAAAGCCGTCAACGAGCTGACTGAAATGGTCAAAAGCCTCGGAGTGAAAAAAGTCACGCTCAACAATAAAGATCCTAGAGAGGGAGCTCCACGACCAAGCACTGGAATTATCGCTGCCCTCAACATGGACATGGTTGGTCGATTAACCGATCAACTTGTCCTGCAAGGCGTTAGCAGTAGTAGTTTCTGGCCATCGGTTATCGAATCTAAAAACGCGGTCGTAGGCCTTCCCGTTACGCTCAGTAACGAAACCGACCTCCCCACCGATGCGAGTTCGTTTTACCGAGGTGGTATTCCAATCTTGTCCGCCTTTACAGGATCGCACACCGACTACCATACGCCTCGCGATACCCCTGAAAAACTTAACTATCCCGACGCTGCAAGGATTGCTCGATTGATGGGACTCATCACCAGATCACTCGCGACCACCGATCAGGCTCCCGACTACATCGAACAATCTTCGACACCCCAGGACGCGCCCAAAGGCGGGCTTCGCGCTTACCTCGGAAGCGTTCCTGCCTATGGCGAAGACGTCGTTGGTGTCAAGCTTTCGGATGTGACCAAAGGGGCGCCTGCAGACAAAGCAGGAATCAAAGGAGGCGATATCATTGTCGAACTTGCTGGTAAAAGCATCGAAAACATTTACGATTACACCGCGATTATCGACGCCATAAAAATTGGAGAAGAAACATCCATTACCGTCCTCCGGGACGGCAAACGGATCGAATTAAAAATCACTCCCGGCTCACGGCAGTAAAGGAACCCCGGGCTCGCTTTCCCCGAGCGGCCAACCAACAACTAAAAGCGATGCCGCTCAACTTTCAAATCGTCGTTTGAAACAGCTTTTCGTCGAGGTGTTTTGACAAGTGCTTTGGCATCACGATGGCTTTTTCGCTGTAGAACTCACGCAATTCGAAACCGAATAATGAGCAAGAAAAAACGAAAACCTAAGCCCCCTCCGAGTCCGAAATCAAATACTGACAAACGAAACAATCCAACACCGGTTGATCGAGCCGAATCCAATGTATCAAGATACATTTCTTTTGGCTTGTTGCTCGGCGTAATCGCGATCGTTGGCCTCCTCTTTTATGAGGTCATGGCTCACTTCTTAATCCCGTTGTTCCTCTCAGCAATTCTTGTAGTTGTATTTCGCCCGTTACATCGCTGGTTTATGAAAAAATCAAACGGTCGGGAAAAACTGTCTGCTGCATTGACGACGCTCAGCGTATTACTCACCGTACTGGCACCTCTCAGCGTCATTTTCTTCATGGCAGCCATCGAAGGAAAGCAAGTCTACAACGACTTTAGCGCAACAAAAATCACCGACGGCTTTTACCAAATTCGTTCTGATTTAAAACTGGACATGCCTTGCAAAAATGAATTGCGAAAAATTTCAACTGAGTTAGCTTCATTAAAATCTTCAACCTCATTTTCTCCGTCCGACGAAGACCGATTCCAAATCAGCCTGTTTGAAATTGAAGAGGCTGGAAAGAAACTGGCTCGCGTGACGGGGAAAGACTGGCCAATAAAAGGTAAACTTGATGAAACTCCACTCGAATCTCGCTCAACCTGGGATTTGTTCGTGGCCGATCTTACCGAAGCTCGAATTTTGCACGAAGCGATTCCAGTAGCATCGACAGAAACTGCGCAAAGTCGCAATCAGGCAATCGTGAACTACCACGAAAAAATAAACCAGACAGCCACTCATTTCAATTTGTTTGAATCGGAATTACTTGGAGGTAAGGCCAAGGCCTGGTTGATCAAACTGGTCAATCCATCCGATGAAGAATCAGAATCTTACGCCAACTCCGTGGTTGGATTCCTACAAGATAAATTGCTCCAGTTAACGGGAGCCGGTGTGAGTTACGCCGGCAACTTAATCGTCGGTGCAGCGATCATGGTTATTGGACTCTACTTTTTCTTACTGGACGGGCCGCGATTGATCGAAGCTTTCAAAGGCCTTTCTCCAATCGACGATGAACACGAACAAGAACTCGTCACGGAGTTTGGCACGGTTAGCCGAGCTGTCGTGGTGGCGACACTCGCCTCTGCTTTAGCCCAGGGCTTACTGGCGGGAATCGGCTTTTATTTTGCTGGATTCGAGTCCGTGTTTTTGCTGACCGTAATCTCTGCAATGTTAGCAATGGTTCCTTTTGTGGGGGCCGCCTCTGTCTGGATTCCTTGCTGCTTCTACTTGCTCTTTTTTGACAGCAACATAACGGCCGCGATCGGTTTAGGAATTTATGGGATCGCCATCATTTCAATGGCTGATAACGTCATCAAGCCGTACATTTTGCACGGCCAATCAAACATTCACCCACTTTTCGCGCTGTTGAGTGTTCTTGGTGGCGTTTCCACACTCGGCCCGATCGGGATTGTCATTGGCCCTATGGTTGTTGCATTCCTGCAAACTCTTCTCAAGATTCTCCAACGTGAGATGACCCACCTCGATCAAATTTCTTCGAGTCCACCGGTACTGCCGCCCAAACCCATTGGAAACGCCGCCCTTGATTCCGAAGAAATCTAATCAGTGGTCGTTGTCTAAGAAATTCGCTTTATCACAACCGATTGAAAACCATACTTCAAAGGGGCTGAGAAATCAGCCTGCAAACTCCCCGTCAGGAGAGTTGTTACTGGGAAGATTCCCAATACTGAATCACACTCGAACGGTTGATCAAATAGGGAACGATAGGATCAAATCGACGACCGCACTGGCTGATTCCATTGCAAATTTCATCAGACGTCACCCAAAAATTGTCTCCCTGACGTTCGATTTTTGAAATAACGTCTTTACGGTACACTTCCACGTTAAAAAACGAGACGGCGACTCGACTCTTTTGGAAATGCCCTGGAACCCGATCGACAAACTCCAGATTCATTTGAGCCATGTTAGAAACAAGGAAATCGCGTTTTCGATCCAGCCAAAGAGCCCACGCCACTTCGCGTATTGTCGTCTCACGGAATGACTCATCCTCGAGTCTCTCACCGATAATAAAATTCAGCTGCTTCGTGGTCGGATCTAACCGTGCAAGCCACCTTAGCTTTTCGTTGTATGTTTTGCGAATTAACGCAACTGATAAACTGACGTCAATCATAAATCCACCCATTGCTCCCTGCGCGTCTAATCTCCTACTCGCAATTTGAAGCGTTCAACCGTTTTTTGTAAAGGCAACTTCACATCGAAACGGTGGTGAATTCGCAATTGATACAACGGTCTAGTCAATACGGACACGCGGTGAGTTCGCTCGTTTACGCCCAACAGACCTAAGGTCAAATTAAGCGTGGCACCTCGCGATAAATCTTGCTGATTGACTTGCCACGCCAGAACGCTTTTCAGAAACAACTAAGCTAAAAATAAATGCCACTAACTATTTCCAATCGATCCACTGAAGCCGATGTTCGAGCTTGGTTGAATCAAAACGGGTTTGTTGGAAAGACCGCCAAATTTGAAGAACTGGAACTCCACGCCATTCAGAGACCAGGATGGGTTCAGGTTTTTAGATTTTGCGCAAGGGTCAAATACCGTCCGTTCGACGAAAACAACCAAGAACAATGCACGGAGAATGAGCGCGATTGGCAACAAGTATTTGGCGTTGCGTTAGATGACGAGCGAATCCGAACGCAAAGTATGAAAACCCAGATTTGGCTTTTTAAGAATCCCGCTGAGCAACAAGAAAAACTCAATTTAATTTCATCTGATTTCTTAATTTGTGAAAAAGGGCAAAATGGCAATCTGGTTCCGACCTTACTTTTCCTTCTTGTCATCTTGTCATTGGCAATCTTTCTTTTAAGTTGCTTTCAATAGCCGGTCCGATAAAGTGACGCTTTGGCGAACCGTAAATTTGGCGAACCGTAAATAATGGTCTTAATCACCCCCGAACAGCCTCGAGATGAACTCAACTAACGACAAGCCTCCGACCGAGATAAACAAGCGTGCCCGCTTTTCACTTTCAAAAATTGGCCGGAACCTAGTCACCGTGTTAGTCTTGTCTTCAATAGGTCTACTTGGCATTAGCATGACTTCCAAACAACCCGACAACCTAGGTGTCACCGCCGGAAAACTCGCAGCGTGTCCAGATACACCAAACTGTGTATCAACTCAGGCTGATGACCCTGCGAAAAAAATGAAACCGGTTGCATTTCGTGGTTCCCCGTCCGAAGCAATTTCCAAGATTAAAGAAGTTGTAAAACTAAATTACCCACGAGCGAAGCTAATCAGTGAGACGGAATACTATTTGCATTACGAATTCAAATCGCTAATCTTCCGGTTTATTGACGACGTGGAGTTCTTCGTTGATGATAATTCGTCAGTCATCCAATTTCGCTCAGCCTCAAGAGTCGGTCACTCAGATCTCGGAGTAAACCGTAAGCGAATGAACCAGTTAGCCGAGAGTTTAAAACCATGAACCAAAATAAAATCATCGGAGCCGGATTGCTCATTTTTCTTCTCGTTGGACTGGTCTTTTATTTGACAAATCAACCGACCCCAAAGGAAGAAATTGGTACCGCAAATTTGAATACGAATCCGGTTACCTCGAACCCTCCTACAACGACTCCTGAAACAGAGGCTGTCGAGAAAGAGAAGAAAAACGAAATGCCCGCTGAGTACAACAAGCTAACTGCTTTCGAAGCCAGTGTGATTCTTGACAAAGGAACGGAACGCCCCAACACGGGAGAATACAACAGCACAACAGCGTCAGGCGTGTACACCTGCCGCCAGTGCAATGCCAAGCTCTACCGGTCTGATGACAAATTTGAGGCCCACTGTGGCTGGCCAAGTTTCGACGATGAGATACCGGGAGCCGTTCGAAGAGAAATAGACGCCGACGGTTATCGTGTCGAGATTTTATGTCAAAATTGCGATGGGCATCTTGGGCACGTGTTCGAAGGGGAACAGAAAACTGAAAAGAACATTCGGCACTGCGTTAACTCCGTCTCCTTGAAATTTTTCCCAGAGGGCACCGAGCCGCCGGCGATGATTGTAAAAGCAAAATAAGTTGCCTATGCCTCGGTCGCTTCAGCTAAGCACTGGACCGAGTCACCACAACAAATTCTGCCTCCCTGAATAACGGTTGCCGTGATTCCACCGTGACCGCGCATTGCATTGTACCCCCCACAGCCAAGATTCTCTTCCATGCGACTGCAAGGAGGACAATTCCCCGTCACTTCAAGAATTACTTCACCGATCAGAACTCGCCGCTTTTTCAACGCTTGCAAATTGATACCCGAAACGACGAAGTTTCGTCTTAACAACCCTGGATCAATCGCCTTCAGCTTCAAAATACTCGCAACAGTCGCAATGTGCTCGTCCTGAATCAGCGTCACCATTCTTGGGCCCCCGGCCTTCCCGCGGTAACGGTCTCCAACGAGGCCCTCCATGCTTACAGTTACTGATTGCAGCACGTTTACAGACTCGCGACGCCCGGGCCGAACACCAATCCACTCCACTCTTCCCACCTGTGGCATTGTCGCCAGCAACTGTTTCATTCCCAAGCTCACAGTAGTTCCTACCAATGGGTTAATGATCTTAAAGAAGTTGTAATTAACAGACCGCAACGCAAACGTTTGCTTTAGCACCATGATAAAGAAATTCGGACTTTAGCAACAGCAGCAAGGCGAACAACACCGTCACCAAATAATCGATCCAAAACTGGAAACTTGCATCCCACGCTCAAATCCACATCGTGGTTCAACCTACTCCCGGCAAGAATTTTCGAAAGTGAAACTTGTGTCGTTTGACTGGAATTGCGACAATTTGGAGAAACTCATGCAACCTTGGAAAAAACGATGAAGCACAGCAAGTACATTTGGATGAATGGCGAAATGATTCCATGGGAAAACGCTACCGTTCATGTCATGTCACACGCACTCCATTATGGCTCGAGTGTGTTCGAGGGAATTCGTTGTTATGCGACCCCGATGGGAAGATCTATTTTTCGGCTGGACGCTCACATCAAACGGTTTTTTAATTCAGCGAAGCTCTATCGTTACCCGGTCTCATTCTCCATTTCTGAAATCGAACAGGCATGTCGGGATTCCATTACTAAAAACGAACTTGAGGCGGCTTACATTCGTCCGCTTGCATTTCTCGGGGCAGGATCTCTTGGTGTGGTTCCCAACGAAGATGTCCCGACGGACGTCATCATTGCGGCAATGGAATTTGGCACCTACCTTGGCGAAGAAGGACTAAAGAACGGAATCGATGTTTGCGTTTCTTCGTGGGCTAGAACCACCAGTGCGGCACTGCCTGTTCTATCAAAAGCAGGAGGACATTATCTCAACGCGCAACTCATTGGCGGTGAAGCGAGAAGAAATGGTTTTGCGGAAGGAATCTCGGTAACCGCGCGAGGCACGGTTAGCGAAGGATCCGCTGAGAATATTTTCATCGTACGAGAGGGTAAGATCTTCACGCCCCCGCTTTCCGCAGCGATTCTCGATGGAATCACTCGCGACGCCGTTATTACACTGGCCCGACATGTCGGCTTTGAAGTAATCGAGCAAGAAATTCCACGGGAACTCCTCTACGTTGCTGATGAAATTTTCCTCACCGGAACTGCCGCCGAAGTCACGCCAGTAAGAAGCGTCGACCGCATGGAAATTGGTTGCGGCTCTCGTGGACCAATCACAGAAGCAATTCAGAACGCCTTTTTCGGCTTATTTGATGGAACCACGCAGGACCAATGGAACTGGCTGGACTCAGTAGAATCGTAACCGTCTCCTCCTTTTTCCACCGGCCGTTCATCAGGCAGCGAACCGGCGAGAATAATTCCTTTCCGCATCGCTGGCCAATTCCTGAATCGTTGGCCGGCGTTGATGTTGTGTCTTGGCGGGAATCATCGATCGCATCGATTCCAGTTTCCCAAAACATAACATCCGGTCTCCCGCCTCTAGTCGACGCTTCAACCGAGGATTCGGAATCACGGTTGTGCCGCGGTAAAGCGTCAACACGTTTATGTCCTGCTCCAACAAACCCGATTCATCAATGGTTTTCCCAACGAACTCTGAGCCGTCCGGAACATGGATCTCCGTAACACCATATCCCTGGCTGACAGTCAACCGTTGCCGGATATCGATTTCAGGAAAGTCGACATGAGCAGCCAAATAGTCGATGATTGCCCCGGCGATGTCGAGCTGCGTACAACGCTCGATTCCTTCCAAACCCGGTGATGAATTTACCTCCATGATTTGGGGACCGCAGAATGACTCCAGCATATCCACACCGGCCACCCGCAAACCCATGATTTGAGCCGCTCGAACCGCAGTCCTTTCTTGATCGGGCGTCAGCTCGACAGCCTCAGTTCTTCCTCCCCGATGAACATTACTGCGAAATTCACTTCCCATCGCAATTCGACGCATTGCGGCAACCACTCGATCTCCGACCACGAACGCACGGATATCTTGACCCCGGCTTTCAGAGACAAATTTTTGAACCAGAACGTTTTGCCGAGTGCTCTGCATCGTTTCGATAATTGCCTCGGCAACCTTTTCAGTTTCCGCAAGAATTACTCCCACCCCTTGTGTGCCCTCCAGGAGCTTTATAACTACCGGCGCTCCGCCGATTCGCTCGATAGCAGGCAGCACATCCGTGCGATTCTTTACAAAGGTCGTTTGCGGCATGCCAATTTGATGCCGGCTTAAAATCTGCAACGCTCTTAATTTATCTCTCGAATTGGCAATTCCATGAGAACTGTTAGCAGAAAAAACATCCATTTGTTCGAACTGCCTGACCACCGCCGTTCCAAATCGAGTGATCGAAGCAGCAATCCTAGGAATGATCGCATCGAATTCGCTCAAGCACTTCGATTGATAAAACAACTGAGGATTACATTCAGCTAAATCAATTGAAAACTTAAGCGTATCGAGAACCTCAACGTCGTGCGTTCTTGTCTTCGCTGCTTCAACCAGCCGTCGCGTGCTGTAACAATCTGGCTGGCGTGAGATTATCGCGAGCTTCATTCGAGGGAGCGTCCAGAAAATTCGAAATTTCAACAGAAACAGGCTAGAAAATCAGGCAACTTAAAAACTTTTGGCTTTGTCCAAATATCAATCAAGTCCTTAATTTCCTATAACCTGTTCGTCTGCCAAAAGGCCAATTCTTGAATGGAAAACTCAAATCGTTTTATCAATCAATAATAATTGGATCAATCAAAAATAATTGGAATCACATAAACGCTCACTCAAAGGTATCAATAATGAGGGGGCACTTCATCCTCCGCCTTCCGCTCCGGCTCGGCTTCTGAATTAGCCTGCAGACGACTCTCCAGCCGCTCAATTATTAGCCTCATTTTTTCGAGTCGATGAACATTCTCCAGCACAACTTCATTCAGCGATTCGTAATCATTTTGCAAGTGCATCATGGAACTCTCCAATTCCGTAATGCGTTTCCTATCCCTCTCACTCTGGTCCATTCTATTTCACTTCCCTTGAAGTCGATTCGTTGCTTGAAACCCCATCCGCTGAACACAATCAATTAGCTCACTCGCTTCCGGATCCCCCCAAATGGTTGCCGTTTCCGATTTTAAATCTACTAAAACGCTCTGCACTCCATCTACCTGCTGCAGTGCGGTCTCGACCCGATTGATACAATTGCCACACGTCATTCCCGAGACAGCTAAAATTATTGCCTCGCCTCCCCCTTCAACAAGTCGATTCTTGGTGAAGAATCGACGCAGGTCAGTCGCGACAAATTTGACGACCAACAACAAGAGCACAACCCCGCTAGCTGACTCCAAAACCGATAAAACGTGATGTTTCGCGATAACTTCCTGATCAGTATCGGATAACAAGAATCCATCGAACAGCCACGCGACCCCGATACTGCCAACGAGAATTGTAACCAAATAAACGGCGAGAGATCTCGCTCCAAATCGACCATAAATCACCCCAATCGTTGAAACATTGGTCGCCGGTCCCGCCATCAAGAATACCAACGCTGCCGCCGGAGAGAGACCGCTCGAGACCAATGCCGCAGCGATTGGAACGGACGCAGTTGCACAAACGTACAACGGAATCGATACCAGCAACACGACCAAAATCGAAGGAAGCCATCCCATAGACTCAAGGTTTTCCAACCAAACCACAGGAAGGTATTGGTTGATCAAAGCAGAAACCAACACGCCGACCACAAGCCACCCCCAGATCGACCGAAGAATTTCGACACTTGATTCGATGAACCGCTCCACCCAACTCGGCGGTTTAGGTTTGCGATCGGCAGAAACACGGGGAAGATCCCCCGCTTTATCCGCCGTTGTAGGCGAGACCGGAACACGAGGCTCCACAAGCTCTAATAGACAGCCACCAGCCCAACCAGTCACCGCAGCAGCCAGCATCTTCACGATCGCAAATGGCCAACCAAAAAAAGAAACGCTTATTAAAACCGAGTCGACTCCCGTCTGAGGCGTGCTGATAAGAAAACCAAGTGCAGCCCCTTTGCTAGCTCCTTGCTGCCGCAAACCAATGCCAGCCGGAATAACACCACATGAGCAAAGCGGCAGAGGAACGCCAAGCAAGACCGCTCGGAAGACCCCCGAATACCCTTGAAAACGCTTACGAATCCAATCACTGGGAAGCAGAACTCCCATGAGCCCAGAAACTAACATTCCCAAAAGAAGCCAAGGAGCCAGTCTCGCCCAAATTGCCCAACAATCTACTAACATTTCTTCATCTTAGCGGATTATATTTCACTACCTAGATTAGCCAGCAAGAATCCGCTATCGCTTTGTTGACCGCCGAAAGTTCGGCTCAAAGCAATGGGAAGAATTTCGAGCGTTAGTCGCAAATTACAATAAAACACACCGATTTATCGAGTTTCAGGGAGTTGTTAACGAATCGAGCCAAATCCCAGAGACCACAGTGACGATAGATTTCCAATGGCGATTAAACGGAATTTTAACTAAGGACTTGTGTTTGAAAGTAGTCCTCAGTCGTTAAACTAATCCTGCGAACCTAGATTCCAATGAATACAAATCCAAGTCCTTTCCCAAGTAATCACGGAATCGTAACAGAGACATTACACAGTTCGCCGGCCGCTTCTCCCAGGATCGCGGCAGCTTATCGAAGTTCTTCCACAGAAACTTTTTTCATTTCGAATTACATGAAACCGCAATCGACGTCAGACAACCAGAACTCTGAGCAAACCCTTGACAAGGTTGCTGCGGAAATCCACGGCTCGCTCGTATTTCCGAAATCATCTCACGTTGCGCCCATTCCTGAATTCGACTCTCTGGTTGATCTGATTCTACGATTAAAAGCAATCGTCTACCCCGGCTTCCGGTCAAACGAATCCTCCAGTGAAAAAGTGCTCGCTGGATTAAGGTCGCAAATTGACGAAGCTCATCAACTGATTTCTCGGCAAGTCGCCATTGCAATCGCTCGCCATTTTGAAGCATGCGAAGACATGACGCTGCATGATTACGGGGGCATTTCACCCGGCAAGCTCACCATGCCGGAGAATATCATGGAATTTAGTCAACAAATATCGACAGATTACATTCGCAAAATGCCGGAAATTCGCGCCTCATTATTAACTGACGTGAAAGCGGCCTACCTTGGTGACCCTGCCTGCAAAAATCATGATGAAGTAATTCTTTGCTACCCCGGGTTAAATGCGATTACCGTCCATCGACTTGCCCATGAACTTTACAAATTAAACGTTCCCTTCATCCCGAGGATGATGGCGGAGTGGGTTCATGGAGAAACGGGAGTCGACATCCACCCGGGAGCAACCATCGGCAATCATTTCTTCATTGATCACGGAACTGGAGTTGTGATTGGTGAAACCTGCATCATCGGCGAGCACGTCAAAATCTATCAGGGAGTTACGCTCGGTGCCTTAAGTTTCCCGCAGGACGAAATGGGGCAACTGGTACGCGATTCGAAACGTCATCCCACGATCGAAGACAACGTCGTTATTTACGCGAATGCGACGGTTTTAGGGGGGAAGACAGTCGTCGGTCGAGATTCGGTCGTCGGTTCGAGTGTCTGGCTGACCGAGAGCGTCGCGCCCTCAACAACGGTTACCATGGAAAAGCCGAAACTGAAGATCCGCAATCAGATAGACAACTAAATAAGACGCGTCTCAACAGCGCTGCCATACTATTCAACAGGTTGATATTGTCTGCGAAGAAGAGTCGTGAGACAATTGTCGTCGACCGAATGCAGACGATTCAGATCAGCTTCATTCGTACCCTTTGAATCACTCTCCCACTTGTTGTCTCACTGGATCCTGAAATGACCGATGCCATTTCCTCAACCGCTACTGAACGACTTCGGCAGTGCTGGCTTCATGTCCATGTACCCAAAGCTGGAGGATCGACATTAAGACAGTTGATGAATCGAAACTTCGGAAAAGGATTTTATAATTCCAATTCGCTATTGGAAACCAAACAATACACCCGTGACGACGTGAGCGAAATCATCCGTTGCCACCCATGGGTCCAATGCTTGAGCGACCACAAACTCTCTCTCGATCTTCCATTCGAACATGAACACGCTGAAGTTTTTGCACTTAGCTATGTTCGAAATCCAGTAGATCGGTTTATTTCAAGATACTTCTTTCACCGACATTTCGAAGAAGTAAATTGCATTGCCCAGCGAATGAGTTTTCGAGAATTTGCCACCGCTGAATTGGTTCAACAAGAGGTACACCCACAAACCAATAGTCAGATCTACTTTCTTAATGGTGGCAAATCGTTCGACTCAACCGAAGTCATTGAACGAGCCATTGCCACCGGTCGAGCGTTTGTCTTTCCTATCGAGCGATTCGATGAATCCTGTATCTGCCTTGAACAATTATACCCCACCGTTTTTTCCGACCTTTCTTACGTTCGTGCCAATGTCTCCAAACGCGATGCTGATATCTCTCCGGAAGATCGGGAGTTTGCATATCGCTATCTAAAAATGGACGATGCAGTCTTTGAGATGGCAGATCAATTCCTCGACAACACGCTTAACCGAGCGTTCCCAACCGAAGACCTTCGCGATTCGGCACTCGCAAGTTTCAAAGATCGGTGCTCTCGGAGATTCCACAACTTTTATCCACCGGTCGCTCCCGGCGAACCTGTGCCACCGATTGGAACGATTCCCAAATTTCCGGCACCGACAAAACCTTCGCCAGAACAACCGCATGATCCCAACTATCCCGATGAGAAGGTTGAACCCAAGGCGACCATGGCGACCCAGCCGACCGAACCCACCGAGTAGGAATCTTTTGAGCAGATCCCAAATGTGGATTTCTAATTCCCGGGTGGCACCACAATCCAACCACACGCAACCGCCCACCAAACTATAAATAGGCTAAAACCCTAAACCTTTGGTTTTTGTTTGCACGCGACAGATCCGATCGCTTGATGTGATGAACAGTGTTGACCCATCGCCGCCAAAAGCACAGTTCGCCGTTGGCTTACCCATCATTAATCGCCCCAACAGCTTACCAGTTGGCGAAATCACAAGTATTCCGCCGGGACCCGAAGCCCAGAGATTTCCCTGCACATCAACACACATGCCATCCGGCATTCCGGGGTCGCCTTGATTTGCATACTCAATGCTATTGAGAATCGTCTTTCCCTTGGCTGCCGTCGTCCCATCGGGCTTAATCGCGTAAGCGTTGTAAATCGGTGCAGGGCGGTGCGATTGGGCGACATACAAAGTCTTTTCATCCGGTGACAATGCAATCCCATTGGGACGTTCCAACTCTTTGGTCAACAGCGTTATCTCGCCATCGACACCCAGTCGGTAGACCCCACAATAATCAAGCTCACGTTTGGATTCATCCCGCAATCCATACGGCGGATCCGTGAAGTAAATCGCACCGCTGGAATGAATGACCAGATCGTTAGGACTATTAAACCGCTTGCCCTTAAATTTATCTGCCAGCGTTGTTTTCGAACCGTCCGATTCAACACGGTAAATCCGCCGGTTTCCATGATCGCATACAACCAATCGACCTTTGGCATCCGTCATTAGCCCATTTGAACCTGGCTCTTTCTCACCGTTCTTCCCCTCGTATCCACTTGGATCCATAAATATCGAATGCCCATTTTTGGGGCTCCAACAGTGGATCTTGTTTTGAGGCACATCTGAAAAAAGCAAAACACTTTTATCTTTGATCCAAACAGGACCTTCGGACCATTGATACCCTGTCGTAAGGACTTCTATTGGACTTGTCGGGTCGATTAAATCACTTAATGCAGGATCGAGAACCTCAATACTCCCCACGGTCGCTCGCTCAGCAGATTTTTCCTGCGCATTGAGCAGCAAAGAAAGGGACAGCGAAACCAACGCACAAACCAAGGCCCTTAAACCAACTGAATAACGCAACATCGAACACCTCGACAAAAAAGATCTCAGAAGTCAAACAAAACAAAATCTAACAACAGTAGTCTAGCGACTCTTATTCACCATCGTATACTTTCCGATAATTTTTTCTCGCATTCGCGACTAACTTCCAACAATATCCTAATCATCGAAATTCCAACGCCAGCCAAAAAAACGCTTGCACGGATAAAGAAGACACAAAACGATCCACCCCGAAATACTCAACCAGGCACCAATCAAAAACGATCTTGGTTGGTAGCAAAACGTAACCAAAAATTCGCCTTCATTATTAAAGGGCAGTAAAAATAAGTTTTCAAATCCGTCATTCGGTTCGGGTAAAAATTCCGACGCAGACAGTAAATCAGCATTTACCACTTGCTCGCGCCCGACATCCTCAACCTCTACACTCCAACCTGCGACGGGTGGTGCATAAAACCCCAAAATACGGGGGGCATCTGTCACTATCCGGGCAACAAAACGAGTGCTGGTGAACTCAACCATTTCAATCTCAGTTCGATTGGCAGCGCTCTCCCAATCAATCAGCTTAATTCCCTTGCCCCATTCAGGAATTTGAACCGGCGGGTAAGGCACCGCCTCGTCCTGGATATCGAACATCCAAGCAATAGGAAAGGCCGACGACTCACCAGCAGGGTAGGGCGAAGGGTCGATGACGACCTCCCCATCTTCTGATCTTTTGATAACGCCATGAACCTGGGAATCCTGAATCCACTCCTTTCCCCCTGAATCGTAGCCTCCAGCAACAACCGCTTCCCAGCGTTCAATTAAGCGCTGGTAAGATTTCGGCCAGATTGAACTGAAGCTCCCCAACAGAACCACTTCTTCGCCTAAATGTTGTTTGGGAAACATTGAGCTTCGCTGCCATTTCACTACTTCCTCGAGGCGTTGCTCCGCACTTACATTGGCCCAATCCAGCGGAGGCAAAGCCCCCATTTCACTTCGGTAAATCCTGAGAGGTTCAACACCAACCGATTGCCGTAATTCCTTTAGCCCGGAAATCCCCTCCGTTTCCTCAGTGAACGCCACGACAGGAACCGTTGAAAGCAACCAACGATTTGACAAAGAAGTTTCGACAATGGAAATGAAAAGCACCGCGCCAATAACCCACCGGGCAGAATAAGGGTTTACCCTCGTTGACGAACCCAACCAACCTACGACGAACAAGAATAAGGCGACGACACTAGTATGGAGCAGCGCCGTCTTGATCTCAACAACCGCCCCCTTGGAGTCAAAAGGACCAAAAAATGGATCCGAAAAAGCCAACGGCAACCAGGCCTCACTCCAATCCCCCACCGCAATCCATCCGGTAAAACTGATGCAAGCCAATAAGAAACTAAACGCCAACACACCCCGCGAATGCAACTTAGGAAGGTTCATCGCTGCCAATGCAATAATTGCAAAACTGGCAATTACAAACAGCTTGGCCGGATAGCGAAACAAAAAATATTTCGGCAAGATCATTACCATCCACCAATAAACACCTCCCACTTGAGGCCCAAGAGAACTTCGAAAAGAAGCATCAGGATGAATTTCGTTAATTAACCAGACCAGTCCGTACCAACCGAACGACGCAAATGCGAATACACAAAAAACCCAGGAGAGCCAAACTTGTTTTCTGCTGCGGCCCCACAACCGCAAACTGAAAATCCCTAGAATGAAAACAGCCAATCCAGCATAGAGCGACGGAACCCACATCCGATCGGCGCCCGCAAGACCATCGGTCCAACGACGATTGACAGGAAACGGCTTTCCCGAAATATTCGGCCAAACAAGCTCCATCATTGACCACGGGGGCTGACTGAATTGATAAGCATGACCAGCGACACCCTTCGCATCCCCCCAAATCGACTCACCATCCAATTCAGGGGCGGTCCGATTTAATTTACTTTCAGCTGCCTGGTAAAAATTCATAGCCTGCGAAGTTCTTGAACGCTCGCTTAATCGCGACCACTCCATCGTAGGCAACAGCTGAACGGCTGAAAGTACACTGGTAGTTCCAACCAAAACCGCCATCAAGAACAACGCCCGCCACCAAACTATGCGATGTTCCAAATCGAGATTCTTCTGCTGCCGAGCGCACTGGAACCCAAGGGTTACCGCCGATATCAGACCTACGTGATAGACCATCTGGGGGTCTCCGCCAAGAATCATCATCGAGCAGACCATCGCTAAACCGAGCGCCCACTTTAGCTGCCTCGTCTGGACCATCCTCAAAATACAAAGCATGGCCCACGGAAACCAAGCCGCGCTAACCAGATAAATGACGTTGGTAACCTGAAACAGTACCACCCCGCCGAAAGGATAGGCGAATGCGGCGAGCGTCGCGCCAATCTTCTCCGCGCCGACGAAACGAGCAAATCCAAACGCCCCGCCTGCGGCCAATGGAATGTGCAGCGCCAGATAAATTCCGTAACGCGATGGGTAACTTAAAGAACGGCAAAAGAAAACCAGCTTTCCTGGATAAAATACGCTCGATGATCCATCCCCCACCACCGGCATTCCGAAATTACAAAACGGGTTCCAAAGTGGGATTTCACCAGCCGCCCATTGGGCATCAATCCACTCGAACAACGGATAATAGAGGTAGCCCGAATCTCGAAATCCAACGACTTCGCGGCCCATCATCATCGGACCAAAAAACCAAAGCCAGATTCCCCCAATTAAGAGCGCAGGCCAGTACCGAAGCAGGCAGGTTTTGAGTTTTATTACTAAAGCATTCACGCGTCTATCCTAGTCACTCACAAGAACCAAGATAACCGCTCAGCGCTGCTTCCAATCGAATTCCGCAAACAAAAACCAGTTCTTCAAGGAGAATTGACAAGCGACCGGAGTAGCTAACCGACCCGATCGATGGTTAAACTGGAAAAGGTTTATTCATACGAGATTGGGGTGATTAGTGACGGTCTACATAATACTGGGTGTAATCTTTTTCATCTTGCTCGTGATTACAGTGCACGATCTAACTCAAAAAAAACATCCAATTCTTCGCAACTATCCCGTACTGGGACACGGACGTTACCTTCTTGAAGAACTCGGCCCCAAACTACGGCAATACATCGTCGCGGGAAATAACGAAGAGCGCCCTTTCACCCGCGATCAACGACACTGGATTTATCGTTCTGCATCCAAAGGAAACAACTACTTCGGTTTTGGCACCGACAATGATCTGGAGCAGACTTCGGGCTACCTGATTGTTAAACAATCGACCTTCCCCATCCACGATATTCAACCGGAAGACCCTAGATATGATCCGCATTACCGAATTCCCGTCGCCAAAATTCTTGGTGGTCCGCGCGATCGAAAACTTTCCTTTCGCCCCGATTCAATAATCAATATTTCAGCGATGAGTTATGGATCACTCTCAGCACCGGCAGTCCAGGCCATTAACCGAGGATGTGCGATAGCCCAATGCCTTCACAACACGGGGGAAGGGGGAATTTCCCCACACCACGATTTGGGAGGCGGACTGATCTGGCAACTTGGTACCGGATATTATGGCGCCAGACGAAACGACGGAAGATTTGACGAACAGAAATTCACAGAAGCCTGCGATAGGTACCAGGTAAAAGCCGTGGAAATCAAATTGAGCCAAGGGGCCAAACCTGGCCGTGGAGGCGTACTTCCCGCAAGCAAAGTAACCGCGGAGATTGCCGATATTCGCGGGATTGAAATTGGAAAAAGCTGTCTTTCGCCCAACTCACACCTTGAATTCTCTAACGCAGATGAACTTCTCGACTTTGTTGAACGACTCGCCGAAAAATCCGGTTTACCAATTGGCATTAAGTCTGCTGTTGGCGAACTTAGCTTCTGGCAAGAACTTGCCCAATTAATGGCGACTGGGACTCGCGGGGTCGACTTTATCTGCATCGACGGTGGAGAAGGGGGCACCGGAGCAGCACCGCTTACTTTTTCCGACCACGTTTCCCTACCGTTTAAGCTTGGATTTTCTCGGGTTTTCCGTGAGTTCGCCAAGCTTGATCTTCAGGAAAACATTATGTTTATCGGTGCCGGAAAACTAGGCTTTCCCCATGAGTCGCTTGCAGCGATGGCGATGGGATGCGACATGATCAGTATTGCCAGAGAAGCCATGTTGGCCATTGGTTGTATTCAAGCGCAAATTTGTCACACAGGGAAGTGCCCCACGGGCGTCGCAACACAAAACGCATGGCTCATGCGCGGTCTCGACCCGACGGACAAATCAGCAAAACTGGCTAATTTCATCCTCACCCTAAGAAAAGAAATTCTTCAGCTAAGCCATGCCTGTGGAGTCGAACACCCGGGGTTAACCACTCCCGATAGCTTTGAAATCCTCAACGAAGGTTTCCAATCACAAAATCTCAGTGAGTGTTTCGAACTACAGGGCACGTCTACCATCCCTTCCGCAGCAGATCGCTCTTCAATCATTGAGCTAATGAACAATCTGCCGACAGTCGAGAACCACTGAACCGCCCGCATTTCAAACTTAGCTTCCCGCATCTACCCCGATCGTCCACTGAAACTTCGAATATATGACCTCTGCAAACATGACACCCTCTGCTGAACTGACAGTAGCAATCAATGCCGCAAGAAAAGCCGAAAAAATACTTTCGTCATATTTCGCTGACCTTGCTTCAGCAGAAATTCGCACAAAATATACCAACGAGGAATTCCAGGGAGTGGTCACCAAGGCTGACGTCGAAGCCGAAAGAACGATTGTCGATGCCATCCAAAGAGAACTTCCGCATCATCATTTCCTTGCCGAAGAGGAACATACGGCGACACTCGAAAGCGAACACCTTTGGGTCATCGATCCACTGGATGGAACGAACAACTTCGCTCACGGCATCCCTCATTTCGCAATATCAATTGCCTACTACCGGAACGGTATTGCCGAATGCGGTGTGATCCTCAACCCGACCAATGGTGATCTCTTTACCACCCAGAAAGGGCAGGGCTCGTACTGGAATGCCAAGTCGGTTTCCGTTAACCAACATCAAGCTCTGGAAAACACAATGATCGCCGTTGGGTTTTATTATGACCGCGGCGCCATGATGAAAGCCACGCTCAATGCAGTCGAAGCGCTATTTCACAAAAAGATTCATGGAATTCGTCGATTTGGAACGGCCGCTCTCGATCTGGTCCAAGTTGGCCTTGGTCGATTCGGGGGTTACTTTGAATACGAACTTTCCCCGTGGGATTTCGCAGCCGCTCAATTATTCGTCAAAGAAGCAGGGGGCACTGTTACCACCTGCCAAGGCACACCTCTACCTCTTCAGAAAAGTTCAGTCCTGGCAACCAATTCAAAACTTCACTCGCAGATCCTTGAGATTGTTTCCCAGTATGCTGACTTCCAGCCGCCCAAGACCTAACTCCTTTTTCCTTGGCGTAACCTTCGCGGCGGCATTATAATTTTTGCTAAGGGTTTCAGCTAAGGGTTTCACTGACCAACTCAACTCCATTGCCTCCAGAATCTCAACAACGATGAAAACAAACTTACTCGCCATATTTATTGCTCTGGCGATGGCGCATCATGCAGCCGCACAGTCGGAACGACAGGACTTCCATAACTCGTCACGATGGCAGGAAGCCATTGCCAAATTTGAATCCGCTGATCAAGAAGAAATGCCACCGAAAAATGCCATTCTTTTCGTTGGCAGTTCTAGCATTCGCCTTTGGAACTTAGACAAATCATTCCCAGATCTCGTTACCATCAACCGCGGATTTGGAGGCTCACAACTCGCAGACTCCGTTCAATTCCTCGACCGAATTGTTCTTAATTACGAGCCTCAGTCGATTGTCATTTATGCGGGCGACAATGACATCAAGGCTGGAAAATCTCCACAACGTGTATTCGCTGATTTTGCAGAATTCGTGGCCATCGTTCGAAAAAAACTACCCTTGGCCAAAATTCATTACGTTGCCATTAAGCCCAGTATCTCGCGATGGCAACTAGTAACAGAGATGAGAAAGACGAACCGGCTCATTCAATCTTATTGCGAGGCCGATAAACTACTTTTCTTCGTCGACATCGACCAGCCTATGCTAGGCGATGATAATAAACCTCGTCCCGAGCTATTTGCAAAAGACGGACTTCACCTGAACGTCGCTGGTTACGTCCTGTGGAACAAAGTGCTAACAGAGAGTCTGAGGAGATCAGGTTGCCTCGAGAGTGCACAAAAACCACCCAAACAATCAAAGCATTAGGACTTCGATGCGATTCGAATCTTAGCCTGAGCCTGCGCAATCGCCTTTTGTTTCATCTCAGCTAAAGCCTGATTAGACGCAGGTTCTGCCTCAGCCGCCTCGAGTTCCGCTTTCGCGGCAGCGAGATCGATTTCACCAACGCTCATGCTTTGCCCCGTCAAAACCGAAACAACATTGTCTTCTACCTGGACGTTACCGCCTTCGACATAGTATCGCGACTCTTCCGAACCAACGCGTGCTCTCAATTCACCCGGCCCAAGTCTTCCGATCATGGGTGCATGCCCGGGCAAAAAACCAGCTTCACCATCGAAGAGCGTGACTGTCACAGCATCGACCATCTGATCAAGCGTCGTTTTTTCAGGTGTGACGATTACAAGTTGTATCTGTGCCATAACATTGCTCTAAATTCGCACGAAAACTCTATAAAAAGCCGGATTCAATCTACCGCCAAACGAAATAAACCAAGAACACCGGTCAGATTGACCGGCACTCAAAACTACTTGGCCATCTTCTTTGCTTGCTCTTCTGCCTGCTCAATCGAGCCGACATACATAAAGGCGTTCTCTGGAAGGTGATCCCATTTGCCGTCGCACAGCTCTTCGAAACTGCGGATTGTGTCTTCAAGCGACGTAAACTCACCCGACTTACCCGTGAACACCTCGGCGACGAAGAACGGCTGAGAGAGGAATCTCTCAATACGTCGAGCTCGGTGAACAATCAACTTATCTTCTTCCGAAAGCTCATCGACACCCAAAATCGCAATGATATCCTGAAGCTCACGATATCGCTGTAGAGTCGTCTGAACTCGACGGGCTATCGCGTAATGGCGATCACCTACGTAAGCCGGATCAAGAATTCGGGAAGATGAAGCCAACGGATCAACCGCGGGGTAAATACCTTTTTCGGAAATCGATCTTTCAAGGTAAAGGAACGCATCCAACTGACCAAACGCTGTGGCAGGAGCCGGATCCGTCGGATCGTCCGCAGGAACATAAACCGCCTGAACCGAGGTAATCGCCCCCTTATTCGTCGAAGCGATTCGCTCTTGCAACGCACCCATCTCAGTCGCCAACGTCGGCTGATATCCCACCGCAGATGGCATCCGTCCAAGCAAAGCGGAAACTTCCGATCCAGCTTGCGAGAATCGGAAAATATTGTCAACGAACAACAGCGTGTCTTTACCAGACTGATCGCGGAAGTGCTCCGCCATCGTCAAAGCTGACAACGCGACACGAAGTCGAGCACCCGGCGGCTCATTCATCTGGCCGAATACCATCGCTGTTTTTTCGATGACCATTTGCCCTGTCGAGCCGATCGGAGTCTCCTGCATCTCCAACCAAAGGTCAGTACCTTCACGGGTACGTTCTCCAACACCGGCGAATACAGAGTAACCACCGTGGTTCGATGCAATACGGGCGATCAATTCGGTAAGGATAACGGTCTTTCCAAGACCCGCACCACCAAACAATCCCGCCTTACCACCACGCACAAAAGGAGTTAACAAGTCAACCACTTTAATACCGGTCTCGAACAACTCGGTACTGGTTGACAATTCATCAATCCCGGGAGCCGGTCGGTGAATTGAACGCCGCTCTTCGGTACCAACAGGACCGCGTCCGTCGACAGTCTCTCCAAGCATATTGAATACGCGGCCGAGTGTTTCGTCACCAACCGGCACAGAAACTGGAGCGCCCGTATCAACACAGTCCGCCCCACGTCGCAAACCTTCCGTGGAACCCAGAGCAACACAACGAACACGTCCGCCGCCTAAGTGTTTTGAAATTTCGCCGAATAGGGTTCTTTGCTGCCCGCCCGCATCAATCTCAGCGGTTACCGCATTGTAGATCGCCGGCATAGCCGATTCACTAAATTCAGCATCAAAGGTCGAACCGATCACTTGAGTGATTTTACCGATATTTGCCATAGAATTATCTTCAGTTAACAGTGTTCAATTTTCAGTTTGATTTATCTTCTATACTCAGCAAGCCGAACCACCGACTCACGTTCTCTTCGCCTATCCCTCTAACGCCTCGACGCCGCCAATGACTTCCATAATCTCGCCCGTAATCTGAGATTGTCGGGCACGGTTGTAAGTCCTTGAAAGCATTTTGATCATGTCATTCGCATTTTCAGTCGCACTCTTCATCGCAACCATTCGAGCAACTTGCTCGCTAACAGCAGCATCAAGAAAGCACTTAAACAACTTGATCTTAAAACTGGTTGGGACGACTTCTTCTAAAATACTCTCTGCCGAAGGCACAAACTCATAAAGCGATGTCCTACCAGACGCCTCGGAATCATCACCGGACGCCTCAGCACCTTCGATCTTACCTAGCGGAAGCAAGGTCTCATTAACAATCTCTTGCTTCGCTACAGAAATGAACTTGGTATAAGTCACGTCGAGTCGATCTAAGGTTCCCTCCGCGTAAGCTCGAAGATACCGGTTAGCGATCGATTCAACTTCAGCATACAGCGGCTGGTCGTCGAAATTTGTAAACGACTCCGCCACAGACATTTCACGGAAATTAAAACCCGAAATCCCTCGCTTGCCACTCACCTCTAAGCTAACGTTTTCAATATCATTCGAGAGTGCTTCGAACGTCTTTACGCCAAGACGAATTGCGTTTCCGTTGTAACCACCACAGAGACCACGGTTTCCAGTCAACACCAACAACGTGGCTGACTTCGTCTCCTCGGGCGCTTCCAACAACGGATGCGAAACCTCAAGGCCGGCACGCGCCAAATCAGCAACAACCGCAGTGATACGTTTTGTGTAATCACTAGCCGAGGTGGCACGATCCATCGCTTTTTTAAATCTTGCAGTCGCAATCAACTCCATCGTCCTCGTAATCTTTTTAATATTACGGATCGACTTGCGACGTTTATCAAGTGCTCGGGCGTTGGCCATTTATATTTATAGGAAATCTCAGGTCTTCTGCAGCTCGCAATGGAGCCCGATGATTAACCTTCAGTTTCCGTCCTTCCTTCGTGCCTTGCTTCTTAATTAAACAGAGATCAGTTCAAGCAACTCACTTAGAGCGACTTGAGAGTCTCCCCACTACTTAAACGATTGATTAAATTCGTCGATGGCAGCAACCACCATCTGGGTAACTTCATTGTCGGCCTTCTTCATGACGGCGCTGACGTCTTTGTTCTCGTCCAGACTATCCCAGACATCTTGCTTTTTCGTATGAACAAACTCCAGGAATTCTTCTTCCCACCGACGCACATCAGCCACCGCGACGTCGTCCAGTTTTCCAGAAGTACCGGCGTAAATGACCATGATCTGATCACAAACATGAAGCGGCTTATATTGCGGCTGCTTCAGCAATTCAACCATGCGATATCCACGATCCAGGTCAGCCTGAGTCGCCGCGTCTAGATCCGTTCCCAACTGAGCGAATGCTTCTAACGCTCGGAAAGCTGCCAATTGCAAACGCAAACCGCCCGCAACATTTTTCATCGCAGCAACCTGAGCATTACCACCGACGCGTGAAACCGAAATACCGGCATTCATCGCAGGTCGAACGCCCGAGAAGAACAAATCAGGTTGAAGGTAAATCTGACCATCAGTAATTGAAATAACGTTAGTCGGAATGTAGGCCGAAACCTCACCCTCTTGCGTTTCAATGATCGGAAGCGAAGTAATCGAGCCACCACCCAGCTCGTCGCTAAGCTTTACACTTCGCTCTAGCAAACGTGAGTGACAATAAAACACGTCACCGGGGTAAGCCTCACGTCCCGGAGGACGTCGCATCAACAACGAAAGTTCGCGATAAGCAACCGCTTGCTTTGAAAGGTCATCGTAGACGACTAAACAGTGACCGCCGGCATACATGAAATGCTCTGCCATCGCCGTTCCGGCATAGGGAGCAATGTACTGCATTGGAGCTGGCGAACTTGCACCCGAAACGATCACCGTGGTGTAATCCATGGCTCCGCTCTCTTCAAGTTCTTTGATCACACCAGCGACCGAGGAATCCTTTTGCCCAACGGCAATGTAGAAACACTTAACGCCGGTTCCTTTTTGATTGATGATCGCATCGATACCGATGGCCGTTTTACCGGTCTTTCGATCGCCAATAATAAGTTCGCGTTGGCCACGCCCGACAGGAGTCATTGCATCAACGGCCTTGATACCGGTCGGCATCGATTCGGTTACCGGCTTTCGCTCGGCAACACCGGCGGCAATAATTTCGACCGGACGCGTCGAATCTGAATTGACTGGCCCCTTTCCGTCGAGTGGATTACCCAGCGGATCAACAACGCGACCGACAACGGCATCACCAACTGGCACCGAAAGCAAAGTTCCCAGCGATTTAACTTGGTCACCTTCGTTAATCTTCAGGTAATCACCCAGGATGATAATACCGACCGAGTTCTCTTCAAGGTTAAACGCAAGACCAATGATTCCACCGGGGAATTCAACCATCTCACCGGCGGCAACATTCGTAAGGCCATGAACACGGGCAATACCGTCACCGACTTCCAGCACGGTTCCGACTTCGCGAACATCAATCTCGCTCTCAAAGTTAGTGATTTCCTGTTGAATCACCGAGGCGATTTCGTCAGCACTGATTTTCATTGATTTCCTCGTTATTTTTAAAAGACAACCTCGCGGTCATCCCTGCTTCAACCAATTGAAGTTTGTTTTATTTCTTAAATCTTTGGATCGACTAAGTCGTTATTCTGACGTCGTGAAACGATCCAATTTTTCACGAATCGCATCCGATGCACGCTTAACCGCTCGCGCCCGAACCTGGGACAACTGATTCACGACACTCCCGTCGTAAACCGTGTCACCGACTCGCACTACAATTCCGCCAAGTATTTCAGGATCAACTAAAACCTGAAGGCTGACATCCTTGCCAAGTGTTTTGGACAACTGGTCAGTGATTCGCCCGACCGCTTCGCTATCCATTGGCGATGCCGAGGTCACAACTGCCTGAACACGCCCCGCCATCTCATCACGCAATGTTCTTGCCGACGATGCGATCGCGCCGAGACAATCGAAACGACCTTTGTTGCCCACAACCTTCAGGAAGTGAAGCAAGCCTTTTTCGACTTTCCCCGCGAATGCCTTATCGAGCAAACCGATTTTGGAATCTACACCGACCCTCGGCGACTCCAGAGCGCTTCGCAATCCAGCAACGCCGTCAATGGCTTCGACGACTTCGCCGAGTTCGTCGACCAATTGATCAACATTTCCGGCACCCTCGGCGAACGCCAAAAGCGCCCGAGCATACACATCGCCCAACTGTTGTTGGTCGCTATCGAAAACCGTCGGTTGTTTCGCTTCTACCATCGAAAGTGACTACCTAATCAGTCGTTGATTGATCTAAACGGCAACTATGCCCCGGTGGTGAACTGCTTGAGTGACTTCTCGATCAGGGCGGAATGATCCGACTTATCGAGCGATCGGCCCACGATGCTGCCAGCGAGACTAACCGCTGAGTCCACACTCGATTCTGCCAAATCCCGCACTGCAGCTGTCTTCGCCGCTTCAATCTCTGCCAACGCACGCTCACGAGTTTTCTGAGCTTCAGCTGCCGCTTCCGCCATGATCTTCTCTTTCGCGTCGTTTGCTGTCGATTTCGCCTCGGCAATTAACGCCGAAGCCTCTCCATCTGCACCAGCCATCTTTTCTTGATAAGCAGCGAGCTGTGCTTCCGCTTGCTCTTTTGCAATCCGTGCAGCTTCGATGTCATCCACCATCCGCTTTTCACGCGCATCCAAACCCTCGACAATAGGCGTCCAAGCAAACTTGAACAGCACTGCCAAAAGCCCGACAAAGATTAAGAGGGAGAAAATTAGCGTATCGACCCTAAGCTCCAAAGGAGGGCTGGCCGCCCCGGAAGCAATCAAGCCTGCTAGACTTTGGTTCAACATCATCACTCTTCACCAAGTAAGAAAATCAAACTGAACAATCACCTTGGGTTCGCTCAAAAACACACAACGAGCCTTTGAACCAACAACAAGATTTAGAATACAAGACAAAGAAGGATCGCAGCAAAAGCAGCACCTTCGATCAGAGCAGCGAAGATAATACCGGCACTCTGAACGCTCGATGCCATCTCAGGCTGTCGTGCGATGCTTTCACAAGCTGCACCACCGATTTTTCCAATACCAAGAGCAGCACCAATTACAGCAAGCCCAGCACCAATCGCTTTGAACTTCCACTCAACGCCCTGGCCCAATAACAAATCGCCAGCAAGACCACCTTCTTGTGCGAAAGTTGGCGAACAGAAGAGGAAACCCCCCATAACGAACACTAACGCAAACAAAAACCTATACATTCAAAAGTTCTCCAAATTCAAAGAGCAACAAAATTTTCTAAAATATTCAAATCAGTGAGGATGAATCGCCGCACCGATAAACAACGAAGTCAAAAACGCAAAAACATAAGCCTGAATGAATGCTACCAACAACTCGAGGACATTCACCGCAATCGTGGCAACAATCACCGCTGGACCAACACCCCAAATCAAAGAGGTATGCCAAGTCACTCCAATAAAAGCAACAAACACACCGACCACCAAGTGACCGGCAAACATGTTCGCAAACAAACGAACTGCCAAGACAGCATGCTTGATAAACAAGCCAAAAACCTCAATGGCCCAAATCATTGGAACGAGAATTATCTTCACAATCGGGTTAATGTCGAGGTGGGGTGCTTGAGCTTTTAAGAATCCCGCGAAGCCCATCTTCTTAATTCCAGTCGCCATCACGACAAAAAACACAGAGATCGCTAAAGCCGCAGTTACCGAAATCGAACCGGTCGCCGCACCCAAACCTGGAACCATCCCCAGGAGATTGAGAGTGAGCACAAAGAAGAAAATCGTCCACACAAACGGAAGAAACCGCTTGGCGTCAGACGAACCAATCCCTGGCACCGCCACTTCATCTCGGATGTAACAGACCATCACGTCAATCACGTTCCAAAAACGACCAACCGGACGCTCACCACTTTTAATTCGCTTTGCATACGGAATAAAAATCGCCGCGACAATTAACGCCCCGATCAACTCTAACACGACGAACTTGGTCGGCTGAAAAGTGACAGGACCAACAAAATCATTTTTTTGATAAGCCCAAACCGAGCCGTTCTCCCCCATCATCGGGCTATCATCCGTGTACGGCGAAATCTGAGGAATGGACAACTTACCCTTTGCCATCCCTTCACCCCACGGCGGAAAGGCTGGCAATTCAAAGTGATCCGAATCCTGAACATGCCCAATGAGGCTGTCCGGACTCAAGTAATACCCCATTGCGAGGTCTACCCCGTCGTTCCACTCGTCTGCAGTAGCCGTTGCCGAATCACCACCGTGACCATGACCATCGTGGCCATGATCGTGGTCACCATCCTCATGACCATGACCGTCCTCATCGTGATCGTGATCGTGACCATCTTCGTCGTGATCGTGCGCATCATTCTCGTGACCAGCTGCCTCGTGGCCAGCATCACTTTCGTTGTGCTCATGCGACTCCTGAGTCGCCTTGTGTTCGTCATCCTGAAGAGCAACGATCGAGCCTAAGCTGTTATTTTTCATCGAGCAGTAACTGCCTATTAATATCTATTTTGACTTGCGCTGAATTAGTTTATCCAGAAATCTAATCTTCGCTAGCACCACCCGGACCAAGTTTTTTCAAAGCAACCTGAACGTCCGCCACCATGCCCACGAAATAAAAGAGAATTATATAAAAAACCAAACTCAAATCGAACGGCGGATCTTTTAAATAAATCCCCCAAACCGCAACTAACCCGGGAATGCTAACTCTGATGGCCATCTGCAACGCCATGCGAGCCATCAGTAACTCAGGTCCTCTCGGATACTCGCTCGCAACGTGGGCCGCAAGCGTCGAAACGAGGCAAACCACAAACGCCAACAATCCCGTAAAAACGTTGATTTCCAGGAACCAACAAACCGTTATCGCGACAACGCCCGCCACCAACTCAACAACCGCAAGAAAAATCAACCGAACCAACATCGATTGCAAGGCCAACTGCTGCAACATAACGGCCCCTAACTTTGCTTTGATTCTTCATCCGAGTCGACGTCCGGGACTCGCCCCCCACCTGTCGGATTTGACACCAGAATCATCAGCTGCCTGAAGGCAACCCCCATTCCTAACGCCAAACCTAAAAGGGTAAACACCAAAACCGAACCAACCTTTTGGTCAATCCAATACCCAACCAAACCCGGAACGATCATCATGATACTGATGGACGTCACCTCCGAAGCCTTAGAGAAAGACTTCGCCATGGGAGATCGGTCATCAACCGTATTAACCAACGTTTTTGACCTGCCACGACTGTAAGATTGGTGGTTTTTTTGCGAGTGAAAAACCCTTTCGAGGTAATGTAATCACTGGTATCTCAACCCACAAGCCCGCACCCAAAAAGATTGAGAAAGTTTTCACAATCTCGACATAACCAACTACACAACAACAACTTAAAGAAATGAATTGGCGATGAGGAATTGCGAAAGTAATTTACTTCACCATGAATCCCCGCGGAATTCAAGATAACGCCTATGGCAAAAGCGTAAGCTCTTACGATTAAAACACTTAGGCTGACCTCAAAAGGGACGAAAGCGACCGAGATAACGCCAAAACGTTTGCTTTTTAGTCATTTTTCAACTAAAATTTGAGCAAGCGAGGTGGACGTTTCAAGATCACGGGCGGCTTTTAATACTTCAGCGGTAATCGCGGTAGCTTTGCCTTCCCCAGTTCTCAGACAGCGCCCGACGCCAAGGATCTGCGTACTTTTCATCTTGAATTGCTCGACGCAGGTCAGCGACCGCAAGGGATACGGTCGATTACCAATTTATTTCCTACTTCGGATTGGACTCCGCAAAGCCGGGACTAAGTATTGGAGCTTTCCAACAGGAGCTTTCCAATACGCAAATTCGACGCCCCCAGGGTCGCGTCACGGAGTACGAAACTTGATTACTGCAGCGAATCTAGAGTCTCAAAAATCAAAAGAACTCGCCCAAATGGCCAAGGAAAAGGGCGTTGCCGGTTGGCATTCCATGCGAAAAGATGAGCTCGTCAAAGCTCTTTTAAAGGTCGCAAAACAGAAGGCGAAAGCCAAAGCCGGAACCCGCAAAAAGACCAAGGCCACTGCCAAGCCAACCCGGGCCGCAAAAGCTTCTACCGCCAGAAAAAAGCCAAAACAATCTGATTCTGCGATCGCAAAGAAAATCCGAATCGAACGCGAGAAACAAGAAAACCTAAAAAACCTCTCTTCCGCCGTTGGCATGGCCAGACGCAATACGCCTCCCGAGCGTGACCGCGTCATTCTAATCGTCCGTGACTCGTTCTGGCTTCAGGCGTATTGGGAAGTCACTCGAGCAACCGTCCAGCGGGCTAAAGTCGCAATGACCGGATTTTGGCATAACGCCAAACCTGTCCTTAGACTTTTGGAAATTACCAGCGACGGTAACACCAACTCTGTCGAAAAAGTTGTTCAAGAAATTGAAATACACAGCGGAGTTAACAATTGGTACGTCAACATTACTGAACCCAGCAAAAACTACCGCATCGCCATCGGCTATACCGCGCCGGGCGAAAAATTCCATCTGATTTCGAAAAGTAATCAGGTGTGCCCGCCTCCGGGAAGTTCCCCAGAAGGCGAACACTGGACAGATATTACCAATGATGTTGAGAAGTACTACGCCCTGAGCGGCGGCCACGACCCAAGAACAGTCTCCGCAGATCTACAAGAGGTGTTTGAAGAGAAAGCCCTTCAACCCATGCATGCCCCCGCATTCGAAAGATTGGGGTCAGGTGTTAACGCCAACGGGCAGCGATTCAACTTCCAGGTCGACGCCCACATGATTGTTCACGGTGCGACCGATCCAAGAGCAACAGTTACGGTGGCCGGAGAACCCATTCGCCTACAGCCCGATGGATCGTTTGCACTGCGGCTTGAACTCCCAGATCGCCGACAGGTACTTCCCGTCGTTGCCTCCAGCCGCGATGGCACACACCAGCGAACGACTGTCCTCGCAGTTGAAAGGAATACAAAAGTCATGGAACCTATCACCAACGACGACAATTCCTAAAAGTGCAGGCACGGCATCCCGACCTGTTTACCGAACACCCTGAGCCACTGCGAGACTTCTCGCCAGTGGCTCATTGTATTTGAGAGACTCAATCATTCACTCAACAAATTTTGCCTATACCCGCTCAACACCAATTCAATACAATCTTTAAGCTCTCGCTAAACTTGCCTGACGCCAACCGGCGTTACGTAAAACAACAATCAACGCACGAGTTTTTTCAAAGAATACACCCGACCAAAAGACCGCTCCAATCGCAGAAACAAATCCATGACGACGACTCGTGAGAACAGAATCCCACCCGGCCAGCAATTAGTCGCTCCCGGAAAATGGCCGATTATCGGTGAACGCCTACCAACTGAAACCGACACCCCGTGGTCACTTACAATAAAGGGGGAAGTCGATACCCCAATCTCTTTGAGTCTCGAACAATTAAGCGCATTTCCACAAACCACACAGACAATGGACATTCACTGCGTCACCCGATGGTCAATGCTAGACACAACATTCTCGGGAGTCCTGCTCAAAGACCTGCTTTCTTCAACGGGCATCAAACCAAACGCTAGATTCGTTTCATTTCAAGCGAGATCAAAACGCAAACATTCGAGTTCCCTTATTCTCGAAACAGCAATCGATCTCAATACTTTAATCGCGACCGGGGTCAACGGGGAACCGATCGACACATCTCATGGTGGCCCAATTCGAAACATTGTCGAATCAAGGTACTTCTACAAAAGTGTAAAATGGCTTGAACAGATCGAGCTACTCTCGACGGACCGACTCGGGTTCTGGGAAGCCGAGTCTGGCTATCACAATGAAGCTGACCCCTGGCAAGAACAGCGCTACATGGCCCCCACGATTGACCGACGCACTTCCTTACAGTTGATTGAAACACGAGACTTCTCCTACCGAGAACTTCGCAGCATCGACGCGTCGCAACGCAATCTCGCCGGATTAAACGCAAACAACGCTTCGCTTCGAGACGCCAATTTTTCTGGAACAGATCTCTCAAACGCTGATTTCACCAACGCCAATCTCTCGAATGCTCATTTCCACAATGCGAACCTTTCCAATGCCGTTTTCCTAAACGCCGATTTGGAAGGAGCAGATTTCTCAGGGGCGGATTTAAGGGGAGCCAATTTTATGGGCTCTTCGCTAATTGGCGCCTCGTTTATTTCCAGCCAACACGGCGGCACAAGCGGCGCACAGATTGACAAAACAACCCAACTTCCACCCGCTGCGATCGCCCCTCTATTCCCAGAACAACTTCATTATGTGAACAAAGCGTTGGGATAACAGTTCAACGGTAAGGTTTCTAGCCCGCCCGTTTGCGCTCGGGTTGCCCGTTACAACCTTTGCCAGTCCAATGCCTATACTACCGCTGAAAGCTCCACGACTTGCTGTGACAACACAGAGCTCTGGACATTCACCCCCTGGGAACTCAACTCAGCCACCTGGAGAAAACAATGTCGTCAGACGCAAGAACCGATCAGATGAAAACGTTGTCGCCAAAACGTAACACATCGTCCGCGACCACTGCAGCAGAACTAACAGCTGAGCAGCTGAAACATTTTCATATCGAGCCCGACACCGAATATGGCCAGACTCTTTCGCGGGTCGTTGAACGCATGTACGAGTCTCAAGGTGACATCTCACACCTCTGGCAACTTACCCTCGAATCCATGAATTCGCTGGATCAAAACGATCGCATCCAACGCTTCAACGCGAAAAAGTTCCTTTCCTTCCAACTTGCAAAAATTCTTGACACGCTGCAGCATCCGTTTCGAAAAAGTTACCAATCACTGGGCTACAAATCCGAAACCATGGCGGCAAAAGGGCCCTACCCGGTATTCGACAACGTCACGGCTCTTTTTTCAGCTACCCCCGTGATCACTCGCACGGCGACTTACATTTACGCATGTGCCGAATGGATTGAGGACGCCTTTCGCGGCAAAGAACTTATGCTGGAGATCTACTCGAGACTCCTCAACCCAACAAGTGTCTGCCTTGCCAATCACATCGTCGATCTTGAAGCAGGGGACTATGCAGCGGAATACATGGCTTGGAATTTCAATAGCGGGATGGCGGCAATCGACTCAGCCCTTGCCCATCTTTTGGGCCGCGATGACATCCTCATTACCAGTCGAAATATTTACGGTGGAGCCTACCAACTGATTCACGACTGGTATGCCAAAGATGGCAACCTGGAAATCTCAGTCGAAACATTCGACGGCTACACCTCAGAAGAATTCGCGCCATTCCTGGCATCAGTCCAGAAAAAATATGCCGACCGAATCGCTCAGGGCAGAAAAATTTACATTTACCTTGAGTCTCCAAGCAACCCACAAGGCTATGTACTGGACGTGGCCGGCATTTCTAAAATCGCTCATCAACACGATCTTAAGGTCATTCTTGATGCGACGGTTGGTACCCCATTCCTTTACCGCCCCCTCAACCGCAAAGATCCGGACGAAAGACCTGACTTCGTGATTCATAGCTACACCAAAGACCTGAGTGGTTGCGGCGCCGTCATCGCTGGTTGCGTGATTGGAAAAAACAACGACATGTTTATTCCGAAAGGCCAATCAATGAATGGGCGTTCATGGGACGAAACAATGTTCTGGAATGTTTATTACATCAAAGGTGCCTTCCTCAACGCTGATGCCGCGTTTGAGGTGATGCAGGGCATGAAAACACTAACCGTGCGAATGCTGAGAAAGTGCATCAACACGCAGATTCTCGCCGACTTCCTGAACTCCCACGCGGACATCCAGGTAAACTGCAACGGTGTTCAAGGCAACGCCAACTCAGAACTGAGAGAAGAAAACCTCTACCTGGGCCTGCCTGCTCCCCTATTCACTTTTGACATGGGCGATATCCAACGGGATGCCTTTCAAAGATTCTTCGACTCCCTTTCCCCAACGTTCGGCCATATGATAAGCCTTGGGCAATCCAACACCATCGTGAGCTGCCCGTCGCTGACCACGCATTCTGAATTGAATGAAGACGCACTCAAAGATTCGGGTTTAACGTCGACCACAGTTCGCTGTGCTGTCGGAGACGAAGACCCTATCGACCTGATCAGGCATTTTGTTCACGCCGCTCGAGGCACGATCGACCTCGCTTGTCCTGGATACTCAGACGGATTTATGAACGAAGCTGATACCCGACAGATGATTCGCGACAGATATACGTCCACTCACTTGGCTCACGTCGAATCACAACTGGAACGATCCGGCGGACAACCCTGGTTTTAATCACTGCCAATTGATCCCTCCGTTCAGCCAAATCCAGAAATTCATTCATTTAGAGGTGGCGATTCCCAGTCAACACTTGTCTAATTTAATTCGTAATTCTGAAACTTATCGTAAGTTTTTGCGTACCACTAAAACAGCTGTTTATGTGAACAACTAATCTATTCCATTTCTGTTTTGCAAGAAGGCTGCTATGTCTCCCAATGAAAGCCCGGAAGAACTTACATCCTTAACACGCGTGCCAACCGAGACCGAAGCCGCACCAATTGTGGAGGCTTTGAAAGAGGCCGGAATCTCCGCCACCATGATCGGCGGATTCACCGCTGGTTTCATTGCCGAAGCCCCCGGGGACATCTCGATTCAAATTTTCAAACGGGATGAACCGGCGGCTATCGAGGTCCTCAAGAATTTCAAGGCTGACAACGCCGCAATCGACTGGGATCAAGTCGATGTCGGCGAACCGGAAGACGAGTAGGCTTACGTATCAACTCCCAGCTGGTCGAAGGGCAGCGGAGCAGGGGCACCCAAGAGCAAAAGAACGCATCACGATGCGCTGGTGACCACGCACAGCGCAGTTTCTACGAAATCCAGAAAATTATTCGCTGAATTTCTTAACAATGATTGATGCATTGTGGCCACCAAACCCAAAACTATTGCTCATTGCGTAAGTGATGTCGCGTTGCTTCGGTACATTCGGTGTGTAGTCCAAATCGCAATCAGGATCTGGCGTGTTCAGGTTAATCGTCGGTGGAATCACGCCTTCCTGCAGCGCCTTGATCGAGACGATCAACTCGATTCCGCCACTCGCTCCGAGGGAGTGTCCCAACTGGCTTTTCGTGCTGCTGATACTCAAATTGTACGCATGTTCTCCAAAAATTGTCTTCACAGCACGGGTCTCAGCCTTATCTCCCAACGGTGTGCTGGTTCCATGGGCATTGATATAGTCAATTTCGCTTGGCTCTAGGCCCGCATCCTGCAAGGCCATTTTCATAGCCATCGCGGCGCCAGACCCCGTGTCATCGGGCGAAGTGATATGGCCGGCATCACAGGAGGTTCCAAATCCAACCACTTCGGCGAGGATGTTCGCACCGCGAGCCTTCGCATGCTCCAACTCTTCAAAAATCAGCACCCCCGCACCTTCGGAAAATACAAAACCATCTCGCCCGGCATCAAATGGACGACTTACCGTGGCTGGATCTTCTTTTGAATAAGACAGAGCTTTCATATTTGCGAACGCGGACATTGCCAGACGACTCAAAGCCGCCTCGCTTCCGCCGGTAACCGCAAGATCACATACGTTGGATCGTACCAATTCCCAAGCGTTGCCCATCGCATTCGTGGCACTCGCGCAAGCCGTCGCAACACTGTAATTCGGGCCCCGCAAGCCGTGGCGAATCGCAATATTGCCACCACCGGCGTTGAGCATTAATTTGGGAATGGTCATCGGTGAAACCCGGCTCGGCCCCTTCTGAACCAGACGGGTCATCTGTTCCGAAATCGTGGTCATCCCACCGATTCCTGAACCAAGGATGCAACCATAGCGAGCAGCATTTTCACTGCCAACAGGATCAATCCCCGAACTGTCGAAAGCACTGGCCGCCGCAACCATTGCAAACTGGGAATACCGATCAATCTTGTTGGCTTCTTTTTGGCCAATCACATCGTTCGCGTTCCAATCGTAGACATCACCGCCAATTTGCACTTTGATGTCATCAACCTCAAACAGCTTGATTCGATGGATCCCGCTCTCACCATTCAAAATTCTGTTCCAACAATCGTCTACATCACAACTGAGTGAATTGACTAATCCCCATCCAGTAATGACCACGCGTCGCGCCATGAAACTAACCCCGAATTCCCTGCTGTTATTTTCGCTGTAAAACTCACCCCTCCCGTTCGGATGAGTTCATCTTTACTCAATGATAATTCCAATGAAATCGCTGCAACCTTCGCTTCGAGATTACTCAATTCGAAACCGCCAACCAATTCTCAGAAACGTAAAATCTAAAAAATAACCGCAGGATAACCAAATGCCATCCTGCGGATTGTTTTAAAGACCGTTTTGCAACGAATCAATTTAATTTCAGCATCTGCAATTAAGCAGTCGCAGAAGAGCTCTCAATATGACTAATCGCTTCACCGACCGTCTGAATTTTCTCTGCAGATTCGTCAGGAATGTTGATATCAAATTCCTCTTCAAGCTCCATCACTAACTCGACAGTGTCGAGTGAGTCTGCTCCGAGGTCATTGACGAAATTTGACTCTCGTTTGATTTTGTCTTTCTCGACGCCAAGTTGCTCAGCAACGATGTTGACGACGCGTTCTTCGACCGATGACATATATCGGCCTCCTTCTAAAAAATTACCTTGCGGAAAACTGTTAACGTTGATTACTCATCTCAGCCCTCAACAGTTCGCAATGACAGCGAAAACGTCTCGGTGGCAACATGAACAACGGCAATAAGATAGAGGATTCCGACAAAAAGGGTCAAGGCAACATCACCAGAATCCCACTTTTTTAGCCTTAAAAATGGTTATTTTCCCCGAGTTTAGGCCGTCATTCCCCCATCGACAGTCAGAACTTGCCCAGTTACGTACGATGCAGCAGGACTCGCTAAAAACAGAACGCAAGCCGCAACGTCGTCTGGAGTCCCAATTCGATTGGCTGGAATCTTCTTTTTTACCTCGCCCAGTATCACATCCCCGAGTTTTTCCGTCATTTCGCTCTCGATGAACCCCGGAGCAACCGCGTTTACAGTGACCTTCCGTTTTCCCAATTCCTTAGCGAGACTGCGAGTCATCCCGATCACTCCTGCCTTGGAAGCTGAGTAATTGGTTTGGCCCGCGTTGCCGATCAAGCCGGAGACGCTGGAAATATTGATGATTCGACCATAACGCGAACGCATCATGCGTTGCGATGCCGCGCGAGTGAACAGAAATGTACCTCGCAGATTAACCGCAATCACGTCATCCCATTGCTCATCGGTCATCATCGGCATCAGCGTGTCGCGTGTAATCCCGGCATTATTGACCAAAATATCTAGCTTGCCCCACTCGGTCGAGACTTTTTCGACGATCTCCTCAATTGCCTCTTTTTGACTGACGTCAGCGGCCATTACCTCAGCAGAACCGCCTGCCTCTTCAATCAAACGCGCTGTCTCGGCAAGCTTTTCAGCATTCCGCGCTACCAAGGCAACTCGGGCTCCAGCTCCGGCCAAGGCGAGAGCCATCGAGCGGCCTAATCCTTGAGAAGCTCCCGTAACGATGGCATTTTGCCCAGAAAGATCAACCTTCATCGATTCCAAACTCATTTGTTCCTCAAATTTCTCTTACAAAAATTACTTGTCTCTGCCCAACGCGCCAATCCGATTTAATCCAGCACGCCGTAACATTTCGTCTTCCGATTAATTCGCTTCATTAGGCTTCTCAGGACGCGGCCTACACCTACCTCATAAAACTCATCAAATCCATCCGCCAGCATTCGCTCAATTGAATCCTGCCATAAAACTGGGGCGCAGACTTGCTTTACCAACTGTTCTTTAAACTCACCCGGATCGGTGTGAGGACAGGCATCGACGTTTGAATACACAGGTACACGCGTCGGCTGTATTTCGACCTCGGCGATTGCCTCAGAAATCTTCCCGACTGCCGATTCCATGACCGGTGTGTGAAACGCACCAGCGACTGCCAGGGGAACTGATTTCATAGCCCCCGCTGCATCTGCCACAGCAGGAACGCGTTCACAACTCGCCAGTCCACCCGAAACGGCAATATTCCCCTTGCACAAGAGATTGGCGATTTGCAGAACCTCTCCATCAACCCGGGCTTCATCACAAACTTTTTGCGTTTGTTCTCGATCAAGCCCCAAAACGCTAACCATCGAGCTAGGGGTCTCGTCAGCAGCCTCCTGCATTGCCTGGCCGCGTCTTTGAACCAGCTTTAAACCATCCTCAAAGCTCATCCCACCGGCGAATGCCAATGCCGTATATTCACCGAGGCTTAAGCCAGCAGCGCCTTCACAATTTTGATAAACATCAGGATTTTCGAGCTTTAGTTTCTCTAAAACAGCCATACTGCTGACGTACAAGGCTGGCTGACTAATAACCGTTGAATTTAGTTTTTCCGCGGGACCATTAAAACAAATATCGGCCAAATCGTAGCCCAGCAGATCAGCGGCTCGCTTAAATAAATCACTGGCTGCAGGTAACTCATCGCAGAGTTCCTTCGCCATCCCTACGGTCTGCGCTCCCTGGCCGGGGAATAAAAAAGCAATCTTGGTCAATGCATCACCTCGTTGAAGTTTTTGTTGATCCGTCAATCTAAGAACCGTCGATTTTGGTGTCAACGACGGGCGAGCGATCAATTCCCGCCCCAACCCCGAACATCCCTGTTTGGCAGTTAAAATTTTCGTATAAAACCGGCAAAGCACCAAAATCGCTTGCTACTGCGACCGCCAGCCCTGACCGAAACCCCGGAGACAGCCCCTCAAAATTACGATTTCGCAAAAAATGAAAATTAATCTGATTTCGAAAATGTCTTTCGTTATCAACTAAAACAATCCGTTCTCAGGGGGAATCTCACATTTCATATGGGCAAATGCCTTGGGCGTCGCCACTCTCCCACGAGGGGTTCGTAAAATCAATTCACTGCGTAACAAAAACGGCTCGACCTCGTCCGCCAGCGTATCCGATACCGTATTCATCGTCGCAGCAATCGTACCAATGCCTGTTGGGCCTCCCATGCAGACTCGAATCAACGTATCAAGGTATCTCCGATCTTGGCGATCTAGACCAAGCGTATCAATCTCGGCCATCTGCAATGCATCACGTGCTACTTCGACGGTAATCTCTCCTGCGGCTCGACTCTGAGCGAAGTCGCGAACCCACCGCAAGCGGTTATTCGCAACCCTCGGCGTACTACGACTTCGCAGCGCTACTTCGCTCGCTGCATCATCCGAAATTGCAATGTTCAATTTACTCGCGTTACGGCGAACAATTTCCGTCAAATCCTCATCGTTGTAAAATTCCAAATGCTCTCGAATCTGAAAACGATCACGCAACGGGCCAGTTAACATTCCCGCCCGCGTTGTCGCGCCGATTAAGGTAAACGGCTGCAACTTCATATTGTGAGTCCGGGCATTGATCCCCTCACCGAGGATCAGGTCAATCCGAAAATCTTCCATCGCCGTGTAGAGATACTCTTCCACCGATTTGGGGATCCGGTGAATCTCATCGATAAACAACACCTGCTTGGCCTGAAGATTAGTCAAACTCGGCACAAGATCCTTCGGAGCCTTTAGACTTGGGCCCGACAAAAAATCAACTGGCACATCCATTTCGAGGGGAATGCAATGAGCAAACGTCGTCTTACCAAGACCCGGAGGGCCATCAAACAGCACATGACCAAGAACATCACTTCGCTTACGCGCTGCTTCAATTGCAATCTGCAATCTTGCAATTACATCGCGCTGTCCGACCATGTCGGCCATTCGCGAAGGACGCAAGTTGGGATCATCCTCTTCAGGCACTGGATTGTTTGAAAGAATGGGTTCTCGGGTCATGCATTTCGGTTGGGTAAAATTTTCAAAACAGTGCGACCAATCTGTATTGATTCTACAAGATCAGACCACGCTGAATATAACGATCAAGAGATCTTTTCTATAGCTCAATCGGCCTGCCTGAATCAGACATCCGAACTTAATCATTGGATTCTGCGAAAAACGTGGAACAGAGGGCCTGAAATTTGAATCCACCATGCGGTTTAAGCTAAATTATAAGGGGCCGTGCCGATGGCTGACCGCCCTCACGAGGTTCCAAATTTTACGACTCCCAACCACTCTCATGGCAATCCCCAAACCCTCACCTCGGATACTCAACCGATCGTTTGACCGCTCGGCATCGCCTGTCTACCTCGTCAATGTCGATTTTGAAATCACCTACGCCAACCCAGCCTGCGGGCAATGGTGTGAAACCGAACTCGAGCAGATTGTCGGTGTTCAATTGTTTTTTTCAAGTCAAGCTTCGAACGCGACTCAAGACAAGATCAACGGACTCTGCCCGCCGCCATCACACTTCGAACCACAAGACCCGACGACATCTGCCCCTCGGTCGTTCACAGCCTTTACGATCAATGAGAATAATCAAACAAGCTGGAAATCAGCCTGGACTATTCAACTGAATGATGCGGATAAAAACCCGTTGGGCTTGCTGGTTTTCTGCAACCCGAACACTTCCCAAGCGCCACCAGAACCACAAACCGAATCAGCCAACCTCTTACCGGAATCCCTTCACACGAAATTAGCCGAGATCCACGCACAATCCAATCACACCCACTCTCTCGAAAGTATGGTTGGCTCGAGCTCGTTTTCCCGGCAAGGCCTTAAGCGAGTAACCGCAGCAATTCAATGCGATGCGGACTTGCTCATCACCGGCCCCCCGGGGTGCGGCAAGGAGCACTTTGCAAGAGTCATCCACACAGCTCGCAGCCCCGAACGCCACATCGACCTCCTGCCAATCCACTGTACGATTGCAGATCAGAAACTAATCCAGCAACGGATCGACGAAATCCTTCGGAGCGAAAAGAATTCGCATACACAAACCTGGCTCCTTCTTCTCGACGTCGACCGCCTGGAACCGCCAGCTCAAAATGAATTACTGAGATTCCTTCAGCTTCCAGAATTTCCCTTTAGAACCATCAGCACTTCAACGTTGTCGCAGAACGAGCTAACGACCGCCAGTCATTTCTCAAGCGAATTGGCAGACCAACTTAGTGTCATGGTCATTGACATGCCCCCCCTCTCTGAACGAATGGAAGATATCCCGCTACTTTCTCAGGCACTTCTTGAGCGAGACAACACCAATCGAAAAAAACAACTTACTGGTTTTGCCGACGAGACGCTGCAACTATTTTTCGAATTCAACTGGCCTGAAAACATCGACCAACTTAATCGAACTATTCAACTCGCCGCTCGTAACGCCACATCCACTATCATCCATTCCAAGGACCTGCCCGATGAGTTTCAACAATCGCTAAAAGCGATGCGGATTGGCACAGCCAAGGAAACAAAAATTAACCTCGATGAGTTCCTGAAACAGGTTGAAGAAGAACTCATCGCACGAGCAATGAAAGAAGCCAAAGGGAATAAGGCCAAGGCCGCTTCTTTGCTTGGAATTAGTCGCCCCAAACTGCTTCGCAGACTGCACAACTTTACGGACCAACCGAAAGAGGCAACCCCTCAGATAAGCTCAAGTGACGAAATCGACTCGTCCGCATTCGAGGAACTTGAATGAACCCAACCGTCATTATCTGGGCCCGCTCTCCCCAGTGGTGCTCTTTGATTTCACAAAAACTTAGTCATTTTCGGCTTTCCTGGGTTCTGAATTATGAGTCTCTGTGGGACGAGGCGCTAAAAATCAACGCAACTGCGGTTGTAATTGAGATACCCAACCGCTCACTGGACTCTCTTCCTGGCCAACTAGCCCGCCTGGAAAATAATTCTTTCCAGATCAAGACCTTTACCGTCGGAAAACTACCTAACCCATTATGGCAGAGCGAATTAAGAAAGCTGGGCAATTGCGGTCACTACCGGACGGTGGCAGAAATCACCTCTCTGGCGATTGCGATCCAGCGTCACTACCAATACCGGATCCACACTGAGAAATCTGTCGAGCAGAATGTCTGGACAAATCTTCCTTGGCCCACTCCCTAAAATCAATCGCGGACGTAAAATCGACTCACTGATACCCCATTTACTCCCTGAACAACAAAAAATGACAGACTCAAATACTCTCGAGACGCGCGCCCGCCAACTCCTTGGCACGGTCAAGGACCCCGAAACTGGTCGTAAACTCGCGAAACAAATTCATTCGGTTTCTGCAGACGACGGCCAACTTAAAATCCAAGTCGGTTTGACGACATTTGCCGCACCGTTAAAAGCGGATTTCGAAAATGAAATCACGACACTGCTAAATGAAAATCTATCGAATGAAGTAGAGAAAATTTCAGTGGAAATCACGGAGCACGCGCGGCCAGCCCAACCAGTTGGACAAGTCGGTTTAACAGCCAAGGCCGTGATCGCTGTTGCGGCAGGGAAGGGCGGTGTTGGTAAGAGCACAGTAGCAACCAGTCTCGCTCTGGCACTGAAAAAAGCCGGTTGCAAAACTGGAATTCTCGACGCAGACGTTTATGGCCCCAGCGTCCCGCAACTCACTGGCGTTCGAGGCCAAGTACAAAAAGTCGACGAGAAGATTCAACCCCTCGACTTTAATGGAATTCCCTTAATGAGCATTGGCTTCATGGTTCCACCAGACCAAGCGGTCATTTGGCGAGGCCCCATGCTTCATTCCGCGATCAAAACTTTTGTCCAGGGAACGGACTGGGGCGACCTCGATTACCTCATCATCGACATGCCACCCGGAACCGGCGACATCGCGTTGAGTCTCTCGCAAATGCTACCGCTAACCGGAACCGTCATCGTCTGCACACCACAAGAAGTCGCGCTGATCGACGCCATTAAAGCCGTCGGCATGTTTCGCAAAGTCAAAATCCCCGTCCTCGGTTTAATTGAAAACATGAGCAGCTTCATTTGCCCAGACAATGGCAAAGAGTACGACATCTTCGGCAAGGGCGGTGCAAAGAAATACGCAGAAGAGGACAACATCGAATTCCTCGGAGATATCCCGATCAACATCCAACTGCGGGAACGCGGTGATGCCGGTGAGATGGCAGCAAATTTCGACGACAAAGAAGTCGCTCCGCACCTGGAAGAAATCGCTCACAATCTCGTCAAAACGCTGGCAAAGAATGCCGCCGAAAGCCCGGTGCAGGCACAACTTCCTGTGCTTGGCTAATTGCATTCACACAAAACCAATTTGCCAGCAGCGCAAAATTTAGGGCCACTTTAAAATAAAGTGGCCCTTTCTCGTTGTTTCAATCAGTCAGTTGCTTCACTCGAAAATCGAGTTACTTCTTCTTTGCAACTTTTTTCTTAGCAGCTTTTTTCTTAGCAGGCTTCTTCTTAGCAACCTTCTTCTTGGCTACCTTCTTCTTAGCTACTTTTTTCTTAGCTACTTTTTTCTTAGCTACTTTCTTCTTAGCTACTTTTTTCTTAGCAGGCTTTTTCTTAGCAACCTTTTTCTTGGCTACTTTTTTCTTAGCAACCTTTTTCTTGGCTACTTTTTTCTTAGCTACTTTTTTCTTAGCTACTTTTTTCTTTGCAGGCTTCTTCTTTGCTGCTTTCTTTTTGGCCACAGGACGTCCTCCGTTAATAGACCGTGGCGAGTTGCCCCCCAGCAAACATATGCCAGTCTTAAAGCAAACTCACCATTCGAAATTAAACCACTTCTAGAAATGGCTCGAATGTCAGCTCGTTTCCAACCTTCGATGGTCAGAGCTTAATTCCAAATTTCAATTTCGAAAAAACAATCTGTTTTCATCGACATCAAAATTTGAACTCAAGTTACCGAGCGTCTTGATGCGTAAGTTTTAAAAAACAAAAAAAACTTTTCAATATTGTTTTTCAAGTTTTCGGATTTTTTTTGCTCAACATTGAACCTGTTTTTTTCAATCAATCTGATCGACGTTAAAAAACAAACTCAAACACTCCTTTTCAAAACCACTACGCACCATTTTCAACTGCAACCAGTTGTTAAACTTTATTTTAGAGGCATTAGAAAGCAATGATCGGTCTTCCAAAGTAAGTTTGAACGAGACAATCTTTCTCAACATGAGACAAACTGCCCAGTCGACCAGACAAACAATTGCACTGAGACAGTTTGAAAATGCGTTTTCGATAAAAAACACTTGAAAAAATAAGAAAAAACAAAACATCGCGCTTCACGCTATAGTTTTCTTACAACTGAAAACACTTTGCCCGTAATTCTCTGGAAGAATCTTCGAGACAGTGATTCCTACATAAACAATCGAGCGAAAACTAACGCAAACACGCACCACAAGATTTCGATCTACTCATTTGACGTGAAACTAACGCGCTTCAGTCGATAAAAAGACCGCCAACCGTAAGATGAAAAACAGTGCGAAAAAAAAATTGAAAAAAAATGGTTTTTTTCTTCAATTTCCCTCCCTTAATCGCTTTCAAAGTCGTCATTCGCAACAGTTTGCAATTCGAAACCACCTCGGTTGAATCAAACGCCGTCGGAACAACAAACCGATCAAACAAGAAACAAGCCCATTCTAATACCAGGAAACGGAGGCGAACCATACAGTATAACCCCTGCTTTAGAAGTCATCGCAACGCCCTTCCGATGCAAGTGACTACTATCGCGCAGAGACAAAGTAACTTTGCGCTGCAACTACCATCGCGGCCCGTTGTACTGTTGAAGCATTTGAAAGTTGGTCCACGCCATGAATCCAAAAAAGAACGCAAGAAAGCGATCCCCGGACGCAAGGCTCGCAACCATAATTAAAATGGAAGTTCCCAGTGACAACACAATGCTATTTCGTATTCCATTATAAGCATCCAGTTTCACCATAAACTGTCGGGCAATCTGGCCTCCATCGAGCGGGTATATCGGTGCAAGATTGAGTATGTTTAAAAACAAGTTCAACATGATTCCGCCGTAACAGATCATGAATACGACACCTTTCCCCGCATACTTGGACTCTTCGGAAAAGTCGGGAATGAATAACGGCGGAAAACTCTCGTTCCAAAACAAAACTCCGCCGCCGAGTAAATACACCAATCCATAAAAAACCACTGCGAGCGCGAGCCCAAATGCTGGTCCGGCTACGGAGACGATAATTTGCTGGTTCGGATTTAATGCCCTGTTCGACTGGCTCCCCCACGCGCGTGAGGACTCAGGAATTGCCAATCCACCCATCCAATAAAGGACGATTCGAGAAGGAATGCCAAAATATCGAAACGCAACGGCATGACCAAGTTCGTGAATCAAAATGGAGACGAAAAAAATCCCGGTTACCACCAAAAGCCCAACCCCTTGATTGACCTCTCTGGTGATTAAGCCGTTCCCCAGCAACAACGGCATGATGAAAAACGCAGGATGAACCCGCACGGGAAAACCGAAACAGGAAAAATTAAGATCATAACTGGTTCGCCCAGGCTCACTCAGAAACACCGCGACCTCCTACTGACTCAATGCCATCAACTAAACCACCCCAAAGGAGCCCCACGATTGTGCAAAACGAGCGTCCGCAAATATCAACCGGATAAGCTCCTAGTCTAACCAATAATAGAGATTCTCCAACGGTCACTCCGGATGCAACTCGAATCTCCGTCGACGCGAATATTCAGGAGCTGAATTTTAAGCCACGGGCGCCTCTGCCCGTTAAGCCGCTTGCTCAGCATCCGACAATCCGTCGAGAGCCGGATCTTCATCGCTCAAGTGCTCACGAGAAAGTTCCTTTAACAAATAGTCGGCGGCTCTGGCAGTTGCTCCAGGCTGAGCATAACGATTTGCCAAATGATCCAATTGGGCGACGTTTTCAGAATGCGAACGAACGTCGCTCAACCAACCCAGCACTCGTCGGGCAACCTTTGTCGATGGGTCGCCAGCAGTCAAGTATTCAGGCATCACGCATGACTCTGCGTTCGGATCATCGGGATCATACACCCGGAAGCTCGTCCGGCGAATCTCTTTAGCCGCGATCAAATTGACCAGTGTAATATATTTAATTCTCAACAAGAAAGCCTGAACAACCATTGCCCAGCGGCGGACCTTAAAGACAATCACTGTCGGTTTTCGATGATACAGCAGCTCCAAAGAAACAGATCCACTACAGGCAACGCAGGCATAAGCAGCCCGCATCAACTCAGGGGTCTTACCGACATAGACTTCAATGGGAAGGTTTGAATCGGCAATCAGTTTGGACGACATCTGCCTTTGAGGCTCATTGAAAAATGCGATGGCGAATCGACACGTATCATCCTCTGCTAAAACACTTTGGGCCGTATCCAATAAAACTGGCAAAACACTCTCAACCTCCTGGTTGCGGCTTCCAGGCAGCAAAGTGATCAGCCTTTTATCACTCTCCTCCAGACCGTCGACGAAAGCGGCATCATATTCTTGATGGACCAGTTGGTCGAAATAGGGGTGCCCAACATAGGTCGCATGACAATCTCGCTGCTCGAACCACGAGGCCTCAAATGGGAGTTTACAGAGAACATGATCAACCAGCTTTTGGATCTTTCGAATCCGCCATGGCGCCCACGCCCAGACCTGAGGGACTCCGTAAAAGAAAACAGGAATCCCATGCTTTTTTGCTTTTCTCGCAATCCACCAGTTGAACCCTGCATAATCAATTAAGACAACGGCATCCACTTGGTGATTTTCAAGATAACGATCCGCCTCTGCAATCAAGCGAAAAAACAACCTGATGTTTTTGAGCACCGAGGCAAGAAACATAACCGCCAGCGAGGTCAAGTCAAAATGCAGATCGCAACCGGCAGCTTGCATTTTGGGGCCACCAAATCCAACGCATTCAATTGTTGAATCGCAAGATTTCAATCGGCGAATCAGATTTGATCCATGCAAATCGCCGCTTGGCTCGCCTACTGAAAAAAAAATCCGCATTGGTCCGTCCCTGGCCAGTTCCTGAATATCAGAAATTATGCCAAAGCCACGCCAACGCGGAAAGATCAGTAAAAACTCGTGATTTACCGCTTTTACTCAACCGTCGAGTACAAACTAAAACGCAACCCAGTAAACGATCGCCAGTAAAGCAAGTAAACCGGCAAACCAAATCAAAGCATTCCCGATTCCGTAAGCATGCAAATCTTCGGGCCGTGGATTCTTCACCGGGTCATAATCTTTCTCGACTGGTGTATCTGAAGACGACATAAGTAACTCCCTTTATTTGTTGTCTAGCTTTTTAAAACACGGCCTATCGCACTTTGATCTTGCCTAACAGTCAGGTTTTCGATGGATCACCGACTGGTCTTAGTTTGAAAATGCTTTATCGAACCGTTTCTTTCCGAAGACCAATTCCATCTTTGCTTCTTCAGAAGTAGCACTTTCAACTTTTGCTTTGCATTTGTCACAACACAATTTGACGGTTACACCACCAACTACGACTGATTGATCATCGTCGACATCACCACCTGAAATAGGACAGCCAATCTGGTGATACTGCCCCGAGGCAACGAGTTGGTGATTCGCCAGTGTTTCGAACTTCGCAGGCGCTCCTGAAAACTTCTTTACGCATCGATCACAGCAGAAATATACTTTTCCGTCTTTGTAATCAACTGACTTGGATTCGACGACTTTTCGTTTTTTCATCAACATGCAATTGATGGAATCCAAATTTACTTCAGCTTTTTTCTTTTCAAAACCTTTGGCGAATGCAGCCTTGGAGAAAACTAGATCAGCCTTTGCTGCCAACCCCTCAGCGTTATTGACTTTGCCTAGGCAATTACCGCAGCAAAACGCCACTTTCGTACCACCTATCTCGGCGACTTTAGACGCATCGACGGCACCGCCACTAATCGGACAACCCTTTTGTGTGAACTGACCAGTCACAACGAGCTGGTGATTCGCTTTGGTTGTGTACTTCGCTTTATCCTTTAGTTTCATGTCAGCCTTAAAGGCCTTTACGCAATTGTTGCAGCAAAAGTAAACCTTGCCGCCCTGATAGTCGACAGAAGCACTTGCCTTTGCAGACTTTTTGCCATTCAGGATGCATTTCACACCTGTCAAATCCTGCGCGTTTGATACCGAAGATGAGACCAAAACAACGGCCAACGCCAACAGCCCAACACACGAGATTCGAATAGCTTTAATATTGAACTTCACCTGTTTCTCTCCAACAAAACCAAGACAAAATAATTTATCGGTGAGTCTATCGGTCGATGTCAGCAAAATCCAGACTCAACGGTCGTGAGAATTATTCAACTTATTACGGACTGTTACCCAACTCACACTTTTGAGGGGCAGACGACGTAACCCAGCTAAATATGAACGTTATTTTGAACCTGAGCTCAATTTCCTAGGTTCTGACAGGGTGAAGACCAGTAACCAGCCTACAAACACGCATCCCGTTACGATCGCGAAAATAAGCTCAAATCCAACAGAATCTATCAGAGCACCGATCAACGGACTCAATAAAATCGGGGGAGCAGCCATTGCGAAAGCCAGCGTGCTTAAGTAACTAGGGTGCTCATCACGAGTCGCGATCTCCAGTGTGTAGTTGTTTAGAAAACGCATCGCCACCGGCGTCAGCCCCAACAAACCAAACACGATCGTAAACCATGCGGATTGCAATTCGTCACTCCAAGCAATTGCCAACGCCAAGAGCGGGGCGATGCACAACACCACCATGATCAGCTTCAGCACCAATCGATTACCGTAGCGATCGGCCAGCCACCCAGTTGGAATACTGAATAGAGCAGCGCCAATATTCTGAGCCAACACCCAGGGAATCAGTGCGCTTAAACCGAGGTCAAGTCGATCCCGCCCGAGACGCTGGTAGTGCGGGAACAGGGTCAAGGACATCCCAAATAGCGCTGCAATTATCGCAAGCCTCCGAAAGTTCCGATCGGCTTGAAAAATCTCATAAGCTGCCATTAAAAGATCCCTGCCTCCGCGCCGCCGTATCAGATCTTCATCCGGTGCTTCTCTGAGAAATAAGCCTACCACGGCCGCCCCCAGAAACGTTATGCCGGTAACGAGAAAGATCATTTCGAAGTTCGCCCGGCCCCCGTCAACACCAGAGCCATCAACCAGCCAGCGATCTAAAAAATACCAGCCGCAAACCACGGCAACGCTCGCTCCAATCACCGTTCCCAGCAAAGACAGTCGCCCACGACGATCAACACGGATTAATTTTCCGGAAATCGTATTTAGGATCACCATATTGATCCCCGTCGCGGTAAAAAACACGCCGTAAATCAAGAGAAACACCACCGGCAGCCACCAACTCTTTGCCCCCTCCGTTATCGCCCAAATTGCCGCAAGCAATAAAAAACAAACACCCATGGTTGAAGTGGTGGCAAACAAGCCAAGTTTTTTTAATTTAGCCCCACGGACCCGGTCGGATGCCAACATAGGTGGTAAGCTCTGACCAAGGCGGTTGAGCATCGGCAAGCACCCTCTTAACCATCCGGAGCCACCGATGACATCGAGAACCGCGGGCATGATGATGCTCTCAGTTTTGAATATCCACCCCGTTCGCATGAAAACCATGTAGATGACTGCCAACCGAAAATTATGGGCATGGTTGGGTGGTTCACTCACCGACCGAACGGGGGCGACGCACTCCTGCTCGTCAGATCTTCGATGAGCGCGAGAAATGGGTGAACGCAGCGGTTGTGTTTCAGAATGATCGTCGGGCAGTTCGGAGGACATGCCGCAAGTCTAGTCATTCCGTCTGATTTTCACGAGGACCCCTCGACGAATCTGAAGGCATCGACTCACGTGACTTTAGCAACATCTCCAGATAACTTATTCGCGTGGAGCCCGATAAACCTAACTGATCAGCCAGAGCACGCAGCTTGAGCTTCGCTGGTTCCACGCCGTCTTGTGACGGGACAACCGATTCCAATTCGACAAACCCGCCCACTTCCGCCACTTCATCGAGGCAAAACTGGACAGAAGACAATTCTCCGCGACCGACAAATTCTTCTCGGCGCTTCATAACCTTCGCAACTGAAACCAAACCCATCCCGTCCAGCACCCCCTTCATCTGTTCAGCAGCCAGAGCATCTTTGAGTGGCATTTCGATTTCTTTTCGAATTTTTGCCGCCGGATCGAGATTCGGCCCTTTAAATGTAAGCCAATATTTGTCATCGCTTTGCCGAATTCGCACCGCAATATCCAGTTTTGCGTAGTCGCGTTTGAGGTCATTGAAATACTCATCGGCTTGAATCGAAACGCCCTCAGAAATTGCCCCCAAAGACACTATCTGATCGCGTACCTGTTCAATCGAAGCTACTGGAAACTTTAATTCTACTTCGATCATGTATTTTCCAAAGATAAATAACTTTTAGATGATAAAGGGTTAATTGAAATATCAACCAACTCACGCCAATATTCACTAGAACGGGTATCGCGTCGGATAGTTCCATTTTTATTATTACACCCGTGACATATTAGCCAACAGATCTTAGACTCAGAATCTACCTAACAAAAGTTATCATTTTTAAATTAGAAATAGCGAGCTGAACATGAGCGAACGAATTGTAATGCGAACCGGCGAATGCCTAATTGCGGGAGGCCCTCCTTTTACCGCTGCTGAGCCTGAGATCGTCATTGGCGAACTCGATGGTCCGGTGGGCACCGCAATCGCGACCTTAACCGGCAACCAATCCGCGGGACACTCAAAAGTATTCGCAATTCTGAATACAGATATTCAGGTCCGCCCCGTAACCCTGATGGTCAGTAAAGTCACCGTTAAGAGCTCTCGGTACACAAACATCCTGATGGGAACCGTTCAGGCAGCAATCGCCAACGGCGTCCTGGATGCAGTTCGCGCGGGATTCATCCCCAAAGAAAAAGCGAACGATCTGGGAATCATCTGTTCTGTTTGGTTAAATCCCGGAGTCGCAACCGATGACAACCTCGATCACAAAGCTCTATTCGAAATTCATCGAGAAGCCACAACTCAAGCGATTCGAAAGGCGATGTGCAACGAACCTAGTATCGACTGGTTACTAGAAAATCAGGAATCGATCACGCATAAGTATTATGAACGTGGACTTGCTGGTGAAATTTAAACCAGTTCATGGCGAGAGTATGAATCAAGAGATCGACCACTCAAGGAAGGTCTTTGTTTTGAGATATTGTTGATTCCAAGTCACTGTTCGAAGTTGAGGACACAAACCAATGACTATCAAGGGCTACCTAGGCATTGACGCCGGCACGCAAGGACTTTCGGTCATTTTTACCGATGAAGACCTGAACGTACTTGGAACCGGTGAAGCCGGTTACGAGATGGTCCCGAATCTTGATGAAGGATGCTACGAACAACTTCCTACTGACTGGGACAACGCACTCTCAGACGCAATGCGGAACCTTCGCGATCAAATTAGCGACGATTTCGAAGTTTTGGCAATTGGAATCTCAGGCCAAATGCACGGCGAAGTTCTCGCGGACGAGAACGGCACCTCGCTGGGACCAGCAAGACTTTGGTGTGACGCCAGAAACGAAGGAGAAGAAAACGAGCTTACCCAAGCGTTGGGCGTTAAAATGCCCAAGAGAATCACCTCTGCACGATGGCTCTGGACGTTACGCAATCGTCCAGAACTTGCCCAACAAACCTGTCACATAACAACACCCTCCGGCTGGCTCTCTTACCAGCTCACCGGTGAATGGCTATTGGGCATTGGTGATGCAGCGGGCATGTTCCCAATTGCCCAGGAAACACTCGATTATGATCACGGGCTTTTGAAAAAATTTGACAGCGTCGCCGGCCACTCCAAGCCTCTGCATTCGCTTTTACCCGAGGTCCGGCGAGCCGGACAATCCGGAGGCACTCTCAACGCAAATGGAGCGGCTCGCCTTGGACTACCCGAAGGCACTCCCGTTGCTCCGGCCGAAGGCGATCAACCTGCCGCTCTCGCCGGCTCTCTGATCGGCGAGGCAGGAATCATCTCCTGTAGTTTTTGAACCTCCCTCTGCGCAAATTCAGTAGGGGTCCGCTCATTTTTTGGGGTTAGCAAAACCGTCGTTCACT
>JAPOIJ010000221.1 GCA_029979005.1 Planctomycetota bacterium | reverse complement strand
TCCCACGCTATCCCAAACTATTCTTTTGGTGTTAACTCAGATAGTTTCCATGTTTTGTCGGCGTAAGTTTTTCCGTCGCCGTGGATGATTCGAACTTGAACCGATGGATCTTCAATTGTAGTGTCAAAATCAACTGTGGCGTAACTTAATGATTTGCTGTTAGCGACACCCGAGGATACGACCTCTATCAGGGGATAGCCAACGCGATCACTTTCTGGATGAGTCCATACGCGAGAGCGATGGACATCACCTGACATATAAATCACGCCGCTTATCTTGTTTTCACCAATTGCATCAAACAGGCGATGACGCGCAAAGGTGTAAATCCGCCACCCATCATTTTTACTGTCGGCTAACGTAGAACCCGACGCAATGACTTTAAATTTTGCCTTCGAATTTTTAAGACCGTCAACCAACCAATTAAACTGAGAATCGCCAAGCATACGTTTTTTATCGTCGTCTGGAGCATTATCGGGTGACCGATGATACCGACCGTCAACCATAAAAATCTCGACATTTCCCCACGTAAACTTAAAGAATGCACCGGGGGTGTCAGCCGTACCCGTCTCAGGATTCGCCCAAACTTGATTCCAACCAACTAGGGAATTCTCTTTACCAGCAGCCGTGCCGTCCGAGTTATTGGGACCATAATCGTGATCATCCCACATCGCGTAATTGGGAGTCGACCGCAACACAGCGTTGAATTCTGGAACTGCACGATATCGAAGGTGATGCTTCCACTGAATTGTTGGATTCGTGGTATCACTATATTGAGTATCGCCCAACGTTACATGCAAATTCGGTTTTTCGTTCAACAGCAATTGCCATGACGTTTGGGGTTGCCCAAATTTCATACACGATGTCACCGCCATACGAAACTTGCTTGCCTTTCCTACAACAGGAGCAGTTTGAAACGTTCCACCGTGTACATCCTCAGATTCACCGTCAACGTACACTCGATAAATATAATTTGTCAGCGGTTTTAATCCGCTCAACGTCACAGTGTAGGGAACTCCGGCTAGGACGCCGGCCGGATCTGAAACCGGCTCGAAACTGTACCTCGAAACTCTATTTGGATTAGCCACCTCTTTGACGGAAATCTCTAATTCCGAATTTTTAGGAGCGTACATCCAAATAATTGCACTTGAATCCGTCGTATGACCAACCATTGGCCCGGAAGTCGCAGGCGGATCCTGAGCAACAGCATTCGCGGACAAAATAATGACTAACACCATCAAGATGGCAGATCTGTCGCGAACAAAAGAACACTGGCTAAATAACACAATCGAGACTCCAAAGGCGACAATCGGTGCAAAGAAAATTTGCAATACTCACAAGTTCTTGTTGGCGAGAGCTTAACAGAGAGAATTAAATTGGTCAAAAGCTCAATGGAATACAGGTCACTACATTGCCTCAAAAAACGGCGAACAGCAGAACATTATCCACTCTGATGACAATTAAGTTAGGCGCGCCATTGATGGCAAGTAAACCAGCCAACAGCTTAGATTAGAATAGCATGAAATACTGAAACGCGACCTTATGCACATCAGAATAGGTACCAAGCCGACCTCGCTTGCCAACACGACACCCAAAAGCTTTAGTCACTTTTTAGACTGCTTCGAATCATCTTTTGTGTTGCTCAAATCTTTCCGTGGGTTGGCAGCGAAGAAATCAAAGATGCCGTCAAAGTGTTGCCAGGCAAGACGGACATGACCACCGTTTTTAACTTCGACGTATTCATGTTTCATTCCCAGTTCCTTCATCTTTTCAACCCACTTGCGAGTAGCCCCCACCGAAACTAAACGATCTCGATCCCCCTGCACCACGTACGCTGGAATGTGCTTTGCCGACTCAAGCCGAGTGCGGTCGCCATACGCGGCGGGTGCGATCACTGCGATCGCTGCCCAGACTTTTGGATATTTCATCGCTAAATGCATCGATCCACCACCACCCATGGAATGTCCAAACAAGTAGATTCGATCAGAGTCAATTTTGAAATTTTTTCGGGTTAATTTGAGCACATTCATAACATCCTGCTCGCTCAACTTGCCCAGATTTTCGGGATCTCCTCCCCTTCCGCCACCTTCACCGCGACTTCCATACCAACCACGCTCGTTGTACCCCATCGGTGCCACCAAAATATAATTTTTATCATCGGCATATTTGGTTAGTCCTGGATAAGCAAGGATTTGCCCTGGGTTACTATTCAAACCGTGCAAGACGACGATTAATGGATAGGTTTTTGATGCGTCAAATGTCTTGGGAAGGTAAAGGCCATAAGAAAGCTTTTTCTTTCCCATTTCGAAATCATAAGAAGGGAAAACAATCGCCCCGATCTTAACATCGAGTTTGGTGTTTTCCTCAACTTGCTGCGATTGCTCGTCCGCCCCTTCAACCAACCGATCGTTAGAAAGGTCACTTCGAGTAGAAGATGCCTCACTGCTTCGGTCTTTTTCGATCTGTTCCACCGGAGGAGTCTGAGCATGACTGTATGCATGGCAAAGAGACAAAGCCAAAAACGCAAACGCTGCCGAATACTTACGAAGAACAAATAGTCTGAACATTGAATTCCACCAACTTCTCAAATGTTTAACGAGCGTGACAAACTGACAATCAATTTAAACCAATTCCCATATCGTTCTATCACTTGCTTCCTCGTCTAACATAGCTTTTCAAGTCATCCCGTCAAACCTGACCGAAACGCTTGGCAATTTGCTTTGCATATTTTCTGGGAAACTGAGCATGTCGCTTTGAGCCCAGTCATCCTGCTTCACCTGAAATCGAAGCTTAAAACAGAGCCCCGATGTCGTACCGGACGGTTCAACAACACGTGTTCAAAATGAACGCAAAACTTCCCCCTTAGATGAGGGAGATTTAAGCTTGGCGCTTACGTCCTAAATCCGCGAGACTAGGGGGTTCTTCTGTATTGGGAAGGGGAAATACCTTTACTCTGGCGGAACAATCGATTGAAATTTGACAAGTTTGAAAAACCCGACTCTAAAGCAATTTCGCTGATTGAACATTCCGTCGAATGGAGAAGTAAACAGGCGTTAGAAATACGAGTCTCATTTACAAATTTGCTAAAACTCAACCCAGTAAACTTTTTAAAATGCCGCGCAAAACTCGTCTTACTCATTTTGACAAGCTCTAAAACATCTACCAATTGAATACCTGATTGATAGTTTGACATTATCCAGTTCACGGCAATCTGCATTTTGAAATAGTTATCGTCGCTAAACGAACCATCAAAACTCATCTTAGAAATTCGGCGAACGCAGGTAGCCGGTGCCCGAGCTAATTGCCCAATCAATTGAAGAAATAGACCAAAGCTTTCGAGACGATTTTTTCCCTCAATTCCACTTGAAAGCTGCTCTAAGGTCCCAAAGGCATCCTTACAATGCTCCAAAGAGAACTCCAAACCAGAAGAAGCCCGGTCAATAAATTTCTTGACCTCAACGCGCGACTGCTCTGGCAGCAACCCTATCAAGCGGATATCGCTAAACTGAACGCAAACCCCAGCAGATTTTTCATTGAATTTCCAATAATGGGGTAAGCCCCGCCCCAATACGACCAGGCTTTCTGATTTCGGAATAGTAATGGACTCGTCTCCAATGACACGAATTCCACTACCAGAAGTTACCAGTGTTATCTCAATTTCTGGATGCCGATGCCAATGACTCCCCACACCTTGCAACTCAACAAAACATTGGCGTTGAGTATCGAACATTTCTACTACATTGACATCGTGGTACCATCTCAAAACGCGAAAGCACTCGCCAGGCAGGTTCTCTATGGATTCGTTGTTGATACTCACCTACACCCCTCGATTAAACTTCGTGGGAACCGAATCCGACACCTTGCAATGAGTCAGGCTGACAATTCTCCCCCTCACTCCATGACGACGCACGACATGAAACCATAGTATCAGGAATTGGTCGATATTGTGTGGACACGTGCGCAAACTTCGGCAAAAATTTGAATATCGACTGCTCACTAATAGAAACAGACCAAAATAACTTGGCTTAAATTCGTAAGAATTTGAATTTGAAACACCAGTAATAACATTTCACTGTTAAGAATGCCTCCGGCGTCAACCAATCTTCAGGAACGAAATCATGGAACTACCAGCTGATACACAAAAGGTTTTTAATCCCGACTCAGGTGCCCATCGGCGGGATGGCTTAAATTACAAATTGACTGAGGAAGAAATTGTTCAGTTTCGTGATCAGGGGTACCTCGTTCTTGACGAGTTCATGACCGAAGCGGAAGTCGCGACACTCGACCACTGGTTCGATCATTTCATCGCAGGCAAGCAAGAGGGAATGGGACGCGACTTTTGCGATATGAGCCAGCCTTATGGTACTCCGGTCGAACAATTTCGACTGGTCAATGCCGTACTGCCAACCCATTATTGCAGAGAATTAGAAAACAACATTTTTCATCAGATCGCATCCAATGTTTCCAGTCAGCTTTACCCCGAAGGTAAGACTGAAATGGATTATGACCAGTTCTTGGCCAAGAAGCCCGGAAAAGATCAAGCCAAATTCTTGATGCATCAAGATCTAGGGTACTGGCCAAAAACCAAGAACACGTGGACGGCGACTTTTTCGCTCGCACTTACTGATTCTGACGTCGAGAATGGGTGTCTCGTGGTACTTCCCGGTACAAATAAAGAACCCGAATTAAGAGCCCATCGTCCAGTCAATTACAGTGGTTCAGATGATCTGGCTCAAAATCGCGATGAATCCCATACCCTTATGATCGAGAGTAAAGAGACCGATAAGCCAATTTATCTTCCGGTTAAACGTGGAAGTGTCACCATTCACGACGAGCGCATCGTTCATGGCTCCGGAGGTAACACGTCTGACATTTGGCGAAAAACTTATGTAATGGCCTTTCGCCCCGAAGAGACAGTCAGAGAGGAACGCGCGATGGGGTTCACCCACTCACACAATGACGATATCAAATGGGAAACATTCATTTCTTAACCGCCGGGATCCCATTTAATTTTGGTGATTTTGCAAATCAACGGTGCCGCTGTCTCAATTAAACGGAAGTTTGAGGTGAGACAGCGTGCACCGGCAATCGCTCACACGGCGTCAAGTCTCCATGGAAGGGCAGGACCGATGTATCACTAATCCGGCTAGTCAACCAAAAGCTGCAAATTCAAATGCTCCTTTGTGTTGCCCTTCTCCATAAATATATCAACAGGATTTCCGTGCCTGAGCTCTTCTTCGGTGAGTGGTTGTTTATAGGTTCGCAAAACATTGTTTGCAGCATCGACCATTCGAACATGACACACCTTATTGATTGTTCGCACCGGTGTGTCATCAATCGAGATAACGAGTGAATCGTTGTACCAGTATTTGGATGGAATATGCACTCGACGACTCCACCGATAAATGGGAGTAGCACCCGAATACCAATGTCTCCATGAGCGCCGAGTTGAAGGGCGTACCGTCGTAATGGTTTCCCACTCATAGGTTTCAGGGTCGGCCGCCTGGATTGAGATCAATTCATCGCCATCAACCGTAAATCCCGAAAAATATCGGACCTGCGTCGAGTCGATGTCTTCGTCAATGGGGGAAATGCAGCAACCGGAAAATAGGAAAGTAATCGCTGTTATTGAGAGCAACTGCAAACTACGTTTAAGCGCCATGATTTGAACTCCGCAGAATTAGGGGGATGAAAATGAAAACACCCTACTTTTAAAGCTCACGATCCCGACGCCAAAGTCATCGCAACCCGCATTAAATCAAAAAAGTGAGGCGTTTCCTATCGGCTATTCGCTAATGGACATGACACTGCGACAGGCAAATCGATTTTTCTTTAGAAGTACAGCCGTCTGAAACCAAGACGTGAAGATGGCATGCATTGGGAAACCAGCAATCAACCCTAAATTAGCAATGTGACGCGGACATCCATCCCGAGACTGACGCTGCCTAAAGAACCAACGTAGAGATGAAACACGAATTAACTTTTCCAAGTAATCGCCCGAGCGTCCTGACCCACGCAGTTCGGAAACCCACGATTGAATCTACTGCATCGTTGGCAGCTGCTCGGCGAGGCAATTCGATGGCTCAGAAAGCCGCGAACAATAGTGCGTTACGACAAATCAGGTAAGGAATGACAATTTAAAGGCGTAAACGAGCACTCTTGCCGAATCTACCAATCGAAGCTTCGACCCGAGCCTCCACCGGCGTTCCACTGAAAACGCAAAAACTCGATCC
>JAPOIJ010000181.1 GCA_029979005.1 Planctomycetota bacterium | reverse complement strand
CTGAAAACCCGAAGCCGGGGTCTAAGAAAAAGGAATTGAATAAAACAGATGTGAAGAAGACAGATGTGAAGAAGACAGATGTGAAGAAGACAGATGTGAAGAAAGCGGGGGCTGATAACAACCCTGATAAGAAGGTGCAGGTCAAGGCAGCGCCAAAACCTACGGAAAACAAAAAGCTTAAAAAAACAAGTGAAAAGTCTGGCTCTTAACCGCTCGACCGTCTGGTTTTCTATTGTGTGGAATGCCTTTGTCGATGGAATCTCATCGCTCCTGCGTCGCTTATCGTTCGCGTCTGCTACTTCTCTTTCAGCAATCGCCGGTTCGCAATTTTCATCGAGGATAAAGGCGTATCTCGACTCTGCCGAAATTCCTTTGAGCATTTGCAGGTTGTCGGAGGGTGCACTAGATTGAGGGCTGACGTCATCTAACGTGTTGATTGACCTTGGTTGTAGAACTCGTTGGATAGGTAAATAGATGGAATACTTTTAACGCGGGTCATTTAAATGCTTCGTTTCACATTAATTTTTGCTGCGTTCGTTTCGATGGTTTGTTCGGCAGCATTTTGCCCTGCACAGGATCAAGTCGGATTTGTCGATTTGTTCAACGGTAAAGACCTTAAAGGTTGGACGCAACGGAATGGGACAGCAAAGTATCGCGTAGAAAATGGAATGATTGTTGGAACCACTTCAGATGGGTCTCCCAATTCATTTCTTTGTACGGATGAGGTTTTTGGTAATTTTGAATTAGTATTCGACGTCAAGGTCGATTCAAGATTGAATTCAGGAGTTCAGATTCGCTCCCAAACGAAGAACGATGATCCCCAAGAACGCGTCAACGGTCCGCAGGTTGAAATTTCGACCGATGGAATGGCTGGCTATGTTTACGGCGAAGCCGCTGGTGGATGGATGACGCCGAGCGAAGACCGAAAAGCGCATACCCTGTTTAAAGAGGGGGAGTGGAATCATTACCACGTCGTTGCCTTTGGAAATAAAATAGAGACGTGGCTAAATGGAGAGCCGGTATCTGATCTTACGCACGAAGAGAAATTTAAAACGCATGGGCGTGGATTTATCGGATTGCAAGTGCATGGAATTGGTCGTGGCCAGGGACCCTACGAAGTCCGATGGCGCAATGTGAAATTGCGAAACCTTGATTCATTTGTTTCGCTGTATAACGGCACGGATCTGAACGGGTGGGTGACAACTGGCAATTGGATTGTCGAGAAGGATGGAGTCTTGTTGATTCAGCCGCGTGAAGGTGAAAAGGGATGGCAGCGATACGGTGATTATTTGTGGTCTGAGAAAAAATACAAAGATTTCGTTCTCGATGTTGAGTATGCGTATCCCCCCGGCGGGAACAGTGGAGTTTATTTTCGCGTCGCAGATCGCGATAACCCAGTAGAGACGGGAATTGAGGCTCAGATTCTTGATTCGTCGAAGAAAACCGGGCCGTTAGGGCATCATGATCACGGGGGCATTATTCGAACCGTGGGCGCCACAAAAAATATGTCGCGTCCTCCTAATCAATGGAATCGAATGGTTGTGACTTGCATCGGGAATCATTTGCAAGTCGATCTTAACGGTGAACAAATCACGGATATTCAGCTAAATGAAGGTGCAATGAAAGACCGGCCTCTCGAGGGCTATATTGGTCTGCAAGATCACGGACAACCTCACAACCTCCGTTTCCGGTCGATTCGAATCCGAGAGATAAAAAAGTAACGCACTCGGTCTTAACGCATCATTATTTTTATCAGCTCGGAATCATAATTATCTCGGTGTGTTTTCATAGCGGATTGCTGTGAAACTTATCGATAGTTTTTACGGTAGGAGGTCACGTTGCGCTTAGAAAATAAAGTGATCGTAGTGACTGGGGGGTGCACTGGAATTGGCAAGGCAATTGTTCGCCGATCTGTCAAAGAAGGTGCCTCGGTAATTATAAACGGTCTACAGGAATCACTTGGTGATTTGCTGGTTGACGAATTGGGGGCCGATCGAGCTGCCGTGCTGATTGAAGATTTGACCAACGATGGAGCACCGGAAAGGCTTGTCGAATTTGCGGTTCAAAAATTTGGAAAGCTGGATGCGATTGTTAACAACGCAGCATTAATCGCTACAGGCACAATTTACGACACCTCGGCCGAACGTTTTAATGAGTTCATGCGAATTAATACTTTGGCCCCGTATCTTTTAATACGTGCGGCCTTACCGGAACTAAAGAAACGACGTGGATCGATTTTGAATATCGGCAGTGTTAATGCCTATTGTGGTGAGGCGAATTTATTGCCCTATAGTGTTTCTAAAGGCGCATTAATGACGATGACGCGGAATCTAGGTGATACTTTATTGCGGGAAGACGGGGTTCGGGTGAATCAAATTAATCCCGGTTGGGTTCTAACCGAAGCCGAGAATGAGAGAAAGCGTGCTGAGGGACTGGGAGATGATTGGGTGAACCAATTGCCAAAAAGTTATGCGCCTTCGGGAAGAATTATTCAGCCTTGTGAAATTGCGGCGTCCGCAGTTTATTGGCTTTCCGATGAATGCGGGCCAGTTAGCGGCCAAGTCGTCGATCTTGAGCAGTATCCGTTTATTGGTCGAAATCCTCAGAAGGACGAGACGATTCTGTAGCTTTGTGTCTGGATCGTCGATGCAGTTTGACGAAAAAAAAAGCTTCCATAACCTTATGGAAGCCTTTTTTTGTTTAAGTACCCGAGGCGGGACTTGAACCCGCACGTCCGTAAGGACACAGGATTTTAAATCCTGAGCGTCTGCCAATTCCGCCACTCGGGCATTTTGTGGGTAAAACAAAATCTTTGCAGAAGAGCAACAAAGTGGACGTTTGCCGCCACATTTCTTTACTCATTTTTGGTGGAAATGTTAGGGTCGGAGTTTATCAAATAAAATCTATCAAGGCTATACGTGGTGATTCAGGATTGGAATTTTTCTTTGGATCCACGCGGCCATTGATTTTTATTGCGGGGAATTTCGAGCGTTGACATGCTAGTTCGAAAAACGAATTTCGAACCATGTTTTTGGTGGAGAGGTTTCGGAGGATTAGTCCTGCCACACTGCGAAGTTAGTCTAAAGGGCTGGTTCAAGTGACCGATTAGGGCTAGTTGGGTGGAACGCTGGTGGCATCGCCGAGTTCGACTTCGACTTCCATGGCCTCGCCGTTTCGAATGATTCCAACGTTCAGTTTTTCACCCGCCCGGTATTGAGCGATTTGCAGTCTTAAGTCCTCAAACTGAACGATGGATTCACCATTGATAAATTCAATGATATCTCCAACTTCAATGCCGGCTTTGGCGGCGCCAGACTGTGGGATGACATCAGAGATTAGAGCTCCGCCAGTTTGAGAGTGGTCGGGTGGCGCGATGTTTCCGTCAGGCCCAATGATCATGGGTCTACCGATTCCCGCGGGTGTCCCGCGAACTCCGAAAAAAGCCTGACCAGAAAAATCAATGTTAATATCTGGTCTCGTTCGTTTTAGCCTTCGATAAGATGCTGTCGAAAATTTGCAAGCCGATAAACTTAAATGTTTGATATTAGAAAGAGGCTCGATCGACTTAAAAACAGCTTCGTCAACTTCAGTATCCTTAAACATCAGGCTGCGAATATTTTCAAAATTACGAATGGATTGAAGCGTTCCCTCTTGAATTTTACAGTTTGCGAACTCGAGCGAGATGAGTGATTTGATAGAGGCGAATGCCTGGACAAGCCCCGGTTTTACGGCAGTGTTTTTGAATTCTAGTGAAGTTAAGTCGCCCCACGGTTGGTTGGAAATGTTGTCTGTGTCGAGTTGGCATCGTTCAAAAGAGAGTTTCGACATCGATGTAATTTCAGCAAGACGACTTAATAAGTCGCTTGACACCTTGTGTTCGATGAATGAAATGTTGTCAATTTTTCCAACTTCATCAAGCGCAAGAAAATCATCGGTCTGACCAGTCCACTGCGGACCAAAAGTGATGTCTAATCCAATACTCCGACTGCCCAAGGGCCTGCCAAGTAGATTTCGATTGAGTTGATTATTCCTTTGTTGAATTAACAGTATTTCTAGTTTTAAGTTGTCGTCATCGCGGTTCCTCTCAGCTATTGCATTCTCGCTCTTTTTAGGATCTGGTGACTTTTTGGTTTTCTTGAAAACCAAATCACGATTGGATTCCGCATCCGAATTTACAATCTTGGTGATTTGATCCCGTAACTCAGATTTCGAAGGAAGTTTTTGATACTCTCGTTTTGTTGTTTGAAATGGAGTCGGATTGTCAAGTTGATAAGGATCAGCAGGGAATGGAAAAGCAAGGCCCGGACCGTTGAGAAGAATTTCTGCATTCTGAAAACCAGCTATTTGTGCCATGTCCTCGTCGAGATCTTCCAGTGGATCAACGACCGTCGCTCCAAGGTTTCTGAGATCCTTAATTGCCATTTTTTTTCGGTTGGATTTCCACCTCGCTTCCAGCTTGGCAAATGATTGCTGGATGGCTGCGTTCTTCATCCCACTTCGAAATCGAATCTGCAAAATAGCAATCGACTTCAAGAAAACTGTTTCTTCTCCGCTGATACTGATTTCTTCCAGTATTTTTCTGATTCGCCAAGCCGTTTCAGGAGTGCAGTCCAGCGATCTGAGGGCAAGCGGTTCGATGGCAGGTTCGCCAAGCTTTACCAAGTCCTGGATTGCCTTTTCCCGATTTTTAAAAATGGGTGAATCAAGCTCGTTTAACGCTCGCGTGATTGCATTGGCTTGTCGTGTGCGATTTCTCGAACTAAATGTTGCCAGCGTTTCTTCTGAGCCATTGAGGTGATTTTTCGATGCGGGTTCAGTCTGGGCAGATAAGGCCGGGAGTGACCCGAGTAGGATGAACGCTGAAATTACGGAGCAAAAGCCAACTTTTGTTCTTAATAATCGATAGGGCAGCATTCGCGCGAGCGGATAGCCAACGTGTGGAGCGGCTGTTTGGCGTAACAAAAAGCATTTGTTGGGCATCGCTAGCACCTGTGGCAGCCAAGGGACATTGGCGGTTGAGTTCTTTTATTATCGTAGGGAAATCAGGAATCGGTGTCGAGATGAACCCTGAGAAACCACCAACTTTGGTTTGTTGGGAAAATGCGAACAATCGGATTATTTTAACTTAAGCAGTCGTCCCGAGTCGCCGATGAAAAGAAGGACGGCGTGATTTTTCCCCGCAATTCGTATGGGGATAGTCGCTGCCAAGAAAAACGTTAATTACACGGTGTCGAGATGAAAATTCACACAACAAGGTTTGCCGCGATCGAAATCGAACCGGACGATATCTTGTTTTTTCGAAATGGACTCTTGGGGTTCGAAGATTGTCGCCACTGGGTTCTGCTCGCTGACGCTGACAACTCATCGGTAGCGTGGTTGCAGAGCATGCAACACGCCGACATCGCATTGCCTGTTGTCTCACCACGTCGATTTGTACCGGAATATCAGGTGCGTTTAGAGCCTTCTGATGTAGATGTTTTGCAGTTAACATCGGTTGAACAGGCGTACGTTCTTGGGATCGTAAGTCGAAGTGATGAGACTCTGACATTAAATATGCGAGCACCGCTCGTTATCAATTTGGATCGACGAATTGGTTGTCAGGTAGTAACGGTCGATGCTCAACCGATGCAGTATGAGTTGGCAACTTTGCCGATTAGTTTAAAACGCAGTGCGTAGTTTGAGCCGTTTATTGCCCGCGTCATTCGCGCTCTCTGCCAGGGATTTTACGGCCCCAGCATGTTGCTAAATTCGTTGGGTCGTCGCGCAAATGGCGTTTTAGTCGTTACGAACGGAATAACACCTCCGTGATATTCCTCATTCACGGAACATAAGACAAGTCAGCCGCTTTTCTGTTTTGTGTACCAGAGTTAAGCCGATGAACACAGGGAGTATCGTTTTGCCCCGTTTCCGTTGGTTGGTACGGAGTAAGCCCTACAGCAAAGGATTGCAAAGGAATTTGTTCGCTCGCAAACAACGGGAAGGTTTCCGTTAGGCGACTTTGTTGGAATTCAATTTAAGATTTAAGGAGCCAGCCATGCTGGTCTTGTCGCGGCACAGAGACGAAAGCATCATGATCGGCGATAACGTCATGATCACCATTGTAGATATCCGGGGGGACAAGGTCCGTTTGGGAATCGATGCTCCTCAGGAAATACCAGTCCATCGTCAGGAGGTTTACGACGCGATAAAGCTTGAGAATCAGAAAGCGAGTCGTTTGGGCCCCTCCGAGACACGCGACATCGGGAAGTAAGCCACCGGGCTAAATTGCATCGATTTGGCCGACACTTTTACTAGAAAGTGAATCAACTTTCCAGGCTGCTCTTTGTCTCGCGAATCGCGCTCGCCACGCTGGAAAGTTTAACTAGCAACGACTTATTGACTCAGTAAATCGCTAATGCTGTCGAGCAGGCGATCCATTGTAAACGGTTTGTTTATGTAGTCGTCGACCCCCAACATCTCCGCGTATTCTCGGTGCCTCGCACCTTCGTTACCCGTGATCATAATGACGGGAATTGGTTTTGAGTCGTTTTGCCGCAATCGCTCAAGCACCAAAAATCCACTCCGTCTTGGCATCATGATATCCAAAATCAGTAAGTCGGGTGATTTTGCTTCGGTATAGGCCAGGCCCTGGTTACCGTCGAGTGCAACGGAAACTGAATAGCCGGTGGCAACCAGCGCTTGCCGAATCGATTCAGTAACCTCAACATCATCATCAATGATAAGAATGTGTGGGTTTACTTGCGAAGAATCAGATTCGTCAACTTGAGGGTTCGATTGATTAGGCATCTCAATTTGTTGGTTGGGCGAGGCGAATTCCAAAAAAAGATCGATTGAGACAATGGTGGTGGGTGGTTTACTGAGAGCGATGTACGAGGAATCTCAGCAAACTTTGGTAATGTCATCATACTCGGCACTGGCGATGCTTACCACAAGTCCTGACCGGTTATTCGGAAAAATCCCGATATTTGTAAACGGTTTCCTCTTCACCTTCGCCCAGAGGAGACGGTCTGGAATACGTTCAGCGTGGCTTGAGTAGGGACTGTAGTTGGTATTAGGACTGTACTGCTGGTAACTAGACCACGCAATAAAGTTACCTATCTTGATCACTCCATCCGATAACAACCAATGGGGGAAGAATTTAGCGACCCTTTAAGTTTTGCATATTTCGAGGATTGAGACATGTGGCGTGCCTTCTTTTTTGCCGTGGGTATCATGTTGATCATCACCGGGCTTGAATGTTTGGTGACGCAGCAATTTGTGATTCATGGTGCGCGGGTGCCAAACTTCGTGGCGGCAATGCTCTTTGATAGTCCTGCAAAAACCAACCCGAGCCTAGCTAACGAAGAATTTCGCATGGCTCAGGCCGGTTACCAAGCCCCACGTTCGACGATGCGGAATTCCGGTTTTGGTTCATCCAGCTTCGGTGATCCGTATCGAACCGAAGAGAATTATCGCCGGCAAAATGGAAATCAACGATCCGAGTTTAGTCTCGCCGGTTTTGGTCAACGCAGGTCTGAAATTGCACCAATGGCAACGCCGAAGGCTAACCAGTCAGGCCAGACGACCGTGATTGGCCCGGACAAGACCGGTGTGTTCCGTCCACAGGATTGGTTGCCGTGGAGTCTTCTTGCAGCAGGAACTTTGGTTGTTCTTTACACCAATTCTCTTGATCCTCGCGCCTAAGTTTGAGTTTTGATTGTGCTTCAATTGTTTGGCGCTGCGCAAACAGAGCGGTCAACTTGCCAGAAACTAAAGTTCTTGATGGGGAACCAACCTCGCTGAGATTCCGTTCGGATTGTAGGGATCATTTAGTTTGTTCCGCACTCGCAAGCTCATCGATTCGATTGCGAACTGCCACGATCGAACTGCCACGATTTTAGGAATTCCTTTATCCCCACTGGGTTGTGATACGAATTCGGGGGTAAGGTCTCTTTCATCCCGCATACTTATCACGGGGTTGGTAGTTTTTGCAGATTATTCGAATTTGCTTTCTGTTATTGATTTCTCGGCCTATCTATAATCAAAAGGGTCGTGACGTCGACGCCAGTTGACCGAGTCGATGCATCCTCAAGGCCGACATTCGATTGACCTTGAATTCGACCTTCTCATCATGCTTATTCGATTCCAACGCAATGAATCAGTCCAACATTCCAAGTCTGCAAGAGACGTTTGAGAATTCGACGTCTTTTGGGGGTGGGGGTGGAGAAAAAAAGAAACG
>JAPOIJ010000311.1 GCA_029979005.1 Planctomycetota bacterium | reverse complement strand
TATAGGCCGAATTTTCTTGCGCCTCGGAAAGGCCAATTAAGACCAATGAGACAGTGGCAAATGCGAATAGTGGCTTAAGATGTTGCATCACTTTACTCCGATTGATGGGTCAGTCTTGCTATTTCAGGTCGCCATTTTAAGACTGGCCACAATGCAAGACTCCGTTTTGATAAAGATCGTCTGGTTGGTGAATCCGTGAAGACAGTCCTTTACCGCATGGTGCGAAATGCAATGAAGGCATCCGCTCATTTCTAATATCGGTTTTGCCGTTGCAAGGCTGCGCTTTGAAACGAAGTTGCGGAAAAAAATAAAGACCTCAGCGACAAATTTTGCGAAAGGTCTTTGGTTTTTCCGTGAAAACGGAATTTTTAGAATAGTCCGAACAGGAAAAGCTTGACGATTGCGTTCTACTTTCTGTGCTCGATTTTGGTGGGAATAGGGGAGGGGCTTCTGTAGCTGAAATTATTGGCCTGACATAAGCGGCAGCATCTCATTGATCATGGTTAGGGCTGCCGGTCCAACAAGGATCACGAAAATACCGGGAAAGATAAATAGAACGAGGGGAAAAATTAATTTAACTGCGGTTTTCGCTGCTTTTTCTTCGGCAATCTGACGTCTTCTGGTTCTCATTGCATCGCTTTGAATACGGAGTGCTTTTCCGACGCTGGTACCGAATTTATCGACCTGAATCATGACTGATGCGAGTGTTTTTAAATCATCGACGCCGTTTCGTCGTCCTAATTCCATTAAGACGACTTCGCGTGTCGAGCCCATTTGAAGCTGGTGATTGCATAATTTGAATTCAGTAGCGACGGTCGGATGCGTAAACATCATTTCGTCGGCAACTTTTCGAAGTGCTTGATCCATCCCTAGACCGGCCTCCACGCAGACGACCATGAGGTCCAGGGCGTCGGGAAGGCCGAGAAACAGTTTCTGTTTTCGTTGAACGCCGATTAATCGGATCAGCAATTCGGGGATCAGCATAAATCCGACCGACGCCACTAACGCGTAGATCAAACTGTACGTGTTGATCCCGTTTGTGAAAAGTGCGACTCCACCCCCCAGGAAAAAACCAAATGCAGCTGAAACGACCTTGAGCGTGGACAGGATTTGAGTAGCGTTCTCGGTTCGCCATCCGGCTTCGTCTAATTTTTGTTTAAGCTTACTGGCTTCTTTTTCGTTTTTCGGTTGAAGCGCTTCGGCAATCTTTGGACTCGCCTGTTCGAGTAATTTTGTGATGCCTTCTTTCGCTCCACCGCTGCTTTTAACAACCTCAGGTTTGCCGAGGCTTCTGTTTTTCATTTGTTCGAGTCGAGACTCGGTTTTCGACTTTCCATTCAAGAAAATATCGGAGATCACCCAGAAACCAATTGCGATCGCGGCGAACGCAGCGAACGGGAGGATCGCAACAAAGTCAATTTCCGAAATAAGTAGCAGAGTATTCATTCGTTATACTTTAATATCGATGATTTTTTTGATTGAATATGCTCCGATAAACTGGAGGATCAATCCTCCCAGTAGCATTTTTTGCCCTAGAGGTTCTTCGAATAGCATCATCACGTAATCGTAGTTGAGCTTCATCATGACGACAAAGAGTACGGGCGGCATGGCCAGCAAAACCACGCCTGAAATTCGTCCTTCCCCCGTCAGTGCTTGAATCTGTCCACGGATTTTGAATCGTTCGCGAGTCAGGCTGGAGATCTTATCCAGAACTTCCGCTAGATCACCACCCGTTTGTCGCTGAAGCACGACGGCAGTTACAAAAAACCTGAGGTCGAGATTAGGTACTCGCTCGGACATCGCTCTCAACGAATCGTTGAGGGTCATTCCGAGGTTCTGTTGTTCGAACGCGAGGTGGAATTCCGGACCGAGTGGTTGATCGACCTGGGCTCCCACCAGTTGAATCCCGGATGGAAGACTCTGTCCGGCACGTAACGCCTGTGACATGAGATCTAACGCGGCCGGCAATTGTTCACCGAATTTGTTTAGCCGTCTTTTCCGAAGCAGCGAAAGTGTCCAGAACGGCAGGACTGCCGCAATAAGACTTGTGACGGGTACAAAACCGATCGGCAAAAAAATCGCGGTTAAGACGGCAGTTCCCAGGGTGGCTCCGACCGTAAGTCCGATAAAGTTTCCGATCGATAGTTCAGTACCGGTTTGACTGAGGAATTTCCGCAGGTTTAAGAGCTTATTTAGATATTCCTCGATTTTATCCGGGGCGTCGTCGAGGGGGGAGTTCAAAAGACTGGCGGGCGTTGCGGCTTTGGTGTTTGAACCACGACCCTTGTTTTGAGTCAAGTTAGCCAAGCGATCTTCGATATGATCCTGTTGATCATTCTGGAATAGCATCGAAGCAGCGAAGACCATTCCGCCGATTCCGACCGCAATCAATCCAAATAGAATGTAAGTAAACATGATTGAACTCTTGACGCTTTAATGCTCGGGTATTTTCCGGAGGCTAAGGTTTGGTTTCCAACTTTGTATTAAATCGATGAATCGAATGTCGTTTAGTCTTCCATCATGACGCGTTCACGGAAAATGCTGGCGGGTAGTTTAATTCCCATGGACTCAAGC